>ONVI01000083.1 GCA_900321275.1 uncultured Eubacteriales bacterium | reverse complement strand
CTGTATTTCGCCCAAAGTCTTCGGTCGCGGGCTGCGTAAAAAATCGCTTTTCCGTGAAAATCGCCAATTGCAGTTTGCGGAAAAGAATGATACTATGTATTTTGAGAAGAAAGGTGTTTATCATCCGAACAACGCTGCGAGCACTTCCAATCTTTCTTACAACAGTCTTTATCATACAGCATCAACGAGGAGGAACGCATGAAGAAAGTTCAATTCACCGAGACCATCCTGCGCGACGCCAACCAAAGCCTCATCGCCACAAGGCTTCCTTACGAGAAATTCGAGCCGATCCTTGAGACCATCGACCGGGCCGGCTTCTATTCGGTGGAATGCTGGGGCGGCGCGACCTTTGACGTCTGCCTGCGCTTCCTGGGCGAAGACCCCTGGGAGCGGCTGCGCAAGATCCGCGCCAAGATGCCCAACACCAAGCTGCAGATGCTGCTACGCGGCCAGAATTTGCTGGGCTATAAGCATTACAGCGACGATGTGGTTCGCCGTTTCGTCCGCGCGAGCGTCCGCAACGGCATCGATATCATCCGCATCTTTGACGCCCTCAACGACCTCGACAACCTGAAGGTCGCTGTGGAGGAGACGATCAAGTCCGGCGCGATGGCCTCAGGCGCCATCTCCTATACCACCTCCCCCGTGCACACGCTGGAAAAGTACGTGGAAATGGCAAAGGAGCTCCGTCAGATGGGCGTTTCCTCGGTCTGCATCAAGGACATGGCGGGCATCCTCTCCCCCAAGAGCGCTTACGATCTGGTCTCTGCGCTGAAGGACGCGGTGGATCTGCCGATCGTCATGCACACCCACAGCACCACCGGCCTTGCCTTCATGACCTATCTGAAGGCCATCGAAGCCGGCGCAGACGTGATCGACACCGCGATCTCCCCCTTCTCCGGCGGCACTTCTCAGCCCGCCACCGAGACGCTGGACTACACCCTGCGCGAGATGGGCTATAAGACCGGTCTGAACGGCGACGCACTTCTCAAGATGGCGGACTTCTTCAAGCCCGTCCGTGCCGAAGCGCTGGAAGAGGGGAACCTCAACCCCATCTCCCTCTCCACCGACACCCAGTGCCTGAGCTATCAGATCCCCGGCGGCATGCTCTCCAACCTCCTCTCCCAGCTTAAGATGCTGGGCGCGCTCGACAAGTTTGACGAGGCGCTGCTGGAGACGCCGCGCGTCCGCAAGGATATGGGCTATCCCCCGCTCGTGACGCCCACCAGCCAGCTCGTCGGCACACAGGCCGTGCAGAACGTGCTCGCGGGCGAGCGCTACAAGAACGTCGGCGCTGAGATCAAGGCCTACTGCCGCGGCGAGTACGGCAAGACCCCCGCGCCCATCGATCCCGAGATCCGCGCCAAAATCCTCGGCGGCGAGAAGCCGATCGAGGGCCGCTTTGCCGAGACGTTGCCGGCCGACCTCTATGAAAAGGCCGCCGCCGAGCTGGGCGGCACCGCCCGCTGCGAGGAAGACGTGCTCAGCTACATCGCCTTCCCCCAGGTTGCGGAGAAGTTCTTCGAGCAGCGCAGGGAGAAGGAAGAGCGCGTCTGCAAGTACAGCATCGTAGCTGTGGAGGAATAAGGCATGACATTTCTTGACGCTTGTCTGTACTCCGTGACGGGCCTGTTGGTGGTCTTCTTCGCGCTGGTGCTGCTCATGTGCATCATCAAGATCATGACCGCCGTCGGCGACTTTGCGGAGAGCAGGAAAAAAGCCGTGCCCACCGCCGTGGGCGGCATCCCCGCGCCGGAAACGAAGGGCGAGAGCTTCGTCATTCAGCAGACCGGCCCCTGGGCTCCCGGCGCTGCAGGCGAGGTGAAGCTCTACGACACCGATCCCCGCACCGCCGCCATGCTTATGGCCATCGTGGCCGACGAGCTGAAGGCGCCCCTCAACGAGCTGCGCTTCCTGTCGATCAGGGAGAGCAAGGAGGACTGAAGTTCCTTCCGCTCGTACACGCCCCCCAGTCACGGCGCTTGCGTGAGACGCGCCGCGACAGCCCCCCCTTTCACGGGGAGCCAAATCGGAATATCGGAGGTTATTGGAATGAAATATAAAATCACCCTGAAGGGCCGCACCTACGAGGTAGAGGTCGAGCGCGGCGAGGCCATGCTCCTGGACGAGTATGAAGCCGCGGCTCCCGTCCCCTCCGCCCCCGCCGCTCCTGCGCCTGCCGCGGCTCCCGCCGCAGCCGCTCCCGCCGCCGTCAGCGCCGGCACCAAGGTGGACGCGCCGCTGCCCGGCAACGTCCTGAACGTCAAAGTCTCCGTCGGACAAGCCGTCAAGGCCGGCGACGTGCTGGTCATCATCGAGGCCATGAAGATGGAGAACGAGGTCGCCGCCCCCTGTGACGGCGTTGTGAAACAGATCGTGGCCGACAAGGGCGCGGTTGTCGCCACCGGCGATACCCTGCTGGTGATCTGAGGGACTGCCGATGAGTATTCTGGACACTTTAGGCCGTCTCGCCCAGACCTCCGGTTTCTACATGCTGCTTGACGACTGGCGGCAGATCGTGATGATCCTGCTCGCCTGTTTGCTGCTCTACCTCGGTCTGGTCAAGAAATTTGAGCCCCTGCTGCTGATCGGCATCGCCTTCGGCATGCTGCTCACGAACCTCCCCGGCTCCCATATGTATCACCCCGAGCTGTGGGACTCCTACATTGCCGGTGAGATCACGCTGACGCACATCATCCATGAGGGCGGTCTGCTTGACATCCTCTACATCGGCGTCAAGTCCGGCCTCTACCCCTCGCTGATCTTCATGGGCGTCGGCGCGATGACCGACTTTGGTCCCCTGCTTGCCAACCCCAAGTCCCTGCTGCTCGGCGCCGCCGCCCAGCTCGGCATCTTCGCCGCTTTCCTGATGGCCATCGGCATCTTCGGCTTCAAGGCCAACGTCGCCGCCTCCATCGGCATCATCGGCGGCGCGGACGGCCCCACCGCCATCTGGCTGACCTCGAAGCTCGCGCCGGATTATCTCGCGCCCATCGCGATCGCGGCCTATTCCTATATGGCGCTGATCCCGCTGATCCAGCCGCCGGTGATGCGGCTGATCACCACCAAAGAAGAGCGTGAGATCAAGATGGAGCAGCTTCGCCCCGTTTCGAAGAAGCAGAAGATCCTCTTCCCCATTATCGTGACCATTTTCGTCTGCCTGCTTCTGCCCTCCGTGGCTCCCCTTCTGGGCTGCCTGATGCTCGGCAACCTCTTCAAGGAATGCGGACTGACGGACCGTCTGAGCGACACGGCGCAGAACGCGCTGATGAACATTGTGACGATCTTCCTGTCCACCTCCGTGGGCGCCACCGCCGTCTATTACCGCTTCCTTACCCCCCAGACCCTGTTCATCATCGTGCTGGGTCTGACAGCCTTTGAGTTCGCTACCGTAGGCGGCCTGCTGCTGGGCAAGCTCATGTGCAAGCTCTCCGGCGGCAAGATCAACCCGCTGATCGGCTCCGCCGGTGTTTCCGCCGTTCCGATGGCTGCCCGCGTCAGCCAGCTGGAGGGTGCCCGCGCCAATCCCTCCAACTTCCTGCTTATGCACGCCATGGGCCCGAACGTCGCCGGCGTCATCGGCTCCGCTGTCGCTGCCGGCTTCCTGCTCGCGGTCTTCGGCGGCTGAAGCTGCTATCAAAAGCTTTCCGGGGAGAATCTGACCTCACCTCAGATCCTCACCTCAGATCCTCCCCGTATTTCTTTCCGCTTGAAAATCCCGTACGGAAACGCCGCCCGCATCCCCTCCGGCGCACGTCCGGCGCACGCCGGCGCACGCCGGGAAAAAAGCTCTTGACATTCTGTGAAACTATCATTATAATAGAAAAGCTTTCGGGGTGTAGCGCAGCCGGTAGCGCGCTTGGTTCGGGACCAAGAGGCCGGGAGTTCAAGTCTCCCCACTCCGACCAACTTTTGAGGGTGAAAACATTATGTTTTTGCCCTCTTTTGCTATATTAAAATAACTTTTTTGGCATGATTTAAAATAGCCGTTTTCTCTCAACGGGGCAAGGGTAAACAAAAAAGGTAAACAATTCTGAAAAAACGGCAAAATTTTCTCCGTTTTGCACATAAAAAAGCCGCCCCTTTCGGAGCGGCGGTTGAGCGGGTTTTGGCTCATGCGAAACTCAAGCTCTGCAATCCTTGCCTCATGCTTTGCCAGTTGTTCAGCTTGGCGGGCTTGCTCCTCGGCTTGGCGTTTCTGCTCCCGGGCGAGCCTCATTTGCTCCCGTTCAAGGGCAATCAAGCGGGCGGTTTCTGCCTTGGCCTCGGCCTGCTGTTTCCGCCATTCCTCCCGGAGTCTCGCGGCCTCCGCCGCTCGCCTTGCCTGCTCTGCCTTTACCCTTGCAAGCTCCCTCTGCCTCTGCCGTTCCTTGGCGTTGTTTCGGGCGGCATCAAGCAGCTTGCAGAGCCCCCACAATGCGGCAATGATAACAAGTAGACTCATAAAGAATACCTCCTATATTCTATTGTCGGGTGAGAGCCGATTGCCCCGGCTCGTCAATCCTCCTTTACATAGTCTATTTTACCATGTATTAGCACCAATGTACACATGGGATTATGCCCAAATGTATTAGCGTTAATGTGTGCGTTTTGTACATTAACACAAGTACATATTGACAGGGTTTTCAAGCGTTGGTATGATACTCTCATACCGTTATCGGGAGGGTTACTTGTGGCATTATCTGACTCTCGCCGCAAGGCAAATGATAAATACATCAAAGCTAATAGTGGAGCAGATAGAAGTATATGCATTGATGGTGATATAGGAGAAGTATTTGAAACGCAGATTTCTTAAATGTCTACAAAACTTAACACAAATGCTTCTTAAATGTTAATTCTGGTTGGTGGACTCATACTTATCAATGCAATAGAATTATGTTAAAATAAATTGC
>ONVI01000020.1 GCA_900321275.1 uncultured Eubacteriales bacterium | reverse complement strand
TAGGGGCGATTCACGAATCGCCCGGCGGCAGAGGCCACGTCCGGCGAATGCGCCCAGGCGAATCCGAAAAACCGATCGTGTACTGCCGGGCCGTTCGTGGGCCCCTACGGTGTGCATGTTGGTTGTTTGCTGAATAAACCCGATACCCAGATAAAAAAATACCAAAATTGTCAAAAGATTCCTCTCGAACGGGAACAAATCGGCGCTGCCCACGTCAGAAAAAGCGAAGACGATATCCATACATTCTCTACAATTATATAATATGGAGGTCACGACCATGAATCTGAAACGCTCCCTCATGCTCATGCTCAGTCTTGTAATGTGCCTGTCCCTCTGCGCCTGCGGCACTGTCAACAACGGCACCCCCGCCGCAAAACAGAATTACAGCGTGATGGGCGCCGCGCCGGCCCCGATGCCGGAGGCGGCCGCCTACGACATGGCCTATGAGGCGCCGGGCTTCTCCGCGATGAACACCGCTGCGACGAATACCGCCGCACGATCCGCCGCCGGCGCGAAGGCCGAGGCCGCGGATATGCCCGAGGAAAACCCCGAGAAGATCATCTACTCCGGCGACGCCACCGTGGAGACCACGGAGTTTGACAAGAGCGTGGCGGCGCTTGAGGCGATGATCGAGAAGGAGGGCGGCTTTATCGAGTCCAGCTCCGTCAACGGCAGCAACTACTACGACAGCTCCCGTGGCTATGCCTCCAAGCGCAGCGCAAGCTACACCCTGCGTATCCCGAGCGCGAAGTTTGCCGACCTCATGTCCTCTCTCTCGGACATCGGCAACGTCCCCTATACCCACACCTATACCGAGAACGTAACCGCCCAGTACTACGACACGCAGGCGCGCCTGAACGCCCTGCAGGCGCAGGAGACGCGGCTGATCGAAATGCTGAAAATCGCCGAGACGGTGGAGGATATCATCACCATCGAGGACAAGCTCAGCGATGTGCGCTACCGCATCGACTCCCTGCAGTCCAGCCTCAACAACTGGGACCGCCGCGTTGCCTACAGCACGCTGAACGTCACGGTCAAGGAGGTGCAGGTCTACACGCCCGAGACCGTCACAAAGCTCAGCTACGGGCAGGAGCTCTGGCGCACCTTCACCGGCGCCCTGAAGAACACCGGGGAGTTTTTCAAGAACCTGCTGCTCTTCCTTGTCTCCGCCATCCCGACGCTGGTGATTCTGGCCCTCCTGTGCTTCGTCTTCCGCCCGCTCATCAGGAAGCTGCATGACAAAGCCAAAGCCCGCCGGGAGGCGCGCAAAACTGCCAGAGCCGAAAAGAAAGCGGCCAAAACCGCCGCGATCGAAGACGCAAAAATCGAGGCAGATGAGGTGAAATATTAGTATAAAAACGCCGTGTCATCCTTCGCCAGGGGCAGGATGACACGGTTTTGTATTTTTATGTTTTACTTCGCCTGTGCGTCTTCGCTTCTCCGGCGCATAAGGGTCTCGTTGAGGGACGCGCCGTAGAAGAAAATCATCACAATCGCCTTGAGCCACATCGCGGCCAGAAACATCGAGGCCAGGGAACCGTACAGAGACGACGCCTGCCAGAAGCGCTGGATAAAGATTTCAAACAGCCGGGAGAAAACCAGCCACAGCACCGTCGTAAACAGGGTGCCGGGGAGCTGATAGCGGAGCTTTTGCCGATCTCCGCGCAGATAAGTATAGGCCAGCAGGACGACCACCGCCATGACGATTGCGGTGATGAGGCCGCTGTACTCCATGAACGCCAGAAGCCTGCCTGCGATGTCCGGGATGTTGAGCCAGCGGTTGACGGCGCCGATCAGATCCTCGATGGAGCCGCGCAGTACACGGAAGATGAGCAGCGCCGGAATGAGCGCGATGAAAATTAGCGTATACAAAAGCGCCATGGCCCGCCGCTTGATGAAGGAGCCGCTGCTGCCGCTGATCTTGCACAGGCCCGCCTGCAGGGCGTTGACGCCGGTGGAGGCTGACCACAGCGTGGCAATCGCCGACAGCGAAATGGCCAGCGTGCCCGCCTGACGGTTGACATTGGAGATGATGCCGTGTACGAGGGCGTTCACCTCCTCAATATCCGGCAGGAGATCGTTCAGCACCGTCTCGAGATGCTGGAGGCTCACGTCCGGCAGAATGTTTACAAGACCGATCACCAGCGTCATCAGCGGCACCATTGCCATCAGAATATGGAGCGTGGCATAGCCCGCGTACACGGACATCTCGTTGTCCGCATAGACCTTGACGGTCTCCAGGATCAGGTTTGGTTTTTTCTTCTCCATACTTTTTACCCTTCGAGCCAGCGGCAGGCCGCGAGTGCCGCGACCGCCCCATCGGCTGCCGCGGTGGTGAGCTGGCGCACAGCCTTTGCCCGGCAGTCGCCTGCGGCGAAGACGCCCGCGCTCTTTGTCAGACAGTCCTCTCCGGCGTCCGCGTAGCCCGCCTCGTCCAGCGCCATCAGATCGGCAAAGATCCCATTGTCGGGCCGGTGGCCGACCGCAATGAAGAGACCGGTGACCGGAAGCTCCCGCAGGGCGCCCTCCTGCTCGATCACAAGACCGGAGAGTTCTGTCTCACCCAGCAGCTCCGCAACGCGGGCGCTGCGGATAAACGTGACGTTCTCCCGCTTTTCCAGCGCCTCGACAAGCTTCTGCTCCCCGCGGAAGGATTCACGCCGGTGGATGAGCGTTACATGCCTGCACTTCTCACTCAGCAGCAGCGCGTCCTGCAGGGCGGCGTTGCCCCCGCCGCAGACGGCCACGTCCTGACCTGCGAAGAAGGCCCCGTCGCACACGGCGCAGTAGCAGACGCCGCTGCCGATCAGCTTATCCTCGCGCGGAAGGCCCAGCATGCGCGGTCTTGCGCCGACGGCGGCGATCAGCGCGCGGCCCTGAAATTCCGCGCCCGATTCACAGCGCACCGATTTCACGCCGTCAGCATCGACCGAGACGGCGACAGCCTCGTCCAGCTCGACCTCCGCGCCCTGCTCCATGGCCTGCTCCAGAAACCGATCCCCCAGCTCCGCACCGGAAATCGACACAAAGCCGGGAAAATTCTCCACCTTGGGGCTCCAGGTGATCTGCCCGCCGAAGGCGTTCTTTTCGATTACCAGCACGCTCTTTCCCGCGCGCCGGGCGTATGTCGCGGCGGTCAGCCCCGCGGGGCCCCCGCCGATGATGAGAATATCGTAAAGCATAAATCTGCGTTCCTTCCCATATCTATATATTGTATACAAATATCAGTATAACACAAGAACTGCGGCAAAGTCCATCCCGGCGCGAGAAATTCTTCAAGCATACTTGTTTTTTCCCGAGCAGCGTGGTATAATACACCGCAGTTTACATAAAAAGGAGGCATCCCTATGTGGGACAGAAACGAATTAAAAGCAAGAGGCAAGGCTGCCTTTAAGGCCAACTACTGGAAGTGCGTCCTGGTAGCCCTGCTGTTGGTCGCCCTCGTCGGCGGCTCCGCGTTTTCGACCAGCCGTACCACCACCAACCAGATCGATGTCGCAAGCGACACGACGGGGGCTCCGGCCTCGGTTGACACCGAAACGGTGGACGTCCAGTTTGAAAACGGCATCTACACGGTCAACGGCCAGACCTACGACAATGTGCAGGACGCCATCACCGCCATCGGCGAGGCTTCCAATGCAAAGCCCGAGGATATTGAAAAAGCGAAAGAGCTGGTCAACGCGATCCAGGAAAACCCCGACGGCGCCAAGGCGGCGCTCGCAGTACTCGGCGCGGCGATGGCCGGCGTTGTGCTGGTCGTTTTGCTGATAGGCTCGCTGTTCCGTATTTTTGTTACCAACCCCATCGAGGTCGGCTGCCAGAACTTCTTTGTCCGCAACAGCGAAGCGCCTGCGGAGCTCGGCGAGATCAAGCGCGGCTTCCACCCCTACTGGCGCAATGTCGGCGCAATGCTTCTGCGCGGCCTCTTCCTCTTCCTGTGGTCGCTGCTGTGCATCATCCCCGGCATCATTAAGAGCTATTCCTACCGCATGGTGCCCTACATCCTGGCCGACGATCCGACAATCGGCGGCAGGGACGCCATCACGCTCTCCCGGAAGATGATGGACGGCCAGAAATGGAACGCCTTCCTGCTCGACCTTTCCTTCATCGGCTGGCTGCTGCTCTCGGCTGTGACGCTGGGCATTGCGGGCATTTTCTACACCAACCCCTACATGTACGCCACCCACGCCGAGCTCTACCAGACGCTCAAGGCACAGCAGAAATAATGTACATAGCACGGGAGGCACGAAATGTGCCTCCCGCTTTTCTGTATCAAAAGAAACGGATTGCCACACCGGCGCGCGCCGGTGTGGCAATCCGTTCTTTTACTGTCTCTGGTTCAGGTATCCCTTGATTGCGCCGGCGCCGGCGTATTTGGTGCCGTCGGGCAGGACAAGGGTCGGGGCCTGTTTGACGCCGTATTTGGACACGAGCTCCGCGTTTTCGTCGGCCATGAGCTTGTTGTAGTGCACGCCTGCCTTGTCGAGATAGCTGCACGCGATGCGGCAGTTGGGGCAGGTCGGGGTGGCAAAGAGGATGGGCTCGTTTGCCTTTTCCTCGGAAGCCGCGGCGACGGCCACGGGCTCAAGCTCTGGGATCGGCTGGCGTTTGCCGGGCCTCGGAAGCTGTTCGCCGTCGGCGAGGGGACCCTCATGCCGGAGCTCGGAGCGCTCGATGACATACTCTTTGCGTTCCTTGTATTCCTCGGTCTTGCCTGCGTTCCAGTTCTGCACCGGGCGGTAGTAACCGGTGATGCGGCTGTAGACCTCGGCGGTCTCGCCGCAGTCGGGGCAGGTGAACTGCTCGCCGGTCAGATAGCCGTGATTCTTACAGACGGAATAAGTCGGGCTGAGGGTGTAGTAGGGCAGCTTGTAGTTTTCGGCGATCTTGCGCACGAGGTTGGCCGCGGCCTTCCAGCTCGGCAGCTTCTCGCCCAGGAAGGCGTGGAAGACCGTACCGGAGGTGTAGCGGGTCTGCAGATCGTCCTGCACGTCCAGCGCCTCAAAAATGTCCTCGGTATAGCCCACGGGCAGGTGGGAGGAGTTGGTGTAGTACGGGGTGCCGCCAGGCTCCGCCGCGGTGATGATGTCGGGGAAGGTCTCCACATCGTGCTTGGCGAGACGATAGGAGGTGGACTCCGCCGGGGTGGCCTCAAGGTTATAGAGGTCGCCGTACATCTCCTGATAGTCACTGAGGCGTTCGCGCATATGGTCGAGTACCTGCTTGGTGAACTCCTGGCATCTGGGATCGGTCATGTCGCAGCGCAGCCAGTTGGCGTTCAGGCCCGCCTCGTTCATGCCGACAAGGCCGATGGTGGAGAAGTGGTTCTCAAAGGTGCCGAGATAGTGCTTGGTATAGGGGTACAGGCCCTCGTTGAGGAGCTTGGTGATGACATCGCGCTTGATCTTGAGGGAGCGCGCCGCAAGATCCATGAGCTTGTCGAGGCGCTTGTAGAAGTCGGCCTCGTCCTTGGAGAGGTAGGCCAGACGCGGCATGTTCAGCGTCACGACGCCGATGGAGCCGGTGGACTCACCCGAGCCGAAGAAGCCGCCGGATTTCTTGCGCAGCTCTCTGAGGTCGAGGCGGAGACGGCAGCACATGCTTCTGACATCCGAGGGCTCCATGTCGGAGTTGATGTAGTTGGAGAAGTAGGGGGTGCCGTACTTCGCGGTCATCTCGAACAGGAGCTTGTTGTTTTCGGTCTCGGACCAGTCGAAATCGCGGGTGATGGAATAGGTCGGGATGGGATACTGGAAGCCGCGGCCGTTGGCGTCGCCCTCAATCATGACGTCGATAAAGGCCTTGTTGACCATGTCCATTTCTTTTTTGCAGTCGCCGTAGGTGAAGTCCATCTCCTTGCCGCCGACGATGGCGGGCAGATCCTTCAGGTCGGCCGGAACCGTCCAGTCGAGGGTGATGTTGGAGAAGGGCGCCTGGGTGCCCCAGCGGGACGGGGTGTTCACGCCGAAGACGAAGGACTGGATGCACTGCTTGACCTCTTTGTAATCCAGATTGTCGATCTTGACAAAGGGGGCAAGGTAGGTGTCGAAGGAGGAAAAGGCCTGGGCGCCGGCCCACTCGTTCTGCATGATGCCGAGGAAGTTGACCATCTGGTTGCAGAGCGTGGACAGATGGCTTGCGGGAGAGGAATTGATCTTGCCCGGAATGCCGAGACCCTGCTGGATGAGCTGCTTGAGGCTCCAGCCCGCGCAGTAGCCGGTGAGCATGCTGAGATCGTGCAGATGGATGTCGCAGTTGCGGTGGGCGTTGGCGATTTCCTGGTCGTAGACCTCGCTGAGCCAGTAGTTGGCGGTGATGGCGCCGGAGTTGGAGAGGATCAGGCCGCCGACCGAGTAGGTGACGGTGGAGTTTTCCTTGACGCGCCAGTCCTCAATGTTGAGGTACTTGTCCACGGTTTCCTTGTAGTCAAGGTAGGAGGACTTGGTGCTTCTCAGCTTCTCGCGCTGCTTGCGGTACAGGATGTAGGCCTTGGCCACCGCGTCGTAGCCGCCGCGGGACAGGACGGCTTCCACGCTGTCCTGGATATCCTCCACCGCGATCTTGCCGTCCTGGATCTTCGGCAGAAAGTCCGCCGAGACCCGCAGGGCCAGAAAGTCGATGATGCTGTCGTTATACTGCGTTTCGGTGGCGTCAAAGGCCTTCTTGATCGCGTCCGCGATCTTGTTGAGGTCAAAGTCGACGACCTTGCCGTCACGCTTTACTACCTGGTACATACTATCTTTACCCCCATCTATATCTCTGAAAAATTGAAGTAAGTCTGTATTCACACGCGAAAAACCTGCCTCCCCCTTTGGGGGAGAAGGCCTGTGCGTCGACGGGCACCCTCTCGGTCACGGCGCTTGCGTGAGACGCGCCTTGACGGCTCCCCCGAAGGGGCAGCCGAGTCAAACCCCTCTCACCTGCACCGTCGGGATGATTTCCCGCACGGCGTCGGCAAGGCTGTGCATCTCGTCCGCATCGAAAGCGCCCAGACCGTCCGCGTCGAGGATCGCGCCGGAGTCCTTGTACTGCTGGAGATAATACTCCCCGGCGCCCTTGATCCATCGCGCGGCCTCCAGAAGACTCTCCTTTGTGTGCAGGCCCCTGACCACCGTGGTGCGGAATTCATAGTCCACCCGGCCTTCCAGCAGGAAGTCCTTCGATTTCGTCACGCCCGTGAGATCGAAGCGCTCCAGCCCCACGGTCTTTGCGTAGAGAGCGGGCGCGTTCTTGATATCCATGGCCACGCGGTCGGCAAGCCCGGCCTCCACAATGTCGATCAGCCGGTCGGGAAAGCTGCCGTTGGTGTCGAGCTTCACGAGAAAGCCCATGGCCTTGATCTCCTTCAGGAAATCCGCGATGTCGGGATGCAGCAGCGGCTCCCCGCCCGTGACGGCTACGCCGTCGAGCACGCCGACGCGCTTTCGCAAAAAGGCCAGCACCTGTTCGGCGCTGGAATCGTGGGCGAGCCGATCCGGAAGGACAAGCGCGCTGTTGTGGCAAAAGGGACAGCGAAAATTACAGCCCCCGGTGAACACCGTGCAGGCCACCTTGCCCGGATAATCCAGAAGCGTCAGCTTCTGCAGGCCCGAAACCAGCATCCTTCTCCCTCCCTGTCGGCTCTGTTACCATAACACCGGTCTTGTGTTCTGTCAACAAAAAAATTGTAACAAAACACTATATATAGTTTCACGATTGGGCATTATGAAAAAATTGGCACAAAATATAGTGTCGGTCCGGATGCGGCATCCGGGCTGGCACTTGCACCATTGTAGCGTATACAGCTTCATTTTTCAAGGGCAAACAGCCCCCGTCATGCAATCTTGTATGAACTGCCGATTTCTACACGCCGGGGGCCGCATGAGATTATATACTTTCCCAAGGGCGGCGGGTGCAGAAAACGCACGGAGAATTCGACGCTTTGTCCGAAATCTCCGTACGTTTCATAATTTTTTTGCGCTTTTCTCCGCCGGGAGGGGCAAGTCCCTCCCCTACGATGCTGCAACAGCTTGAACTTTCCGTGTTATCCCTCGTCGCTGCGCTCCTCAGAATGACGCACAGCGGCAGAGCCGTCAGGATTGTCTTTACTCCTTCACCGGCACCCCGGCCGCGCGGAGCTCGCGGCGCAGTCTTGCAACGTCGTTTCGGAAGACTGTCGCGGGCATGCCGACATACAGCGCGGCCTCCACATTGGCGGGGCTGTCGTCGATGAAGAAGCACTCTTCCCTGTTGAGGGAGAAGGTCTCGAAGAACTTCTCATAGATCTCCGGCATGGGCTTGAGCAGCTTGACGGAGGCGGAGATCAGCGTGCCGTCGAAAAGCTTCGCGGCGGGGACGCGCTGCCAGTAATCCGGCTGGCGGCAGCTCGCGTTCGAGAGCAGGTAGATCCCGCAGCCCATGCCTTTCAGCTCCTCGATCAGCGGATAGATACCCTCCACCTCGAGGATCGGTCTGTCCCAGAAGGCGATGAGCTTGCGGGCGATCTCCCGCAGATGCACGGGCACGCGGGGGCAGAGCGCTTCGGCAGCGCCCTCGTCGTCCAGCACGCCGCGATCCATCATCACCCATTCGGGCGACTGGAAGATCTCGCGCAGGAGGATCTCGCTGTCCTCGCCGCTCACGCCGAAGCGCGCGATAAAGGCGGGAGGATCGAAGCGGATGACCACATTGCCCATGTCAAAAACGATGTTTTTTATCATTTATGCATTCTCCGTTTCCTTTTTCCCTGTCAGCCTCCGGAAGAATTTCCACCGCCGCTCCCGGATGGCGAGGCGCTCCGACAGGTCGCGGGAGCCGACGCCGTACACGAGATACAGGATCAGGCCCGAGACCAGCATAATGAACACCGTCGAGGCGCAGCGTCTGCCCGAGGCGTTGACGTTGTAGCCGTACAGCCCTTCCTCGGCGCACATGGCCTGGATGACCATGGCGTAGCTGGTGGCGTAGGTACTGGCGAAGGTAGCGGACATGTCGTACTCGGTGAAGAGGGCGTTGAAGTTCAGGGCGAAGACGGCCAGCACGCTCGGCAGAATGATGGGGAGCTTGACCTGCAGGAAGGTCCGCAGCGGGCCGGAGCCGAGATTCCGCGCCGCGTCCTCCAGCTCCTCGTCGATGGAGTAGAAGCTGGCCTTGATCATGCGCAGCGAGAACGGCAGCTTCGTCACCGTGTAGGCCAGGATGATCAGAAGCCTCACATTCTCCGCGTAGTAGAGGTTGCGGTTGCCGACGTACCAGACGGCGTCGGAGTTGAAGAAGGTGCGGTAGGAGTAGCAGATCAGGATCGTCGGCAGCAGCCACGGGAACAGAAGCGCGTATTCGAGGATGATGCCGGACTTCTTGTGCTTCTTGTTGAAAATGTAGTTGCAGGCCACGACCACGATCACGCAGGCCAGCGCCGCGGCCAGGGCCGACAGGATGAAGCTGAGCTTGATGCCGCCGAGAGTGGCATCGTTGGAGAACACGCCGGAGATCGCGCCCTCGCGGGTCTTGTATTTGCCGCGGCTGGTGAGATACTCGTAGTCCTCTTTCCCGTAATAGTTGATGAAGGTCCACTGCGAGAGATCCAGCTTCTTCTGACGGATGGCGGTGTAGGTCTGGAAGGAGAAGATCACGATCATCACCACCGGCGTCATGTAGATGATGAACAGGACGTAGGCGTAAATGTGGGCGATGACGTTGGCGACGGGGTTGTTGATCTTCTGCTTCTGGAGCTTTGCCTTGGTCTTGGAGACCGAGAGGTAATGCCCCTTGCGCTCGTAGGCGGAGAGCACCGTCAGCAGGACGATGGTGAACATGGCGAGGATGATCGACAGCAGCGCCGCGCGCGCCTGGGGGAAGGCCTCGTCCGCCGTGGAGGAGCCCGCGAGTCTGACGATCTCGGGGTTAATGGAGTCGTAGCCCAGCAGGGTCGGGGCGGACATGGCGCACAGGCCCGTGATGAATGTCATGACCGTGAGGGAGAAGAGCGTCGGGATCAGCGTCGGCAGCACGACCTTCCACAGCACCTGGAAGGGATTGGCGCCCATGTTGCGCGCGGCCTCCACGGTGTTATAGTCTATACCACGGATGGCATTGCGCAGAAACAGCATGTGGTTGGAGGTGCAGGCGAAGGTCATTGTGAACAGCACCGCGTTGTAGCCCGAGAACCAGTTGGGGTTCATGTCCGGGAAGGCGTTTTTCAGCGCGGTGGTGATAATGCCGTCGCTGGCGTAAAGAAACATGTAGCCCGTGACCAGCGCCACGCCGGAGTAGATCATCGTGGTCATGTAGCCCATGCGCAGGATTTTGGCGCCCTTGATGTCGAAATACTCGGTCAGCAGGACAAGAGAGATGCCCACGACGTTGACCGTGATGACCAGGCACACCGCAAGCTTCAGGGAGTTCCAGACAAATTTGCCCATGGTGCCCGCGAGGAAGAAGCGGATCACGGCGAAGGCGTCCCGCTCCCCGGCGGCGTTTTTGGTGTTGAAAATGCTGGTCAGGGTATTGAGACAGGGCAGGAGCATGAAGCCGAAGAACAGGTAGGCGAAGAAGCACACGCCGACAAGCCGTATGATCAGCTCCGGCCGGAGCTTCCGATCCTCCAGGGAGGCGTTCATGGCGCCGCCCCCTCTCCCTTCGCCTCATAGGCCATGATGTTTTTCGGGTCGATGACCACGCTGACCGGCTGGCCCACCTCATAGAGGCGTACGCCGTCGTTTCTCTCGATGAATTTTAGGATCTGACCGGCGGTGCGGATGTAGTACTTGATGTACAGGCCGTAGTATTCGCGGCTCTCGATCACGCCGTCCAGCGCGACCTGGCCGGGCCGCGCCCCGGAATTGACGTACAGGCGCTCAAGCCTTATGTAATTGTGCTTCTTCGGGTCGACCGCCGCACCGGCTTTGACCATGGCGTCCATCACGCCGTCGCCGAGGCGATTGATGTCGCCGATGAAGTTGCAGACGAATTCGGTCTTGGAGAAGTTGTAGACCTCGTTCGGGGTGCCGATCTGCTCAATATAGCCCTTGTTGAACACCGCGATGCGGTCGGAGAGGGTCAGGGCTTCCTCCTGGTCGTGGGTGACGTAGATGGTGGTGATGCCGAAGTCCTTCTGCATCTGCTTGAGCTCGTTTCTGAGCTGGACGCGGAGCTTGGCGTCGAGGTTGGAAAGCGGCTCGTCCATGCAGATGATGGCGGGTCCGGTGACCAGGGCGCGGGCGATGGCGACGCGCTGCTGCTGGCCGCCGGAGAGCTGGCTGACCGCCTTCTTGAGCTGCTCGTCCGAGAGGTCAACCTTTCGCGCGATCTCTCTTACGCGTCTGTCGCGCTCGTCCTTCGGAACCTTTTTGATTTTCAGGCCGAATTCGATGTTGTCGTAGACTGTCATCGTCGGGAACAGGGCGTAGCTCTGAAAGACGATGCCGATGTTTCTGTCCTCGATGGGGACATGGGTGATATCGCGGTCCTTCACGATCACGGTGCCGGAGGCCGGTTCGATAAAGCCGGTGATGGTGCGGAGAGTCGTGGTCTTGCCGCAGCCGGAGGGGCCGAGGAAGGTAAAGAATTCCCCTTCCTTCACATGGACGTTGATGTCGTGCAGAGCGGTAAAGTCGCCGAATTTCACGACAATATCGTTAAGCTTGATCATAGGCGTTTCTCCTTTGAATCTCTCTTCCGCTTTCAGGGTCTAAATCAAACGGCGAGTTGGGGCAAGCCCAACTCGCCGTTGAGATGGTTTCGGTTTACGCGGCCTTCTGGGTCAGGGTGGCCCAGTCAAGGCTGTCCCAGTCAGGCTCGGCGGGAGCCTGGGACTGATCGGCCCAGTAGAAGCCGAGGTTGGTCATGATGTTGGTCCACTCCGCGCTGTGAGCGGCGACATAGGCGGCATAGGTCATGTCGGCGCCCTGAACGGGAGTCAGGGCAAAGTTGGGCAGCTCGTAGATCGCGGGGATATCGCCCTCATAGACGATATCGGCGGCCTCGGTGTTGCAGGGGAAGGAGTCGAACTCCTCAGCCCAGGCGGCCTGCACCTCGGCGGAGCCGAACCAGTTCACAAAGTCCTTGACGGCCTGGGTCTGCTCGTCGGTACGGCCGGCCTTGTCCAGGATGCCGATGTACTCGGCGATGTAGTAGGTGCCGTCATCAATATCGACCAGATCCCAGTTCTCGGGCTCCAGCGCGCCGACCAGCGGATGCTCGGAACCGTCGGCCGCGGCATCGATCTTGCCGTAGAGGGCGGAGGAGTAGAACTCGGACACGGCGACGTCGCCCTTGTTCAGGGGATCAAAGCCGTACTTGTAATCGTCGCCGCCGGACTTGCCGTCCGCGCAGAACTTCCACAGGGTCTTCCAGCCGTCGACGGAGATGCCGCCGGCGGGGGAGGCGGGATCAACGAAGGCGTAGAGCATGGCGGAGTTGATGTTGGCGTTGGTGGTGCCGCCGATCTTGTTCTGGCGGTACCAGGGGAAGCCGCAGTTGACAACGTCGGCCCAGTGCTGGAAGTGCAGCGCCTCACCCTTGGTGCCGTACTCGTCGTTGCGGTAGAGCATCAGGACGTTCTGGATGACGATGCCGTAGGCCTGGTTGTCATACTTGTATTCGCCGACCTCATCGGCCCAGTCGGGAGTGAAGGGGACGAGCTTGAGGTTTTCATACTGACCGTCGACGATCTGGCCCCAGCGGGTCTCGTTCAGACCGAAGATCAGGTCACCGTCTTTCTTTTCGTTTGCGGCCTGCACGGCGGCGGTATCGCCGGAGATGACCTCGTTGGTGTCCAGGCTGATGTTGAAGCCGGCCTTCTTGGCTTCCTCGACAAGCCAGGTCACGCGCTCGGTGGAGTTGGAGTTGGAGTAGATGCGGATCGTGTAATCCCCGCCGGCGGCGAAAGCGGCAGGAACCAGGGACAGCACCATCACAAGTACCAGTGCGATTGCGAGAAGCTTTTTCATGGTTTTTCCTCCTTGTTTTTTTCGGCGGCCGCAGCCGCCCCGATACAAAAGCAGCTCCCGTCCCGCGGGACAGAGGATAATACTTTTGTTTTTTGCAGGAAAAATTATACCGCGCTTTGTGCGGGATGTCAATAATTCGCAAAAAAGTTCTGCGCCGACTCGCGGGATTTGTAGATATGTGACAGAAGAGAGCGGTGTCCTCCTTCGCTGCACGCAGAATGACACCGCAAACTTTATTTTCCACTTTTCATACGTTCTTCCACAGCCTCACGACGCCCCGGTCGTTCAGCCTTATCAGCACCATCGCGCCGAGCGGGAAGAACAGCATCCCGCCCACACCGCCCACGCGCCAGCCGATGTAGACGCTCAGCAGGGAGGCCAGCGGGTCAAGACCGATCTGGTCGCCCAGGAGCTTGGCCTGGGCCGCGTTTCGCGTGAGCTCCGCAAGAGCCCAGGTCACAATCAGGCCAAACCCCCGCCGCGTCTCGTGCAGCAGCAGGCAGTAAAGCGCCCAGGGCAGCAGCACCGCGCCCGTACCGAAGACCGGCAGCGCATCCACGAGCGCCGTCACAAGCGCGAGGATCGGCGCGGAGCGCACGCCCAGCAGCAGGAAGGCGGCCAGCAGCTCCAGAAAGCAGATTCCCATCAGCAGAAGCTGCGCGCGCATAAGCCCGCCGAAGCCGCTCTTGAGATCGGCGCCCAGACCCTCAAAGCGCCGCCGCAGGCTCTCCGGAAGCTGGGCCAGCAGAAAGGCGTTGACCGTCGGGAAGGACGCCGAGATAAAATAGGTGCCGAGCGCGGCGGTCACAAAAAACAGCAGCGTGTCCGGACTCGCCTGCGCCGTCCTGGACAGCAGCGGCACCAAAACACGCGAGAGCTGCCCCGGAAGCTGGGCGGCACTGTCCGCAAGGGAGGAGAGCGCACTCTCCAGATACGCAGCCGCGGGCTCCGGCGCGGCCTGTATATGCGCCTCCAGGAGCTTCTGCAGCTCCCCCATCCGAAGACTCACCGCCTCCACAAGATGCGGCAGGGCGCGGCTCAGCTCCGTCGCCGCCGAGACCGCGCGGACGAGCAGCGCCGTGAGCCCCCAGAGCAGCAGCCCCAGCGCCGTGAGTGTGCACAGGCCCGCTGCCGCGCCTCTTTTCCAGCGTCGGCGCGTGAGAAAGCCCACCGCGGGCTCCAGCAGCGCCGCCAGCAGCCAGGCCACCAGCAGCGGCGCGGTCCAGGGCAGCAGATACCGCCCCGCGAGAAACAGGACGCCCGCCCCAAGCATGAGTCCGAGCCCGAGCAGGATCGCCCGTGCCAGCTTTTCCGACATATCGCCGCCCGCCCTTCCGATTTGTATACGGTCAGTATAACCGGATGCGGGGAGAAGCAAACAGCGTGGGGCGCTGCAGGGCGTTAAACCAGGGACTGTCTCAAAACAAATTTATATACGCAGAGACTGAATTTATACCGTAGGGGAGGGCCTTGACCCTCCCGCGCGGGAAAAGCCGAATCAACGCAGAAACGTGGGGCGAATCCGTAGAAATGTTCGGATTCGCCCCACGTTTTTTCAAGATTTATGCGTTTGGCTGCCGGGAGGGGCAAGCCCCTCCCCTACGGTGATATACCATTGTTTTCAGGCTTATTCACGTTTTGAGACAGCCCCTTTTATTTCTTCATTCCGCGAGCCTTGCGAGTAAAACTGTTTCTTCCGCGCGCGCCATGCGCAGATCAAGAATGCCCTCGCTTTCCTTTTTATAAAGGGTAAGGAGATCCCCCTCAAAGCAGGGGGCGCGGAAGAGGAGGTCAACGCAGCGGATATTTCTCGCCTTCAGCTCACCGGAAGAAAAAGCGGCGAAGAGGGCGCGGGGATAGGCGGCGTTGTTCATGTGCCCGCCGATGTCGATGTCGGCAGAGCGCACCGTGTATTCCGCAAAGGCGTCAGTCTCCGCAAAGCGGTCGGGGACTCTGGCGTAGCTCTCACCGATTGCCGAGCCGCGCTCGTACGTAAGCCCCGCCGGCATGATGTCCGCGCTGGGAACAAGTGTGCCGGCCGCGGTGTTCAAAACCGCCCACTCGGTACGGCCGGAGATCAGCAGCTCTTCGCTGCGCCGGAGCTCATAGCTGCGGTTGAAGCGCAGGGGCCCCGGCTTTTCCGGCCATGTGGCAAGCCGCACGGCTTCGCTGAGGGCAGGGCGATCGTGAAAGACGATCTTCGTTTTGACGGTGAGCCAGAAGCAATCCCGCTCCCGCATGGCGGCAAACCCGACCCCCAGGTGCAGGGCATGCTCAGTGGCGAGATCCATGAAGAGCGCGAAGGTCCCGGGATAGCTCAACAGGCCGTCATAATCACAGGCGCTCGGCGGAATGAGCGCGTCCTTTTCATATATCTGCTGCACGATAAATCACCCTTTGCGTTTTTCTTTGGGGAAACGCTGAAAAATCGCCGCACACGTCTTGACGGCATCTTTTCCGTCCGGCTTTGCCTGAAAAGCTTGAAATACACAAAGTATTCCTGCGCTTGTCAGGCTTCGTCAGCCGAAAAATCTGCTCGTCAATCCGCACACTTCGATTGAATCAGCGCTTCCTTAGCATATCACGCGATGCGCACGATTTCAACTTTTCGCTCTACACTTTTCCCTGGTCACTTTGCATTTACGTGACCAGCGCGCCGTAGACGAGGATCGGGAGATTCTTCGCATACAGCTCGTCAAAATCGGTCAGCGGCAGGGGATTGTCGCCTCTTCCGGCCTCGACAGTAAAGCCGGGACGGTCAAAGGCGTCGATGAACCAGTCCTTATAGCCCGCGTTCGCGGACTTGGCCTCGGGGTCGGCGAGCCGGTAGCCGGAGAGCTTTGCAAAGAGCCGCCCGATTTTTTCCGCGCCCTCCGGTTCGCATTCGCCATACCGCCAGTAGATTTCCTCCCCCTGCGTGTGCCAGCTGATCGTGAGCCGGGGCGAGAGGGCGAGGGTGTAGTCGTACATGGCGCGGCTCTCCGGCGCGGAGAGGGGCGCGGGACCCACATAGTCCATTGGCGCGGGGCCGCGCACGCCCAGCGCGTATTTGATCTCCTTCGCCTCCTGCCAGCGCGCGGGGTACTGGAGATTCAGATCCGTACCGCGGATATTGGCCTTCCAACCCGAAGGGAAGGGGATATCCGGCCAGCCCTCGGCGATGTCTTCGGCGCCCCGGAAAAATTCGCCCTGCCGCAGCTCCCCGGTGACGAGATCCAGCCCGTCGGGGTTGACCGCCGGGATCAGCGTGACGGACGCATAGCGCAGGAGATCCTCAGCGCGCTGGTCGAAAATCTTTTCCTTTTTTGTGTAAGCCTCGCACAGCTCCTCCGCAAATTTCAGCAGCAGCGGTGTGGTGATCCACTCGTTGGCGTGGTGCTCGGCGTTGTATAAGACCTTGTTCTCCCCGCGTCCGAGGCGCAGAAAACGGATCGGCTTTCCCATGACGCTGTGGCCGATTTCCCCAGTCTCAAGAAAGGGATAGCGCATGTTGAGCCCCTGGAGACAAAGCTCCGTCAGCCTCGCGCTATAGCCGATCGTCGTCGGCACCACCGGGAAGGGGAGCGGGATCACCAGACTCTCGCCGATCCGCAGATTCTCCGCCTCGGCTTCCGGGTTGGCAAGGAAAATCGCCTCTGTTGTCGTGCCGTACCGCTGCGCAAGCTTTGCGATTGTGTCGCCCTTTTCGATGCGGTGCAGCAGACTGCCCGTGTACCACGGAAGCAGGGCGCGGTGCGTCTCACGTCCCGCGACGCCGTCCGACAGAATTCCCCGCGCACTCTGAAAACGCCGCAGCGCCGCCTCGGTCAGCGGGCCGAAGATCCCATCCGTCTCCAACGGACCGAAGCCCGCGCGGTTCAGGGCAAGCTGCAGCAGCTGAACTGCGGGACCGGTGCTCCCAATGCGCAAAATCCGCATGTCATCGCCTCCTTTTCCCAGAAGTATATGCATAGAAGAGGGTGAAGATGAGAACGGAATTATTAATAAACAGCCGCGCCCCAAACCGGGGCGCGGCTTTGGCTATGCGTATTCCGGCTCCCTCGCCGAGGACGCTGTCAGCGAAGCTGACTGAGGGAGTGGACTCCTTCCACCGCTTCGCAGTCTTCCCCCATCAGAGAAGAAGACAAATATTACTTCCGGTTCTGACCGAAGGTCTTC
Organism: uncultured Eubacteriales bacterium; assembly: GCA_900321275.1. Taxonomy (GTDB): domain Bacteria; phylum Bacillota; class Clostridia; order Oscillospirales; family Oscillospiraceae; genus Limivicinus. The sequence goes on along the minus strand of ONVI01000020.1, from coordinate 18,371 downwards.
TTGGCCTCTTCCCAGCCGGCGAGCAGGGATTTGTAGCCGGCCTGGGCAATGTCGGCGAGCTCGGCGCTGGCGTCGGCGGCCATGGAGGCCAGCTGCCCGGCGGCGTCGCTCAGCGCGGCCTTTGCGGCCTCAACGGTGTTGTTGAGCTCAGCCTCGGCGGCCTTGATCGCCTCAGCCTCAGCGTCGGCCTTCGCCTTCTCGTCCCTGATCGCGGCCTGGGCGGCGGCGAGGCGGGCGATGGGAACGCGGAAGGGGCTGCAGGACACATAGTCCAGACCGACCTTGTGGAAGAACTCGACGGAGGAGGGATCGCCGCCGTGCTCGCCGCAGACGCCGAGGTGGATGTCGGGACGAGTGGCGCGGCCCAACTCGGCAGCCATCTTGACCAGCTTGCCGACGCCCTTCTGGTCGACGCGGGCGAAGGGATCGCTCTCGTAGATCTTGGCGTCGTAGTAGGAGCCGAGGAACTTGCCGGCGTCGTCACGGCTGAAGCCGAAGGTCATCTGGGTCAGGTCGTTGGTGCCGAAGGAGAAGAACTCGGCCTCGGTGGCGAGCTCGTCCGCGGTCAGGGCGGCGCGCGGGATCTCGATCATGGTGCCGACCAGGTACTTCATGTCGGAGCCGGCGGCCTTGATGAGCTCGTCGGCGGCCTTGACGACCACATCCTTAACGAACTTGAGCTCCTTGACCTCGCCAACCAGCGGGATCATGATCTCAGGCCGCAGCGTCCACTCGGGATGACGGGCCTGAACAGCCAGCGCGGCCTTGATGACGGCGCGGGTCTGCATCTCGGCGATCTCGGGGAAGGTGACCGACAGGCGGCAGCCGCGGTGACCCATCATGGGGTTGAACTCGTGCAGGCCGGAGATGATGTCCTTAATCTGCTGAACGGTCTTGCCCTGGGTCTTGGCGAGCTCCTCAATATCGGCCTCCTCGGTGGGAACAAACTCATGGAGAGGGGGATCCAGATAGCGGATGGTGACGGGCATGCCCTGCATGGCCTCATAGATGCCCTCAAAGTCGCCCTGCTGCATGGTCTCGAGCTTTGCAAGGGCGGCGACGCGCTCTTCCTTGGTGTCGGAGCAGATCATCTCGCGCAGGGCGGCAATGCGGTCGCCCTCGAAGAACATATGCTCGGTACGGGTCAGGCCGATGCCCTGGGCGCCCAGCTCGACCGCCTTGGCGGCGTCGCGCGGGGTGTCGGCATTGGTGCGGACCTGGAGACGGCGGTACTTGTCGGCCCATGCCATGATGCGGCCGAACTCGCCGGCGATGGAGGCGTCAACCGTGGGGACGAGGCCGTCATAGATGTTGCCGGTGGAGCCGTCGATGGAGATGAAGTCGCCCTCGTGGAAGGTCTTGCCCGCGAGTTCGAACTTCTTGTTCTCCTCGTCCATCTTGATTTCGCCGCAGCCGGAGACGCAGCACTTGCCCATGCCGCGGGCGACGACGGCGGCGTGGCTGGTCATACCGCCGCGAACCGTCAGGATGCCCTGGGCGGCGGCCATGCCCTCGATATCCTCGGGGCTGGTCTCGAGACGAACCAGGACGACCTTTTCCTTCTTCGCGGCCCAGGCCTTGGCGTCCTCAGCGGAGAAGACAATCTTGCCGGCGCCGGCGCCGGGGGAGGCGCCCAGGCCCTTGCCGATGGGCGCGGCGGTCTTGAGAGCCTTTGCGTCAAACTGCGGGTGGAGCAGGGTGTCGAGGTTGCGCGGCTCGATCATGAGGACGGCCTGCTTCTCGTCGATCATGCCCTCGTCCACGAGGTCGCAGGCGATCTTGAGGGCGGCCTGCGCGGTACGCTTGCCGTTGCGGCACTGGAGCATGTAGAGCTTGCCGTTTTCGACGGTGAACTCCATGTCCTGCATGTCGCGGTAGTGATCCTCCAGCAGGGCGCAGACCTTGACGAACTGCTCGTATGCTTCGGGGAATTTCTCTTCCATCTGGGAGATGGGCATCGGGGTGCGCACGCCGGCGACGACGTCCTCGCCCTGGGCGTTGGTGAGGAACTCACCCATAAGCTTCTTCTCGCCGGTGGCGGGGTCGCGGGTGAAGGCGACGCCGGTGCCGGAGTTCTCGTTCAGGTTGCCGAAGACCATCGGCATGACGTTGACGGCAGTGCCCCAGGAATAGGGGATGTCGTTCTGCTGGCGGTAGTAGTTGGCGCGGGGATTGTCCCAGGAGCGGAAGACGGCGCGGATGGCCTCCTTGAGCTGGACAACGGGATCGGAGGGGAAGTCCTCGCCGATCTGCTTCTTGTACTCGGCCTTGAACTGCTCGGCCAGCTCCTTGAGGTCGGCGGCGGTGAGGTCGACGTCATAGGTGACGCCCTTCTCTTCCTTCATCTTGTCGATGAGCTGTTCAAAGTACTTCTTGCCGACTTCCATGACGACGTCGGAGAACATCTGGATAAAGCGGCGGTAGGAATCGTAGACAAAGCGCTCGAACTTGGGATCGGGGTTGCCGGCAATCATGGCGGCAACAACATCGTCGTTCAGGCCGAGGTTGAGGATGGTATCCATCATGCCGGGCATGGAGGCGCGGGCGCCGGAACGCACGGAGACGAGCAGGGGATTTTCAAGGTCACCGAACTTCTTGCCGTTGATCTGCTCCATGATCTCGACGTTCTTCATGATCTCAGCCATGATGTCGTCATTGATCTGGCGGCCGTCTTCATAGTACTGCGTGCATGCTTCGGTGGTGATGGTGAAGCCCTGGGGAACGGGCAGGCCGATGTGGCTCATTTCGGCGAGATTTGCGCCCTTGCCGCCGAGAAGCTCACGCATGTCCGCATTGCCTTCGGAGAAGAGATACACATACTTTTTGCTCATGCTGTCTTTCCTTTCCATCATTAGAAAAAATAGTTATTTTTTTTATGGTCTTCCGTCTTTATAGTTTACCACATTTTGTGGCATTTTCGCAATATATTTTCGTCACAAATCGGCAGTTTTGATTTCAGTGATTTTGTCCGAAATTGCTGCAAAACCGGCAATGTCCAGCACCTCGCCCCGGACGCGGGGATCAAAGCCCAGGGAAACGAGGATCTCTTCGACCTGACCCTTTTCAAGCTCCGGCAATTGGGAGCTCAGGGCGTTGACCAGCGTCTTGCGCCTTTGGTTGAAGGCGGCACGAACGACACGGAAAAGCAGCGCCTCGTCCCTTACCGGAACGGGCGGCTTTTCGCGGCGCGTCAGGCGGATGACGGAGCTTGTCACCTTCGGCTGCGGCACGAAACAGGAGGGCGGCACGTCGAACAGAAGCTCCGGCGCCGCGTGCCACTGGACGAAGATCCCGAAGGCCCCGTAATCCGCGCTGCCCGGCCCCGCACAGATCCTTCGGGCAACCTCGCGCTGGATCATGACGGTGACGGTCTCAAAGCATTTTGCCTCCAGGAAGGCAGTCAGCAGGGGCGAGGTCACGTTGTACGGGAGATTCGCGCAGACCACATGCCGCATTCCGGGCATGCGTTCCTCCACGAGGGCGGGAAGATCCTGCTTCAAAACGTCCCCGAAGACGATCTCCACGTTTTCGCAGTCCGCCAGAGTCTCGGCCAGGACGGGCTTGAGCGCCTTGTCCAGCTCCACGCTCACGACCTTCCCGGCGCGTTCGGACAGCTCCTTCGTCAGACAACCCACGCCGGGCCCGACCTCGAGGACGCCGGTATGCTCGTCCAGACCGGCCGAGGCGGCGATATCCTCCGGCACCCAGGCGGCGGTCAGGAAGTTCTGCCCCATGGATTTGGAGAAGCGGAATTTGTGCCGCGCAAGCAAGGCGCGGATCTCATTGTAATCGGTTAAGTTCATTTCTTGTTCTTCAATATCTTCTCATACGCCTGCCGGCGGGGATCATGTCCCGATTCGGAATCCACCAGAACGTTCCCGCGGTAGCGGAAACCGCTGTCGCGCAGCAGGGTCTGCATCGCTTTATTTTTTCTGTGGGTGTCCACTCTTATACATTTGAGGCCGTAGGCCCTCGCCTGTTCCTCCACGCAGCGGATGAGCGCCTGGGATGCGCCGCTGCCGCGGTATTCCTTTGCCACCGCCGCCCGGTGCAGCACGCAGTAGGGCAGATCGGCAGACCACTTGCCGTCCGTGATGGCGTCATAGTTTTCCTGCGGGGCGGTGCTGAGAACAAAGAAGGCGATCACTTCCCCCGCATGCTCGACCGCAAAACACTCGCCCAGGCGGATATCTTCCGCAAAGCGCGCGGCGTCCGGGTAGTTTCCCTGCCACTGGTCGACGTGATGGCGCGCGAGACTTTCGCGGGCGTCCTGCACGATCTCCAGAATGCGGGGAATGTCCTCCGAAACCGCGGGACGGTACGTCACCGGCTCGGTGAGCTTTTTCCGGTTCTTCTCCTTTTCCAGCTCCCGCAGAAGCTGCCGGTCTTCGTCCGTCGCGGGCTCAAAGACGGCAAAGAGGTCGGGGCGCTTGTCCCGCGTGCGCTCGAGCTGCTTTTTCCGCCGCCAGCGCTCGATGTTCGCGTGGTTGCCGTTTAAGAGGATTTCGGGCACGGCGCGGCCTTCCCAGCTCTCGGGGCGGGTGTACTGCGGGTATTCCAGCAGACCGTCCCAGTGGCTCTCGCCGATGTAGCACTGCTCGTCCGCCAGCACGCCGGGGATGAGGCGGCACACGGAGTCCGCCACCGCCATGGCCGCGATCTCGCCGCCGGTGAGCACGAAGTCGCCGAGGCTGATTTCCTCGTCCACGCATTCCTCAATAAAGCGCTCATCCACGCCCTCGTAGTGGCCGCAGACCAGCACCAGATGGTCGTAGTCCCGGCTCAGGCGCCTGGCCGTCTCCTGGGTGTAAGGCTGCCCCTGGGGGGAGAGGTAGATCACGCGGCGGCGCGGGTTCTCTGTATGCCGCGTCACATATTCGAGGCAGGACTTGAGCGGCTGTGCCATCATCACGCAGCCGAAGCCGCCGCCGTAGGGATAGTCGTCCACCTGCTTTTGCCTGTTCTCGGTGAAGTCCCGGATCTGCACGCAGTTGATGTCCACGATGCCCTTTTTGGCAGCGCGTCCGATGATGCTCTCATGCAGGACGGCGCTGACCGTATCCGGGAAAAGGGTTAAGATGTCAATTTTCATTACATGCCCTCAATGAGATGTACGGTAATCATGCCCGCGTCGGGGTCGGTCTTTTTGATAAACGCCGGCACGGCGGGGATCAGGTGCTCCGTCTCGCCCTTCACCACATAGACGTTGGAGGCGGGGGTCTCCAGAATATCGACGAGCGTGCCGATCTCGTTCCCGTCCTCATCCATCACGCGCGCATTGATAATGTCCTGCAGGAAGAAGGCGCCCTTCGGCAGGGCCGCATCCTCGCGGCGGACTGAGAGCGTTTTCCCCTTCAGGCGCATGGCGGCGTTCACGTCGTCCACGCCCTCAAGCTTTGCAATGACAAAGCCCTTGTGGACTTTCGCGTCCAGAACGTTCAGCTCCTCGCCCGAATCCAGCGTGAGGCGCTTGAAGCTCTTCAGAAACCGGGGCGAATCCAGCCAGACCTCAATCTTAACCTCGCCCCGGACGCCGTGGGTGTTGACGATGCGCCCGGCATCGATCAGCGGTTTTTTCTCCATGGTTTTCCTCCTGTGGGATTTACTTCGCCTTTGGGTACTCGGTGCACAGCAGACGGTACGGCGGCTCGTCTTCCTCGATGGCGGGGAAGCGGCCCACCGGAGGGTTGAAGCGGTTGTCGTCGGCGTCGTCGTTGACCTGGCTCACCTCGCCGAGCAGGACGGGGCCTGTGCCGGGAACAACCTCGAAATCGTGGTAGAGGTAAGGATAGATCGTAATGCTCTGTCCCGGGCGCAGCTCCACCTGCGTCCCGGCGGGGACGGTCATGGCGTGCCCGTCGATGTGGACGGTGACGGGGCAGGCTTTATCCAGCTCCTCGTCCGGCAGGGAGTTGTAGACCCGGATGAGTACCGTGCCGCCGCCGCGGTTGATGATGTCTTCCATCTTTGCCCAGTGGAAGTGCATGGGAGAATACTGCCCCTCCTTGAGATACAGGAGCTTCTCGGCGTAGAGCTTGGGGTATTTGTCACGCATCTTGAGATTGCCGTTTCGGAGCGTGATGAGGGAGAAGCCCACCTCGTCAAAACGCCCGAGGCCGTAGTCCGTGATGTCCCAGCCAAGGAGGTTGTCGCGCACCTCGTCATAATCGTGTCCCTTCGTCTGCCATTCCTCCGGCGTGAAATAGCAGAAGTCGGGCAGGGAAAAGCGGTATTCCTGAATCATGCGCTCCATCTCCCGGAGCACTGCGTTGATTTCACTGCGTTTCATGTCAATTATCCTTCCGTGTTTTCCTTCCCCCCCCTTTTTCAGGGGAGGAAAGCGCTCACGTCAGCGCAAAGTAGATCGCGCCGACGGCCTGACCGAACTGGGCGACCGTGACGTCCGGGCGCTCCGCCAGCGCCTGCATGAGCGGCGTCATCGCCAGATTTTCATCCGAGGGAATGAGCAGCCGGTCGCCGACGCAGCCGCGAAAACCCTCGTCCAGCAGGCGGAAGACGCCGGGACGCTTCACAAAGCGGCCGAAAAGGAAACAGAGCTTCACGCCGGGATGGAGCAGATATTCCATCTCCCGCGCGGTCACGGCGAGGTTTGCCCCGATGCCGAGGAAAATCTGACAGGCGGGCGGGGCGCCCTCCTCGGCGCGCTGCATCAGATGCTCCAGGCAGGGCTTGCGCAGATCCTGCGGGCTCGTCGCGATACAGAGCCTGTCCCCGTCCCATACGGTAAAGCCCTCCAGCAGCGAGGGGTCGAGCTTCTGGGCCAGACGGTAGGCCGCGGCCTGCCCCATATAGCGCCGCGCCCCGACGAGGCCGGAATTTTCGTTGCGGGTGCTCCGCAGATCCTCCGGCGGATAGGCGCGGGAGCGGAAGCTGCCGAGGTCGAGGATCAGATCGTACAGCTCCAGCGGCAGCGCGGGGATGCTTCCGTCCGCCTTGATCCAGCCGGTGCCGAGATCGGTGCCCAGGCTGTGGGCGAGGACGCCGCCCGCAAGCCGCGCTGCGTCCGCACTGTGGGCAAGCTCCACCGCGGCGGTGAAGGCCGCCATGCTGCCGTCGTTGGTAATGCGCACGCGGCCGCCCTCACGGCACAGGGCAAGCAGCTCGCTTTTCAATTCCGAGATTCTGGCGAAAGCCGTCTCGTAATCTATGGACATGTTGCGGCGCATGCCGCCGGTCTTCGGGGTCTCGCCGCCGAGAATGCGGTCGCCGATCACAATGTCGGGAAAGCTCAGCCCCACGCCGTCGAGCACCCGGCATCTCTCGCCGAGAAAAGACTCCGCCGTCCCGACGGCGCTGCGGATGAGATCGGGCGGCGCGTCCTTTTGCAGCGCTTGCGCAAGAGAAGCGCGGATCGGTTCGGGCAGGGCTGCGTCTTCCGCCGCAAGGCATGCGCACATGAGGCGCGTGAGCAGCAGGATCGGCCCCGTGATTTCCTCCGCCGTTGCATACGCGGCGGGGTTCCAGTCAAATTCCTTGGTACAGACAAGCCGTTCCCCGCAGGAAGCCGCGAGCTTGATATCCGTGCCGCCGACGTCTATCCCGCAGAGACGGAGCCCCGCTGCGCCCCTGCAAAGGCCGCGCAGCTTCTCGTCCAGCGGCGCGGGGCGTTCTGCCGCTGTCTCCGGCAGCGGGACGTATTCGCTGAGATCGGAAAAAGCGAAGCGGAAGGGAGCGCCGCCATAGCTTTTCGCGATGCGCCCGGCGATGCTGATAACTTTGCCGTAGCCGTGCCGGACGGTTTCCCGGAGCTGAAAGGCTTCGTCGAGCCCGTCACACAGGGCGCAAAGCCCGGCGTCTTTCCGATCAAAGAAAAGCCGAAGCTCCCGCCCGCTGTTCGCGGCGAGAATGTTATAGACGCAGGCATGGAGATAATCTTCCGCAAAGCGGTGTTCCTCCTCCGTCTCCCAGCGGGGAACGGCGCAGGGGAAGTCCCGCTGCGTTCCGTCATGCAGGGTCAGCCGGAACAGGAGCGGCCTTGCCGCCGGGTCCTTGAGAAAGGCGTCGCGCAGATCCGGCAGCCAGAGCGGGCTGTCGTTTCGTGCCGGTTCCAGAAGCGCAGAGAGCATAAGACGGGTTCCTCCGATCTTTGTTTTCCTGATATGCGCGGGAACAGAAAGCGCGGTGAATTCGCAGAAGCATACAAATTCACCGCGCGTTGCGGCTCGGCGGAACGCCTTGCGGCGTTTCACCAACATATAGGCATTATTGCGCTTTCACAACGTATTCGTTGACATAGTTGACGCCGCGGATCGTCTTTCCGAAGAGGGCAAGAAACTCCTCCAGGCAGAGGTCGTTGTCCATGATGTACTGTGCGGCCTCCTTGCCGACATAGCGGTAGTGCCCGGGGTAGCAGGCCATGCCGTAGACTTCCTTCTTGTTTTCGGGATAGCGCACGATGAAGCCATATTCGGCGCAGTGCTTGTCCATCCATTTGCAGACCGGGGTATCGGCCACGGTCTCGTCATGGACATTGCTGTAATTCATGTCAGCCCAATAGATCGACTCGTCCGTGATGTCGAAGGCGAGGCCGGTGGAATGTTCGCTGCAGCCGGCGGCGAAGCCGTGCTTTGCGGCCTCATAGGAGGCGCCGGGCAGAAAATGGCAGTATTCATCGTCGAACTTGCCGTACTTGCGCATCTCCTCCTCATACCAGAAGGTGGTGTACTCCCAGTTGCGGTAGGCCGTGCACATATAGACCTCAAAGCCCTGCTCCCGCGCGGCGTTCAGAAAGTCGATGGTCGCCTCGGCGCAGCGCTCGTCCATGTACTGGTTCTCCACGTTTGCGACATGGGGGTGATAGCGGCCTACGCCAAGATGGGGGCCTGCGTAGAGAAATTCCCAGCTTGTGATATCAACGTCCGGCAGGGGGGGAAGTTCGATTGCCCCCGGCTTCTCAGCCAGGGCCTGCGCGCAGGGGAGTGTCAGCAGCAGGCACAGGGCCGCCAGCAGAATAAGGATTCTTCTCATCTTCATACGTTTGCGCCGTCCCCGAACTGCTGCCAGAATTCCTCCAGCGTCAGGCCGTTGTCCATGATGTAGCGCGCGGCCTCGTCCCCGACATAGCGGAAGTGCCAGCCCTCGTTCATGACGCCGGTGATGTCCTCTTTGCCGGTGGGGAAGCGCAGGATGAAGCCATAGTCCGCGCAGTGATCGCGCAGCCAGGCGAAGGTGTCGGTGGCGAAGATCTCATCGTTTTTGATCTCACGGTAACGGTCGGTAATATCGCAGCAAAGCCCGGTCTGATGCTCGCTGCAGCCGGCGGGCATGGTGATGTAATGGCCGTTTGCGTCCTTGCCGTCGGTGATGCCGTTGTTCTGGCAGATGCGGGTGAAGTTTGCCGCCTGCTCGGAATAGCTGCGGTAGCCGGAGGAGAGGAAGACCGGCAGACCCGCCGCCTTGCAGTCCAGCGCCATTTGCAGAAGCGGCTCGGCAATGCGCGCGTCCACGGCGATGCGGTTGGGGTTGTAGGCGGTCTGAAGGTCGGTCTCATCGGCCGTCATGTTGAGATAGACCAGATTCTCCGGCTCGTACTGGTCGATGGAGTGGTCGCCGTTGACCAGCATGTATTTCCAGTCGGACAGGTCAAAGTGCAGCGGCGCCTCGGTCGGGACTGCTTCCGGGGCCGGGAGCTCCGCGGGTACTTCTGCCGGAGCGGGTTCCGGCGGCGCGGGGGTGGAGAAGTCCATCTGAACCGGCGCCTCAGGCTGCGCGTTCATGACCACGCCCGACTCAAAGCCCTCCGGGTGCAGGCCGGTGGCGGGTCCCCAGGACTCAACGTCCGCGCTGTGCCAATGGATCTGCTCCTGCCTGTAGGTGTAAAAGCCCAACAGGATCAGGGCCAGGATGCCGACAATCGCTCTTCCGACTCGGTTTTTCATGCTGTCCTCCCAATTTGTGCCGTCCTCTCACGGAGGAAGGCGGCAGCCTCAGTTTTCTAAGTTATTGCTCCCCCAATCAATTCTTGCATTTGTTGGGGAGCAATTTAGCCATGCTTCGCGGTTGCCCCGCCAGGGGCGAGCGAAACGGCAATTCAATCATGATTGATGTGCCTGCATTCGTCGCTGTGCTGTCTTGATTCAGCGTTTCCCAAGATTAAATTGGCACATCAATAATATCTTATCATTATCCGCCGTTATGGTCAACTGGTTTTTGCGGCCTTTGCGGGAGATGATGCGTTTTTCGGGCAAAGAAAAACACCGCCGGAAGAGGCCGGGCGATCACTGAACGCCAGCGAGGGACTCGCATGCATTTGTGCCTCGCGTGGGATCGGCGCAAATAAAAGTATTCACCAGTGTGCGCACTGGTTCATGAAGCCGCCCCCGGCGGCTTCGGACATGATTCGAGTCCCCGCCGGGCAAAGAAAAACACCGCCGGATGGCGGTGTTTTTCTTTGGTGCTCCAGCGGGGACTCGAACCCCGGACACCCTGCTTAAAAGGCAGGTGCTCTACCTCCTGAGCTACTGGGGCAGATCAATTGATTTGCCGCGTCTTCCCCAAATCGAAACCCGATGAAGCGGTTTCGATTTGGAAAGGAAGAAGGAACCTACGGAAGCGGAACGCAGTAAGTTTCTTCTGACGTGGCTGGGATGGCGGGACTCGAACCCACTATATCGGAGTCAAAGTCCGGTGTGTTACCATTACACTACATCCCAATGGAGTTACGCGAAACCGAGACCGGCGAGGCCGGCCTCGGCTCGTTTTCAGTGGGGTGGGATATGGGGCTCGAACCCACGACACCCGGAACCACAATCCGGTGCTCTACCAACTGAGCTAATCCCACCAAATCTGTCCGCACGGTTTTCCGTGCGTCCTATCATAAACTCAAAGCCAGGCTTTGAAGTTGTTTTCCATGCGCGCTCTCCTCTCGGAGAGGCTATATCAAAACCCGTTCACCCGAGACTCCGCATCTCGAAATTGAGACCCAGCGAAGCGGGCCCGATTTCAGAAGGAAGAAAAAAGGAGCGGATACGCAGCTTTCGCCGCCCTCGGCGGAAGCGGAGTGAAGCGAGTTTGTTCTGACGTTGGCACGCCAAGAGGGATTCGAACCCCCGACCTACTGCTTAGAAGGCAGTTGCTCTATCCTGCTGAGCTATTGGCGCATATAGATCCCACACCATAGCATCTCAAACCAAATTGAAGTCCGGCAAAGCGAGTTCAATTTGGAAAGGAGGAAGGAGAGAGCAGAGCGCAGTTTTCGCGGCTCTTACGCAAACCACGGAAACGGAGCGGCGCGAACTTCTTCCGACGTTGGAGCGGGTGATGGGAATCGAACCCACGTATCCAGCTTGGAAGGCTGGTGTTCTACCATTGAACTACACCCGCACGTCGTCCCCATTCAGCCTTGAGAATATACCATAGATAATGCCAAAATGTCAACAGCTTTTTTGAAAAATTTTGCGGAAAGGGGAGCAAAAAAAGGCAGGCAGGCAATTATGTTCTGCCTGCCTGAAAAAAACGGATGATTTACGGAAGCTCAAACTCCCCGACGAAGCGGACACCGCCGCGCAGCCGGATTTCACCGTTTGCGGGATCGCTTGACACACGGAGGTCGCCGCCCGGTTCATGGAGCGTCAGCTCTGCCGGGACGCCGTGCCGCGCCGCCAGGTACATCCCCGCAGCCGCGCTGCCGCTGGCGCAGGAGTTTTCCCAGAATGTGGTCCCGACGCCGGGGACGTAGACCAGAGGCGTCATGTTCCGCTCTTCTCCGCCGCCCTCCAGAAACATCAGGCCGAGACCGTCCGCGCGGAGCTTTTCGCAGAATTTCCGCACCGCCCGCTCAGCGGCAGGGCGGTCTTCCAGCAGGGCGAAAAACGGCGACGCGGGCTCCACAATCAGGTGGGAGATCCCCGCCATACGGACAAGGGGCAGTGATGCCGAAATCCCGTCGAAGTCGAATTCCTTCTCCGTGATCCCCAGCGCGGGCGGCATCTGAATCTCCGCCCCGAAGGTTCCCGAACCCTCGTGCCGCAGGTTTACGGCAACGGGCCGGTCTGCGCCGGAGACGCGCAAAAGCAGCTCCCCATGCGAAAGCCCGCGCCGGATCAGGATAAGGGCGGCGGCGCACATGGAGGCGTTGCCGCAGAATTCGCCCCCCGCCATGCGCAGGGAGGGCAGGGTGTTTTCCTCAGCGGCGTCCAGGAAGCCGACCTGCTCCACCTCGGGACGCAGACGCATGATCCCGGTGACAATTTCCGGCTGCCGCGCGATCTCCGCCGGCGTCTCGACAAGGGCGGTGATGTTGCCGGTGGGATCGAGGATACAAAAGCGCACGCCCATCGTTCAGCGCTCGAACACGCGCAGGAACTGCCGGGTGCGTTCCTCACGCGGGTTTTCAAAGACTTCGATCGGGTCGCCCTGCTCGACAATCACGCCGTCCGCCATGAAGATCACGCGGTTGCTGACCGCCTTGGCGAAGGGCATCTCATGCGTGACGACCACCATGGTCATCTTCTCCTCGGCAAGCTGGCGGATGACCTTCAGTACCTCGCCGGTGAGCTCCGGGTCGAGGGCGGAGGTCGGCTCATCAAAGTACAGGATCTCGGGGCGCATACACAGGGCGCGGGCGATGGCGACGCGCTGCTGCTGCCCGCCGGAGAGCTGGTAGGGATAGGCCGTCTCCTTGCCCTCAAGCCCCATTTTTTTCAGGAGCCCGTAGGCGCGCTCGCGCACCTCTTCCTTGTTCTCGCCGTGGAGGATCGGGGCCTCGGAGATGTTGCGCAGGACCGAGTAGTGCGGGAAGAGCTGGAAGTTCTGGAACACCAGGCCGAAGCGCGTGCGGAAGCGGTTGAGCTCCGACTTGTGGGCGTAGACCCCATCCTTGAGGGCGTACTGCCCGTCATAGAGGATATCGCCGCCTTCGGCATGCTCAAGGAAGGAGGCGCAGCGCAGGAGCGTGGATTTGCCCGACCCGGAGGGCCCGATGATCGAGACGACGCTGCCGCGCTCGACAGAGAGGGAGATGTCCTCCAGCACGCGGAGGGAGCCGAAGGATTTCTGCAGGCTGCGGATGCTGAGGACGCTGGGCGTGTCAGCGCCGGGGCCTGCGGTGCGTTTGTCTGCCATATCTCGTACCCCCTCTCATTTATAGTAGTCCAGACGCTTTTCGATCCTGCCCATTACATAGTCGACAATTACGTTAAAAATATAATAGAATACGCCGGCGACAAGGAAGGGGGTAAAGCTCGTCTGGGAGTTGGCGATCTGTTTGCCGATGGTGAACATCTCCTGATAGGAGACCGTGAAGGCCATCGAGGTGTCTTTGACCAGGGTCACGACCTCGTTTGTGACGCTGGGCATGATGCGCTTGATGACCTGCGGCAGAATGATGCGCATGAAGGTCTGCACCTTCGTATAGCCCAGAACCTCCGCGGCTTCATACTGGCCGATGGGGATGGACTCAATGCCGCCGCGGTAGATCTCCGCAAAGTAGGCGGCGTAGTTGATGGAAAAGGCGATCACGACGGGAATCAGCTTGTTGCGCGCCACTGTTGCCCCAAAGAGGTAATAGGGGCCGTAGGTGACGGCGAGGAGCTGAAGCATCAGAGGCGTGCCGCGCAGCACGGTAATAATAAATCGCGTGACGGCGGAGACAATCTTCACCTTGCTCATGCGCAGCAGCGCCACGACCATGCCCAGGGGGAGCGAGAAAATCAGCGTCAGAAAAAAGATGGCGCAGGTCCTGGTCAAGCCCTCGCTCATCTTGATGATCATGGTTGTTAAGGACATAAGGAAACCCTCGTTTACAAGAATATAACAGCCCGAAAGCGCAGTCTTCTGCGCTTTCGGGTTTTATACTATTCTTCAGCAAAACGATCAGAAATCGTTTTGCTGCTTTTGCCGGCGGTTTTACTTGGCCTCGCTGTTGAGGAAGAGGAGGTTGTTGACGATATCGGCGTACTCTTCCTTCTCGGCAATCTTGGCATAGGTGCCGTCCTTCACGAGCGCCTGCACCGCGTCGTCAACGGTTTTGCAGAGTTCTGCGTCACCGGAGCGGAAGGCGATGCCGTACTGCTCGGCGCCGAGGTTCTCGTCGATGATCGCGATGCCGTCGTGCTTGGCAACATAGGAGGCCGCAACGGGCATGTCGACGAACACGGCGTCAACCGCGCCGCCCTGGAGCTCAGTAAAGCATTTGAGGAAGCTGTCGCAGGTCAGGACGTTGCCAAAGGTAGCCGCCATGTCGGCCAGGTCGCCGTTGAGCAGGGACTCGCCGGAGGTGCCGAGCTGCACCGCAACGATCTTGCCGGCCAGATCCTTGGAGGATTTGAAGCCGCTGTCGGCCTTGACGACCAGAACCTGGGTGTTGTCATAGTAGGGCGCGGAAATCACGTAGCCGGCTTCCTTCATGCTGTCGAGAATGGTCATGCCGGACCACACGCAGTCGCACTCCATGGAGTCGAGCTGGACAAGCTTCTCGTCCCAGTTGACGCCGAAGATTTCCATCTTCCAGCCGAGGGAATCGCAGACGGCTTTGCAGACCTCAACGTCAAAGCCGGTGTACTCGCCGTCGTCGCCCAGGTAGCTGAAGGGGGGATACTCGGGGTCAATGCCCATGATGAAGGTTTTGTCCGCCGCGAAAGCCGCGGGCGTGAGCAGGGAAACCATCATGACAAGAGTCAGAAGAATCAGAACGGTTTTTTTCATGGTGTAAACTCCTTTACGGTAGTGGTTTGCCCGCCTTAACGCGGGAATGTTCTTAACGATTTAGCATATTAACATACTAAAGCAAGACTGTCAAGGGCTTTCTGTTTATACATACCGGTACGCGGCCCAGGCCAGCGCGCCGAGCTGCGCGGCGGCCAGTGCCCAGAAACCCAGAACGAAATACCAGTGCTTCGTCTTGTGGCGAAAAGCGTACATGCCCAGCAGCCCGCCCGGCGCGCCGCCCAGCAGCGCGAAGAGAAACAGCTTTTTCTCCGGCACCCGGTGCATTTCGTGTCTGGCAAAGCGCTTGTCGGCACCCATCAGGACAAACAAAACCGCGCTCATGACAAGTATGAAAAGCGCCGCGCAGATGACAAGTGTCCGCATCGTTTATTCCTCCGAAAGCGCCCCGAAGTACCAGCCGGAGACGCCGTTGTGCTTGACAAAATACCCGCGGGAACAGGTCTCCACCACGCCCACCCGGTCGCCCGCCTTCAGGGGCAGAACATAATCGGTGCAGTCGTTGCAGTCGGTAAACTCTTCGTCGGTGAAGAGATATTTGCTCAGGATATCCAGCTCATAGCCCGTGCGCACATGGCGGCAGCGGGAGAACTCCTCCCCTCGCCGGAGCACCTGCACCCGGCTGTCGCCCCAGCGGATGTAAGCCGAGCGTTCGGACGCGGCCTGATCGGATAAGACTGTCCGCACGGGAAAGGGATCGTAAGCCTCAAAAGTCATCTCCTCCCGCATAATGTCCGGGATGATGAGGCAGTTGAGCTGCCCGTCGTCCTTCAGCACGCACGCCCCGTCAATGCAGGCGATGTGCCGGTCGCGGTCGATGATGGGATTGGCGCAGACAATGTCTTTACAGTACAGCATCACGGGATAGTGCCCCACTATGACCCAGTCGTCGAAGCGGTACCCGAGATCATACCACGCGTCGCAGCGCAGCAGCTCCCCGACCGTGTGGGCCTCGAGGGGCTTTCCGGGATAGACCGCGGCGTGGGCGAAGGTATAGCGTCCCGCGCGTACCGCCTGGGGCAGCGCGGCGAGAAAGGCAAACTCCGTCGGGTAGCTTTTTGCAAGCCGGGTTTTAAAGTCCTCAAAATCGGGCAGATCCATCGGGTTAAGCCCCAGCTCCAGCGCCATATCCCAGAGCAGGCCGCTTTTGCGGTAGCGCAGATAGTGCGGGAGATTCTTCGACCAGCGGCTGTTCTCTCGGAAAATCGCGGCCCAGTCGTCGCAGTTGCCCATGACGGGGATCACGTTTCCCTTTTCGCAGAGCGCTATGACCTCGCGCAGCGTGCGGAGGCTCTCCGCGCCCTTTTCCAGAAAGTCGCCGTCCAGGATCAGCACGTCGTCCCCGCAGAAGCCGACCTTTTCGAGCAGGCCGTGAAAATACGGGAGATTCGCGTGGATGTCGGAGATGACCAGCATCCGGCGGCCCGGCTCGATCACGGGATATTTTACACGAGCGGGTTCGTCATACATAGTCATCTGCATGCCTCATCAGCTTTTTCTCCATCAGCAGCAGCGGCGCCTGCGCGCCCGGCACGCGGGAGAGCTCCTCAAACCCATTTGCCCGGTAGAAGGCGACAGCGGCTTTATTGTCCTCCGCCACATGCAGGCGGATCGCCCGGCGGCCGAGCTTGCGGTATTTCGCTACCGCGCGGCCGAGAAGCTGCACGCCCAGGCCACGATTCCGGTATTCTGGGCGGAGGTAGAGAAGGCTGATCCAGCCATAGTCCGCATGGGCGCCCCGCGCGGTGTCAAGGTCGATAAGCCCCGCGAAGTTCTCCTCCTCGTACAGGAGCTTCACGGATTCGTTGTCCCGGCGATAATGATCGCAGGCGGAGAGATAATAGGTCTCCGCGTCGAAGCCGGCGAGATTCCCATGCGCCGCGACCCAGGCGTCGGCGTAGCAGCTCTCGTAGAGATCGCGGTACCGGGCGGGATTCACGCAGACATCCCGCAGGGCGGGAATGTCCGATACCCGGCGCAGAAGCTCCGGCGGCAGGTGGGACGCATCGTCGATCATATCGACCGTGAAGCGCCCGTTTTCATAGCACAGATGCGCCACACCGGTGTTGTGGAAGATGGGTACCGTCTCATTGTCGTTGAGAGAGACGCCCAGCAGCTTTGCCAGCATGCAGCGGATGGCGATGCCGTGCGTCGTGATGACGACCGTGCGGTTCGGGTTTTTCTCCGCGATTTCGAGCAGCGCGTCGATCACGCGCGCCTGTACGTCGTGATAGGTCTCGGCCCCGGGCATGTAGAAATGCGCGGGATCATACAGGAAGGCGTCGAAGAGCTCCGGCTGCTCCCGGCGTACATTGGCGAAGGGCGCAGCCTCCCAGGGACCGATATTGATCTCCCGCAGGCGCCTGTCGCACTGTATGGGAAGAGCATGAAATTTCGTGATGGCCGAAGCCGTGAAGCGGGCGCGATAGAGATCGCTGGAATACACGGCGTCCACCGGAATGTCCTTGAAGCGCAGCGCCAGAAAATCCCGCTGCTGACGGCCGACCGGTGTTACATCCCCATCCCAGTGGCCCTGCATGTGGCGATAGAGATTCCCCTCCGCCTGCACATGTCGAATTACATAAATTTCTGTCATAACTCGGCCTCCTGACGCTTGACCGCCGCCCCTGTATACGGTATAATAGTCGACATAACATAGAAATACGGCGGCGGTGCTGTTATTATAGCGTGTTTTTCCACGCAGGGCAAGTACCGCCGCGACAGGTACAAATGTGAGGTTCGACATGGTCAGAGCGGCGGCGTTGGTCTCCGGCGACGGGGCAAGACTCCAGGCGATCCTGGATTCCATGTATTTTAAGGAAATACCGGATTTTGAGCTGGTTGCGGTCATCTCCACGGCTCGGGACGCCTATGCTATGAAGCGGGCGCTCAACGCGAACGTCCCGGCCTATGTGGTAGATCCCGATCTCTTCCCCAATGCCACCAGCCACAGCATGGCAGTGGCCAACAAGCTCAAGGATATGGATATTGAGCTGGTGATCCTGGCAGGCTATGACCTGCCCCTGGGCGTGATTCCCTATCAGTTCAAAAACCGCGTCATCGGCACATTCCCCGCGCTTTTCCCCGCCTTTGAGGATGCCGAGGGCGACATCCAGCGCGCTGTGCTGGAGCGGGGCGTCAAGGTTACCGGGGCGACGGCTTATTTCGCCGACGGCGACGGACGCGTGGGCAGCATCATTCTCCAGCGCGCGGTGGAAGTCAAGCCGGACGACACCCCCGAAAGTCTCGGGCAGCGCGTATTGGAGGAGGGCGAATGGCGCATCCTCAGCCAGTCCGTGATCCTCTACTGCTCCCACAGGCTGAAGATACGGGGAAATCGGGTATTGATCGAAAAGTAAACATGAACGCCCCCTCGGTTTTCCGAGGGGGCGCTGTTGATTATGCTTTTTGAGGATTATTCGTAGAGGGCCTTGAGCTTCGTGAGGTGATCATAGCGCTTCTTGGCCTCTTCCTCGTTCTCGGTGAAGAGTCTCTCGGCTCTCTCCGGGAACTCACGGGTCAGTCTCGAGTAGCGTGCCTCGTTCATCAGGAACTCGCGGTAACCGCCCGCAGGCTCCTTGCTGTCAAGGGTAAAGGGCTTGTCTGCATCGGGATTGAAGCGGAACAGGTTCCAGTAACCGCACTTGACGGCCTTCTCCATCTCCTTCTGGCAGTTGGTCATGCCG
>ONVI01000086.1:8028-10881 GCA_900321275.1 uncultured Eubacteriales bacterium | reverse complement strand
AGCCCCGTCAGCGTCAAAGAGGGAGAGAAGTTCAGCTTGTCCGGCGGAAGCTTTCGGATCACCGGCGGAGACAATGTAAAAGAAATCCTTTTGCTCCAGCCCTTTCAAAAGGCTCAAGTCCCATTGGCTGCCGACAAACAGATATGCCGCAAGAAGTCCGGGCAGGCAGTGCTCAAATGGAAGGAAGTCATGCCTCCCATGGACTGGCCGGTGGTGTAGATCTTAGGAAGCGCTGATTAAATCGACGTGCGCGGATTGGCGAGCAGATTTTTCGGCTGTCGAAAGCTGAAAAACGCAGGAATACTTTGTGTATTTCAAGTTTTTCAGCCGAAGACAGACGGGAAATATGCCGTCAAGCCGTACGCGGGGATTTATTCAGCGTTTCCCTTATCCTTGTCGATGAAATAGGTCTCCGTCAGAGATTGCAGCAGCCGCATGGCAACATCATATAATTGAAGAAGCGATGAAGGATGACATGTCGCATGCATGGCTGCTGGTCGCTGGGCCGCTGTTGGACAGGGGATATGATCTACCGCCGCTGGCCGACACCGTGAGCGCCTATGTGAAATTGATGTCCATATTATCCCTGGTGTCTGTCTTATTGTTGTTCGGGTCGGGTGAATGAGCCACAGAGTGTCGGGTGATAACGACCAAAAGCAGATGGAAAAGAAAAGCCACTGCCGAAGCTCTTTCACATTGCTCTTGATATATCGTGTGTCAATTCGCAATTATGCTCTACTGTTTCCCGTAAGCGCTTCCGTCCAGAGTAACTGTGACGGGGGACAGCACTCGTTCTGTTGTGAGATACTCTCCGGTCTCCGGATTCTTACCGAGCTTCATCGTATTAGAGTTGAAGCTCATCGTCCAGCGCACTTGATTCAGCAGTTCTTTCGCATCTTCAAAGGCTTTTTCCTGAAGCCCGGCGCAATATTCCGTCATCTGTTTTTGAGCCTCAGCCGGGTCTTTTTCAAGTAGTTTCCCAATCTGGGCCCGTTTCGCTGCCATCCCCTCGATCATTTGCGTCTCAGCCCTGTGCCAGTATTCACGTACAGGTGTCCCGTACACGCGATAATCCGTCAGGCAAAGAGTGTTCAGCTCCTTGAACGTGAACCAGGGATAGCGGTCGGATTCGAATCTGCCGTAGTTGTCCTGCGGCTGGTTTGCTCCGTACGCCTCCGAAGGCTCCGTACACAGGATATTCATAGGGACAAAAACACCGTAGACAGCCGGAGCAAGGCTTACCCATGTTGTTCCCGCGAGAGCCGGGGGCAGCGACGGATCCAACTGCACAACATGAACGCTGAGGGCGGTATCCGTCCCGATCACCCGCATATCGATCCTTCCGGTCTCATCCGGGCTGTATTCGGTTCCCTCATACCGGCTTCTCATGATCTCCATCACTGTCTGGAGAGAGACTTTGTTTTCCGGTCGGAAGAGCAGCGGATAACGGTCTTCCCGCCGATAATCGCCATAGGAGGCAGGTGCCAGAAGCTTGTGTCCGATCCATGTCCGCATATGGCTGTAATCCGTGACGGTCCCGGTTCCGGAATACGTTTCCCACAGGTTGAGTTCCCCGCTGTCACCGTAGACCGCGAATCCGTTTTCCCTTGCCAGCTTTTCCAGATCCGGCGAGAACAGGCATTCTTCATAATCGGAGAGGTACTCCAGCGAGAACTCATTGCCGAAAACCGACACCTCATCATCGGTCAGCTTTACCGCCGCGTACTGATGCCCCGTATAGATTTCCATATACCAGGCTTCCGTCTGATCCGCGATCATGGCGATGTTGGTCTCCGCACTTCCGTATTGGTCGAGCAGTTTTGTCAGTCTCTGGACCGCCTCCCGGGCAGAAGTACTGGTGGAGATGACCAACTGGTTGGCCGTAAACTCCGTGAGACCGGCGCAGACCCAGGGATCTGCTGCCAGCGCGGCTTCATTGGAAAAGGCCGTCACGGACATGGTCATTGTTACGCCGTATTCGTTGACACAGACGGCGTCATCCATGCCGGTACCCGATATTGATATTGTCGAGTCCATGAAAGGCGTCGCGGTGTACTTGTATGTTGTCTCCGGCAGTTGCGCAAAAACGGCGCTGTTGCTGTCCACAGGCATTTCACGTCCCGAATCACGCTCCACACGGGGAACCGTCATCATTCGGGTCGCGAATATTTCCGGACAATCATTCGAGCGCGCGAGGATAAACGTTCCGTCGGCGCTTGCTTCTTTTCCGATATAGACGCCTGTACAGGCATGCGACGTGCCTGAATTGAGAACAAAGAATACCAGCACAGCCAGAATACACAGGTATTTTTTCATCATGGAACCCTCCCCAAAGTGTTGTTGTGCCGTGAATGCCAACGTCCTCCCCTTAGATCCGTTTTTATTTTATCATGTGCAGTCAACGCAGGCAAGTTGGTTCGGCAACCGATTTCAAATAAAAATTATCAAAATCGGCTGCCGTACTATTTGGTTTTTTCTTATATTTCAGGCTTTTTCGGTTTGCTCATTTTTACGGCGCGCATCACTTGTCACCGAGATTCCCGATACGGTAGACAGTATAGGGTACTTCATTTTGATAATGCTGCTGGGAAATAACGAAAACGCGCAGCGGAGCTTTCCGTTTACCTTCGATTGCCATAAGCAGAGATAGAAATCATTCACTGTCGGTTTGCCGCACTCATCACATTGACAAACTGCTTGAGACCAAATGGCGACTTTTTTCTTCTCGCATGTGAGGGCTGACAAGCCGGCTGTCGGACTCAACGGGTATCCGGGGGTGAAAGCAGCCCACCATGGCACTTTCCGGTTATTGAATCGTACCACAGTGGGCTGCATCTTTTCCCACGGACAGAC
>ONVI01000086.1:0-8020 GCA_900321275.1 uncultured Eubacteriales bacterium | reverse complement strand
CGGACTCAACGGGTATCCGGGGGTGAAAGCAGCCCACCATGGCACTTTCCGGTTATTGAATCGTACCACAGTGGGCTGCATCTTTTCCCACGGACAGACTGCACTTTTCTTGACAAGTCCACTAACTCAAACGCCTTTCCCCCTGTTGAGGGGATTCAAACCCTCTCTTTTTTCAGTCCATAAAATATACTGCAATGGTAAGTGAAGCGAAGCCCTTGCACCGCAAGGCTTTCAGGGCATAAAAAACGAAACACCGAATTGACACATGGTATCAATCGGTGTTTCAGGTGTGGCAAAGGAACAGTGTTTTGATACAATGCACCACTTTTGACAGGTGGCGCATTTTCAAACTTGTTTCAGAAAATGATAATTCTCTAACAAACAGGGGAGAAGCAGCGCTGGAAGAGGAGTGCGTTACTTGCTCTGGGCGAACAGCCAGTCGCGGACTGCCTCCAGCTTATAGGCGTAGTCGAAGGAGGTCATATGCTCACCGGCACCGCCTCCGGATGACTGACCCTCGGCAAGTGTTGTCCCAAGCGTAAAGGTGATGAAATTGGCGTTGTTTCCTTCAGCAAGCATAGCGGATACCGCAGAGCCCCGTCAGCGTCAAAGAGGGAGAGAAGTTCAGCTTGTCCGGCGGAAGCTTTCGGATCACCGGCGGAGACAATGTAAAAGAAATCCTTTTGCTCCAGTCCTTTCAAAAGGCTCACGTCCCATTGACTGCCGACAAACAGATATGCCGCAAAGAAGTCCGGGTAAGCAGTGCTCAGATGAAAGGAGGTCATGCCTCCCATGGACTGGCCGGTAGTGTAAATCTTATCCCTGTCGATGGAATAGGTCTCCGTCAGAGATTGCAGCAGCCGCATGGCAACATCAATCTGCGCGGAGTGGTTGAAATTGTCATCCACAATCGTCTCTGTAAAGATCGGGACAACAACAAACGACGGATGCTTTGCCTGTTTCTCGTCCGTGGCCCAGATCAATCCACCCCAGCCCTGCGTCAGATAATTGACGGCCTCTTTGCCGACAACACTGGAATCCGGGATAAATTGAACAAGCGGGTAGGGCTTCGATTCATCATAGTTTTCCGGGACATAGAGAAAATACTGAAGGCTTGCATCAGCATCCTCAAAGGTGAGCAGCTGAAACTTCGGGACGACATCCGTGATCATGGACTGCAGCTCGGCGTCGCCGGATTTGTCTACACCGCCTCCAGCGCCGCCGCGCATCCCACGGTTTCCGCCGGGGCCTGCCGCTTGTGCCGCTGAAACGCCGACAGTGATGAGCAGCATAAGACTCAGAATAAGTGCAAATAATCTCTTCATCATAATATCCTCCGAATAATAATTGATATCCGGCCTTACGCTTGCGCTGCACGATATCGTAGATAAAATAGCACGGTAAACTAAAAATTACTTAAAATCTCCGGTCAATTGTAGTGACGACGGCGAGTGTTGTATTTCCGGTGAATTTGCTTTCAACCGGGTGAATGGATTTTTGGCGCTGTCATCAGTGGGTTGAGCAGCCGGTTTTCTCTGGAAGCAGGACCGCCTGCACATCAAGTCCGGCATTCATGACCGCACTGCGCGAGGTTACTATGCTGACAGACTGCGATTTATGTTTTCCGTCCCGGCGCAATCATGATGGATGTGCCGACCGACAGGAAGACGCGGGAAGTTATAACACAGTCCATTTCTATGTTGACGGGGCTTTTTGTTTTTCAGGACAGGTTTGGAAAAAGCTTGAACAACAGGGGAAAAGCAGATATAATAACCTCGTATTTTCAATACGAAAAAAACAGAAAAAGAGAGGTGCTATATGGATCGAAGCGACGTTGTTTATCAGACCTATGTTGAGATTCTGCGGCGTGAGCTTGTCTGTGCCATGGGCTGTACGGAGCCGATTGCGCTGGCCTACTGCGCGGCGACGGCGCGCTCCGTGCTCGGTGCCGTGCCGGACAGAATCATGGTTGAGGCAAGCGGCAACATCATCAAAAACGTCAAGAGCGTTGTCGTCCCCCACACCGGCGGCAGGCGCGGCATCGCGGCAGCCGCGGCCATCGGTGTGCTGGGCGGGGATGAGAGCGCCGGACTGGAGGTTATCTCCAATGTGAAATCGGAGGTGATCGAGGCGCTTGGCCCTTATCTGGAGCATACGCCCATCGAGATTAAATCCCTGAAATCCGAGCAGCTTCTGGATATGATCATCACGGTTTACAAGGGCGATTCCTGTGCAAAGGTACGCATTGCCAATGAGCACACGCACATCGTTTCTGTTGAGCGGGACGGTGTGGTTTTGCGTAATTCGGACGTAGATACCCCCAAAAAGGTCGAAGCCGTGCCGGACTATAACCTCTTGACGGTGGAGAACATCTATGATTTCGCCTGTACCTGCGATTTGGAGGACGTGCGTCCCATTCTTGAGCGGCAAATCACGCTGAACACCGCCATTGCGGAGGAGGGACTGCGGCACGATTACGGGGCCAACATCGGGAAGGTGCTGCTCACCACGGGGGACACCCTTCGCACCCGCGCCAAGGCCTACGCCGCGGCCGGTTCCGACGCGCGCATGAACGGTTCGGAGATGCCGGTGGTGATCTGCTCCGGCAGCGGCAACCAGGGCCTGACCACGTCCCTGCCTGTCATCGTCTATGCCAAGGGCCTGAACGCAGGCACGGAGAAGCTCTATCGAGCGCTGCTTATCTCCAATCTCATCACCCTGCACTGCAAGGCGAGCATCGGCAGGCTCTCGGCCTACTGCGGCGCGGTCAGTGCCGGCGCGGGCGCGGGCGCGGGGATTGCGTATCTGCACGGTGGGGATGAGCGCGTGGTCGCCCACACCATTGTCAACTGCCTGGCCGTCAGCTCCGGCATTGTGTGTGACGGGGCGAAATCCTCCTGTGCCGCCAAAATCGCAACCGCCGTGGAAACAGGCATCTTCGGCTATGAGATGTTTAAAAACGGCCAGCAGTTTTACGGCGGGGACGGCCTTGTGGTCAAGGGCGTGGAGAACTCCATTGCGAACTTTGGACGGCTCGGCCGCGTGGGCATGCGCGAAACAGACCAGGAAATCATCCGTATGATGACGGAGTAAACGCGGATATTGGTGATATCGCAGGGATATTGCGTTTAAATTAGAATAAGAAAGGAACGAAAAGCAATGAAATTTTTCAAGAGTCTCCCGGCACGGCTGCTGCTGGCAATTGCGATCGGCATTCTTGCGGGGCTTGTCCTGCCGCGCGGCGCAATGGTTGTGGTGGTTACCGCCAAGTACATTCTGGGTCAGATCATCATGTTCTGCGTCCCGCTCATTATCATCGGTTTTATCGCCCCCTCCATCTGCAAGCTCGGCGGCGGCGCCACACGGATGCTGACCGTGGCGGTCATTCTGGCCTATGCTTCCAGCGTTCTCGCGGCGTTCATGTCCATGTTCGCAGGCTATGCCATCATTCCGAATCTGAATATCATCACGAACCCCGAAGGGCTGCGGGAGCTGCCCGCCGTCGCCTTCCAGCTGGATATTCCCCAGATCATGCCCGTTATGTCCGCGCTGGTCTTTTCCATGCTGCTGGGCCTGGCTGTCGTGTGGACGCGCTCGCATGTGATTTACAATGTTCTGCAGGAGTTTCAGGACATCGTGCTGGAGATCGTCAAGAAAATCATCATCCCCATCCTGCCCTTCTTTATCGCGACAACCTTCTGCGGCCTTGCCTGGGAGGGGAGCATTACCCATCAGCTGCCGATCTTCCTGGTTGTGATTCTGATTGTCATGGTAGGCCACTTTATCTGGCTCGCAGTGCTCTATGGCAGCGCCTCTGTCTACTCCGGCCGCTCCGGCCGCGAGGTAGTCAGCCACTATGGCCCGGCCTATCTCACCGCTGTCGGCACCATGTCCTCCGCCGCCACCCTGGGCGTTGCGCTCGAGTGCGCGAGAAAGAGCAAAAATCTGCGGCGTGACCTGGTAGACTTCGGCATCCCGCTTTTTGCCAATATCCATCTCTGCGGCTCGGTGCTCACGGAGGTCTTTTTCGTGATGACCATTTCCAAGGTACTGTACGGAAAGCTTCCCACCCTCAGCAGCATGATCCTCTTCTGCCTGCTCCTGGGCGTCTTTGCCATCGGCGCACCCGGTGTACCGGGCGGTACGGTGATGGCTTCCCTGGGCCTGATTACGGGTGTGCTCGGCTTTGACAGCGACGGAACCGCGCTGATGCTGGCGATTTTCGCCCTGCAGGACAGCTTCGGCACCGCCTGCAACGTGACCGGTGACGGCGCGCTGACCCTCTTCCTCACGGGTTACGCCGAAAAGCATGGGATCAAGGAAACCCCGCAGGAGAGTGCCCTTTAAGCGCGCAGCGGTTGGACTGAAAAGCAAGGGAAGCGCAGATTAAATCGGAGCGTGCAGACTGGCGAGCGGATTTTTCGTATGACGAAGCCTGAAAAGCGAAGAAATACTTTGTGTATTTTGAGCTTTCAGGCAAAGTCAGGCGGAAAATACACCGTCAGGATGTGCGCCTAAAGCTGAGCGCAGGGTGATCCTTCGCAAGGCTGCGAAAACCAGATCCTGAAGCCTTGGCTGGGGCGCTCTTCAGCGCTGCCCTGTCCTCCAATTGCTGACAGCTATAATCTGCCAGCTTTTCAAGGGTGCAGATTTCAATTACCCTTGACAAGGGGAGTACATTATTAATTCGGCAATTTAATAACCGCAAATCTCTTGCAGAAACGTAAAGAATTGCCGAATGAATAATTGCCATATTTTTCGGTTGCCCCGGCAGGGGCGAGAAAAATGGCATATTTAATAATATTACTCCGGCTGAACAGCCCTATTGCATGAGGATATTTAATTGCCGGAGTAATAATCTCTTTCGCAAACGAACGGAATATTTGCCTGTTTGCACCATGCTTCGGTCGTACCGCCTGCGGGGGCGAAGACCGCCATCAGGTCTGTGCAGCCGGTGAAGGCCGTGTCGCTGATCGCGCAGTTTTTTGGCAGACGGATCTGCGTCAGACCCGTGCAGTTCCGGAAGGCGTTCGCGCCGATGGAGGTACAGCCGTTCGGGACGTACACGATCTTCATGGCCGCGCCCGCGAAGGCCTCCTCTCCGAGCCTGGTGAGGGCGGCGGGCAGGGTGAAATCCGCCGGGCCGAAAGCAAGCTCCGAGATGGTCGCTTCAATCATCTGCGCTTCCGGATCATTTTCGTCCTCGCCGACGCGCAGCATGTACCAGACAGCATAGCTCCCCGCGTCCGTGCCGGTGGGGATGGCTTCCGAAAATGCGGAGGCCTCCGGCGGCGTGTCTGTGCCGCTTCCCAGGGCGTAGACCAGCGTGCCGCCCGTCGCCGCGCCGGCGGTGATCAGCTCCTTCGGCGTTCCGTCGGCGTACAGGCCCGCTCTTGCGAGAGGCGCATCAATCGCTTTTAAGCCTTCTTCCTGCGCGCAGCGGAAGGCGGTGCTGTCCGCCGAGGCGTAGATCACAAGCTTGTCGGAATTATTAAATGCGCCCTTCTCGATGAAGCTCACGCTGTCCGGGATGTATACCCGCTTTAAATTGTCGCAGCTTGCCAGGGCTCTGTCCCTTATCTCGCTTACGGACGCGGGCAGACACAGCTCCTCCAGAGCGCTGCAGGCATAGAATACATACTCCGGCAACACCGTGATCGTTTCCGGAAGGACGATCTCCTGCAGACCCTTGCAGCCCATAAACGCACTGTCGCCCAGCTCTGTCAGGCTGTCCGGCAGGATCACCTTTGTGATCTTTTCAGCATAATAGAATGCGTCGCTGCCGATTTTCTTCACGCCATCCGGTATCGTAATCACGCCGGTTAATCCTCCCGCACCGCAAAGGAGCGTCTCCCCCGATTTGCTGTAGACGATGTTGTCCCGGGCCATAAAATACGGGCTGCTGCTGTCCACCGTCAGCTCCGCCAGGTTCTCACACTCGGCAAATGCGCATTCCCCGATTGTCTGCAGCGTTGACGGAATCATGAGCGAAGTGAGTCCGGCTGTATAAAATGCCTCGTAACGGATTGCCTCCAGGCCCTCCGGCAGCGCGAGTCCCTCCAGCGCGGTGCACTTAGAAAACGCAAGTATGCCGATCTCCTTGAGGCTGTCTGGAAGCATGACGGAACGGAGACTCTTGCAGCCGTTGCATAAGTAGTCTTCCACGACCGTAAGTCCCTCCGGCAGCACCAGCTCCTCCAGTGACTCGCAGTCCTCAAACACCCCCTCGCCCAGCGAGACATTCTCCTTCGGGAGCGTGATTTTCTCCAGCTTCGTACATCTCACGAAGGCATAGTCGCCGATTTCGGTGACGGAATCCGGGAGTATGACCTCCTCCAGATTTCCGCATCTGCTGAACGCATTGTACCCGATGCTTCGGATGCCTTCCTCGATTGTGACCCTTCGCAGGATATTGTTATCCATGAACGCCATGTTCTTGATCGCCGCTACCGACACCCCGTTGATATTCGCGGGAATGACGACATCCGGCATTTTTCCTCTATAGCCGGTGATCTCCAGCGTACCGTTGACGACCTGTGTCAGCCAGGGATTGGCATTGAGCTCATCCAGATAGGCTTGGTATTCTTCCGCCGTCATGGGCACTATGGCGGTGATCTGAAACCCGAAATAATCTTTTTTGTCCTCCAGAACACGCAGATTCATTGTGAATGAATTTCCGGCCAGAACCAGCGTCTCCCCCGCCAGCTTGGAGCCTGAATAAACATAACGGATGCCCGCTCCATCGGTGATGGTAAATTTGTCCCAGAAGCTGTCGAAATTGGTTTGGGACGAGAAGGTCACTGTCAGCGCCGCCGCGTCCTCGGGATGGGTATAGCTCCACTGTTGGTTTTCATGCGGGTAGGGATGCGCGGATTCCAGGATCGCGTGAACCGGGACGTATCCGTTTTCCTTCGCAAAGGTGTCCGCGAAGCTTCCCTCCGGCGCGAGGATCACGAGCATGTCGCAGTCAGAGAAAGCGCTCTGGTCGATCTCCGCCACGTTTTCAGAAAGGGGGAGCTCATACAGTGCCATGCACGCATGAAAGGCGTTTTTCCCAATGCTTGTCACGCTGTCCGGAACGGTCACCCTCTTAAGCCTCCAGTTGTTATAAAAGGCCCCGTTGGGGATGCTCGTCACGCCGTCCGGAATCGTGATCTCGGTCAGGCTCCGGCAGTCCCAGAAGCATTGATAGGGAAATTCCTGAAGGGTATTCGGCAGCGTGCAGCTCTGCAGCGCGGAGCAGTAGCGAAACGCCCAGCGTCCGATGCTCGTCACGCTGTCCGGCAGCTCGACGCTTTTAAGATCCGGGCAGTCGGCAAAGGCCTCCTCGCCGATGGCGGTGATCCCCTCCGAAACGCTGACGCTGTAAAGCCCTGGCTTTCCCGCGAGGGCGCCGTCGCCGATCTGCGTGACATTCTGCTCTCCGATCTGCGCCGGAACCACAAGCTCCGATTCCTCGCCCTCATAGTCCGTGATGCGCAGGGTGCCGTCACCGACATCCACGTAACGCCACCCGTCTGCTGTGCCGGCATTTCCCGGCGTGTCCTGGTGAATGTCGCCGCTTGCGCTTGCTTCCTGCGCATACGCCGTAAGGCCCACCCCCGGCATCGACCCAAGAAGCAGCGAAGCTGACAGAATAAAACCAAGAATCGTTCTCTTCATAGGGTTATTCATCTCCATTTCTGTTCTTCAGAAAACAACATAAGATCCCTTTCATTTTATCATGTGCAATCAACGCAGGCAAGTTGGTGCGGCAACCGATTTCAAATAAAATTATAGAAAATCGCTTGCCGTGCTATTTGTTTTTCTTTTATTTCGGGCTTTTTTCGGCTTGCTCATTTTACGCCGTGCATACGGCAACATGAAACAGCAGCTGTTGAGGAGCTGAACGGCAGCCGCGACGGTGTCATTATCACGACGCTTGGCCAGGCGCTGGTCTGGTACAAACCCACCCCACAGCAAAACAACATGCGCCCTCCGGTCAGCGGGAAACCTGACCGGAGGGCGCGAAACGGAGAAC
>ONVI01000056.1 GCA_900321275.1 uncultured Eubacteriales bacterium | reverse complement strand
ATCGGACATTCTGCCGGGGAACGGATTCCCACGCCAGTGTTGCGACACTGGCTCGGAATGACGGGCGTGGAGGTTTGTCTACACATTGAGCCTGTCTCCGCTTTTTGACGCTTACTCCTCATAGAGCTCGACGCCGAGTTCTTTGCGCTTGCCCTCAATTTCTTCATACCTCGCCTCGTCTTCGAGCCTCTCGCGCCTGGCTTGAAGCTCGGCGGCGCGTTTCAGCTCATTTTCCACCGCAGGCACAGAAGCTCTCTTGATGGTGACATCAAAGGCATTCAGCTTTTCATTCAGCGTCGCATTGCCCTTCTCGTCCGCCAGGAGGAGGAGCACAGTCTCGCCCTCTCCGATGTGGGCATAAGCGTAATCCGCCAGATCGAAGACTTTCAAAAAGTCGGCTGTATCCTTGATTCCGCCGATCGTCGCACCTGCGCCGCCGCCAAGAAGGACGCCCACAGGCCCGCCGATCAGGCCGAGCAGGCTACCGATCAAACCGCCCTTGACGGTGTCGTCCGCGGTCTTGACACCGCTGTCATATTCTTCCTTGACAACGTACTCCCCGTTTTCCTTCTTCACAATCGCCGCCTGATCGATGAAATAATAGTCGTTCAGGGCTTTCAGTTCGGTGAGTGCCTGGTAGGCGTCGCTTTCATTTTCGTAATTGACGATCAGAAGGTTCTCGGATTCCCTGATGCTGTTGTAATCTCTCAATGCCTTCTCGTCGCGCTTATCCTCAGCCTTGGCAATCAGCTCAAGTTCCTTTTCCACCTCAGCCGCGGACAGTCTTGTGATTTTGGCGCCGTAGCTGTTCAGCTTTTCGGTCAGTGCGGCGTCGCCCTTTTCGTCCGCAAGGAGGAGGAGCACAGTTTCACCCTCAAAAACGAGCTTGGAGGCGGTATCGAGCAGGGTAAGATCTCTCATATACTCGCCCGTGTCCTTGGCGTCGCCGATCAGTGCGCCCACACTGCCGCCGAGCAGACTGCCCAGAGGCCCGCCGAGCAAGCCGACCAGACCGCCGATCAGGCCGCCCTTCAGGGTGTCGTCCACAGCCTTGAGACCGGTATCAAACTCGTCCTTGACAATGATCTCCCCATTTTCCTTCTTGACGACGGAGCCCTGGGAGATGAAGTAATTGTCGTCTTCGGCTGCCTGCTTGAGGTCGGAAAATGCCTGGTAGGTCTTGCTCTCGGTGCCGAAACTCACGATCAGGATGTTCTCGGTTGCTTTTTTGTTTGCCATTTTTTTCTTCCTTTCCTTTTTTACTATACTGAATTTTATAATGTTATTTTATTTTAGCATATTCTGCGTGCATATACAATAGGGGTTTCCAGAATGTCAATCCCTGATTTTTCAGGCTCCTGCGTTTATTCTCTATTCTGTTAATGCAAAGACGGCCTGCTCTCACCGGGTCCGTCCGTTTGACATTCTGGAACACTTCAGGTTTGACATTCCGGAACACCCCCTTGTGCGGCACATACACAATATAGTATAATAATAATAGAGGCATATTTGATGCGGCAGACGGAGAATGAATTGAAATCAACGTAAAAGGAGAACCGAATATGAAAAAGTATGGTTGGCTGGCGATTCTGACAGCGCTGATTCTTACACTTGGATGCGCAGGGGCTGCTCACGCGCAAATCATTCCGCCCTATGGCCCCGGACAGCAAATCGGTTATCCGGCCGTAGTGCTGTGTGAAACTCTTTCCCTGCGGGAGACGCCGAGTTCTTATTCCGGAGTAATACAAACCCTGCGTTACGGAGATACGCCCATCGTGGTAGGCGCGGATCGGCCCAGCGGGACAATGGAGGAGAACGGATTTGTATACTGCACCCTCGGTGATTCCGAAGACTCGCCAAGCGGCTGGATAAACGCAGACTACATCATCATCAATCCCTCCTGGTATGTAACGGAACGCAGCAAGCCGGTATACGCATGGAATGATACCGAGGCGCCTAAGGTTGCGCTGCTTGACAGCGGAGCCCGGTTTCCCATTCTGAGAGAAGAGGGCGACTGGTACGTCATCAGCCTGCGCGGCGCTGTCGGATGGATTCATAAGGATTGACCCACGCGCATATGCCCGCAGGGCAAAAGCAGCCCGTATGGGCGGCGCTTGTGTGACGTCAGCCATGCATGCCTGTAAATGCCCCCTGAGCTTCTCATCAGCTCAGGGGGTATTTACAGTATCAGGCTCGGAATCCAAGCTTCTCCATGCGGTCAAAAGCCTCCTGCAGCTTGTCCGTCCCCACCGTGCA
Organism: uncultured Eubacteriales bacterium; assembly: GCA_900321275.1. Lineage (GTDB taxonomy): Bacteria > Bacillota > Clostridia > Oscillospirales > Oscillospiraceae > Limivicinus. Next base: position 14,718 of record ONVI01000056.1, on the reverse strand, counting down.
GGCGATGCGGATGTGTCCCTGCCCGGCCCGTCCGAAGGCGTCCCCCGGGGTGACAAGGATGTGCGCCTGTTCCAGCAGGACGCGGCAGAATTCCGGGGCGGTGAGCCCGGTCTTTTCAATGCCCGGGAAGAGATAGAAGGTGCCCTTGGGCGGCACCAGACTCAGATAGGAAAGCCCCGATACCCGCTCGGCGGCATAGCGGACGCGCTCCAGATAAAGAGAGACGTAGCGCCGGCGGATATCCTCCCGGAGGGAGAGGGCGCGAATGGCGGCGCGCTGCGAGACGGAGGGGGCCGTATAAATGAGGGAGCCGTTGATGGCGGAAAAGACCTCCAGGAGCTCCGGCTCTGCTATGATGCAGCCCACACGCCAGCCGGTCATCAGATAATTCTTGGAAAAGCTGTTGAGCGTGACGGTGCGCTCCGCCATTCCCGGCAGCGTACGCAGCGGCACAAAGCTGCCCTCGTAGAGATAGGAGGTATAGATCTCATCTGCCGCGACCAGCAAATCATACTTCTGCGCCACGCGGGAGAGGACTTCAAGGTCGGCGCGCTCGTAGGCCATGCCGGTGGGATTGCAGGGATTGTTGAAAATGACGGCCTTCGTGCGGGGCGTTACGGCGGCGCAGAGGCGTTCCTCGGAGAGGGCGTAGCCCTCCTCCGCGAAGGTCGGAACCTCCACGCATACGCCGCCCGCAAGCTCGATCTGCTGCCTGTAGGGGCCAAAGTACGGGCCGAAAACCAGCACCTCGTCCCCCGGGTCCAGAATACCGAGCATCACGAGCCCCATGCCGAGGCAGCTGGAGGCGGTGACCAGCACCTGCTCCGCCCGAAGGGGCTGACCGAAGTCCTCCTCCCAGGCGCTGCGGATGGCGTCAATCAGCTCCGGGTCACCCTTCGGACTGCCGTAATGGGTATAGCCCGCCTTCGCATCGGCGAAAGCGGCGTCGATAATGCGGCTGTCGGTGACGATATCCGTGTCGCCGATGCTGAGGTCGATGATATCGTTATAGCGCGCAAGGGCGGCGACGTCGAGGCTCAGACCGGCGTGCAGCGTCTGAAAGCGTTTTGCGAGATACTTTTTGTTCATTTCTCTCCCTCCTGTACCACAGGCACCACCGAACCTGCTTTCGGAATGACAAGGATGCGCTTGCCGTCGAGATCGGCGTGGGCCAGCAGCGCGGAAACGTCACTGTAGCTCTCGATCCCCATCGGGGCGGTCTCGGCGGGATCGATGGAGGACAGCAGCATAATCCGGTAGCGGCCGGCCTGTTCACAGTTGAGGAAGAAGATATAGCCCGCCACGGTGAAAGCCTCCCGGAGACGCTTTTCGAGACTGCCGTCCTGCAGATTCCGACTCCAGCCAAAGTACTCGGCCGGGCCGCCCCCGTCCCGCGCTTCGATGACCAGAATCAGGGTGCCGCCGGGTTTGAGGGCCGATTCCACATTGTCGATGGACTTGGTGCCCTGGTACAGGGACATATCCCGCGGGTATCCGCCGCAGCTTGCGATGATGACGTCCGCCTTTTCCTTTACCGGAACCTGATACACGCGCTCCACCTCCCGGCAGGCGCGCTCCCAGGAGCGCACATAGTGACCGGAGAAGATGGCGCAGAGCTTGCTGTCGGCGTTCATGACAAGATTGACCATGAAGAGCTTTTTCATCATGCCCGCGGCCTCTATCATGTCAAGATTCAGGGGGTTGTCCAGCGTGCGCCCGTTGCCGATGAGCGGGTTTGAGCGCAGCTCATTCGGGTCGAGCGAGAGGGCGTGATTGCTGCGGATGGTGGCCTCGCCGCTGATACCGGGCAGGATACTCTTCCGCCCGCCGCCGAAGCCCGCCATGATATGGAAGGTGGCGGCGCCGAGACAGACGCAGAGATCGGCCTCCGCCGCAATGCGGTTGACGGAAACCACCGTCCCGAAGGAGGTGGTGCCGAGCGTAACCAGATCGTCCGCCCGGAAGTCGTGGTTCACGACGCGGACACGATCGAAAACCGCGTCCGTGACCAGGGTGCGCAGCTCTTTTTCGTCCCCGCCGGTGTGGGTTCCGTTTGCCACGATGACGGTCAGATTCTCCGCCGGGAGAGCGCACTCGTCCAGCAGGTACGAAACGAGATGCGGAATGACCAGATCCTGCCGCATCCAGAAACGGGACATGTCGCTGACGATCAGCGCGACCCGGTCGCCGGGTCTGACGCAGTCGCGCAGAGGCGCCTGCTCGATGGGCGTGTCCAGACTCTCCCAAAGGGCGGCGCGAACATCGGCCACGGGCGGGACCTCGTTCCCGCTGAGGACGGCGGAAACCTGTTGCTCGTCAAGGGGAATGCAGACGTTGCCGCTGCCGTACGCAAAAGTGTAGTCCTTCATAGTTAAAGTCTCCATCCAAAATCAGAATAACATTTTCACAAATCGGATTCGGGGCAATTTTACCCGGTGGCCCAAGTCTCTGTCAAGGGGCTTGTACGTTTCACCCATAAAACTATCCCCCAACAGGAATCTGATCGTTCTTCCGGCAGAATTTGCGTCGGTTACCGGTTTGCAATGACATAAACCGACTTTGTCTGCAGTCTGACCGGCAGTGGGATAGCCCGCTGCCGGTTTCTTGTTCATCATGAATATGTTTCATGGCGGGCGAGGTAGGCCTGTTTCTTTCGTTCGTCCTCCGCCTCCAGTGAGGAGGAATTGTGGATTCCGCCCAGAAATTCCAGATGATGGCGGAACTCATGGCGCAGGATTCCCCGCAGAAGTCTCCTGGCTTCTGCCGCATCCGCCCGGGGATAAGCCCGGTCAAATGAGCCTTTGTACAGGACAATCTGCCGCATGCCGGACAGTATCTGATACTGGCCCATCGTGTAAAGATCATCATCACGGGCATAGTCGGGATACACCAGCGCCTCCGACACGATCACGCCCCCGGAGAGCTCCCGAAAGAATTGCTCCGGGAGTTCGTCCAGCAGGTCGGAAACGATCCGATTGTATTCGTCAAGAGAAATCATACGCAATCCACGCCTTTGTTTAACCGAAGATCTGTCCGGGCAGCTTCAGCTTTTCTTTGGGCGGAAAGTTCCTGTCGAAGGCCTCGACGTCGGCGTCGTCCACATAGTAGCCCGGAGGCGTCTGATAGATGCCGGTGACGCCGTCCAGATATCCGGAGATCAGCTCTCTGCAGAGGAAAAAGGAGTCGTCCGCGCCCTCCGGCAAATCGTGATAGCGGATGCCGAACTTTCTGGCATAGTCAAAGCCGCACTTGCCGTAGAAGCCGATGTTGCCCTCAAACAGCACCGCGCCGAAGCCCAGCTCCGCCGCTCTCTCCAGCGAGTAGTCCAGCAGCTTTTTGCCGTAGCCTTTTCTCTTGAGTTCCGGCGTAATGCCGATCGGCCCCATGGTCAGTATCGGGATCTCTCTGCCGTCGTCGGCTTCGATGACCGTGCGCATAAACATGTTTTGCCCGATCAGATGCCCGTCCCGGTACATGACAAAATCCAGCTCCGGAACAAAGGCCGGATCGTCCCGCAGCACGTGGATCACATAGTGTTCGCTGCAGCCGGGGCGGTAGACGTTCCAGAAGGATTCCCGGACCAGGTTCTCGACCTCTCTGTATTCCTCTGGTTTTTCCAAACGGATAATCGTATCGTTGTTCATTTCATTCTCCTTATACCTGATAAATCGCGGCCCTTCCTCACCGATGATCCCCAAGGGTTAGGAAACGCTGAATAAATCCCCGCGTGCATTCTGACGGCCTCGGCTGTGCAGCCGCGGCGGACAGGATCATCGCGCTGTGAGAATCATGATTTGCCTCTTTCCGCAGAAGTCGGGCCTCCATCCTGCTTTCCATAGAAGGCGAAGTTGTTGCGGCCATGTTCTTTTACATGATACAGTGCAAGGTCCGCCGCTTTGAAGATGCTCTCCCCCTCCCGGATCTGATCGGAGAAAGCGCAGCCTGCGCTGAAGGTGATGCCGGGTACATCTCCCTCCGGTTCCCGCAGGATATCGGCCGCCGCACGGACCTTTTTCCGAATGATCTCCTCTGCCGCGGAGGTCACGCCTATGACAATCACGCTGAACTCGTCGCCGCCGATCCGGCAGATTTTGTCCGCCTCCCGGAAGGAACGGAGCAGCACCTGCCCGACCCGTTTCAGGACCCGGTCCCCCATGTCGTGACCGTATCTGTCGTTGATTTCCTTGAAGAAGTCCACATCCAAAAGCAGCAGGGCGATATGTTCCCCCTCGATCCTCGCCTGGATCTCCTCAAAGGCGCTTCGATTATAGAGTCCCGTCAGCGCGTCGTGGGCGGCCTCATAGCCGAGCTTTATGTTGGCCGCTTCCATCTGCCCGCGCATATCGTTGTAGGTCTCGGCCAGGAAGGTAATCTCGGAGGCGCCCTTGACCGTAACCGCCTCCTTCGCCTGTATGCCCTTTACCAGCCTGTCGATGGGATAGATCACCAGGGTCATGATGAAAACCAGCACAAGGAAAAGCGCCGCCACCATGCAGGTGATCAGCGTGCGCTGCGTTTTCAGAAGCCGCCCAAGCTCGTTTGACGCGCTTTGCTGCCGGTTGTTCAGGGCCGTCGTCAGCATGTCTCTGCACAGCCGAATCCGGACTTCGACCTGCCCTTTGAGATAGGTATAGTTCTGATCATAGAGCATATCCAGCGCCCTTGACAGCTTCGCCTCCGCGGGCAGGGCGCGCTCTTCCTCCGTCAGTTGGCTTTCAAGCAGCATGGGATATTCCGCCGCATCGAGTCCGCGCGCTTCCATCGCAAGGCGCATCGCGCGGCGCTGGATCGCCGCCATCATACTGTGCAGCCGAATCGCCGTGTTGAGCTGCTGGAGGTTTTTTTCCTCCGCCAGCCCCTTCAGCTCCTCCACGGCCGTTTCCATGGAGCGCTTCGTCTGTACTTCATCGAAATACAGGGCCGCCTCTTTGTCGCTGCCGGTGACAACGAAGTTCTGTGCCCGCTCGTCCAGCATGTCGATATCATCCTGCACGATGAACGCGGCGTTCTGGCAGGCCAGAAAATCATTCTCCGCCCGCCTTGTCTTATCGTATTGCTCGGTCACCCGAAACGCGATGGAGAGCAGCACCCCCGACATTGCCACGCCCGCGATGAACATGATCACAATGACCATGCGCAGGGAGAGTCCTTTTCTCCGATTGTCCTTTTGATCCGACATGCACCGTCACGCCTTTCAAAACTGTATAATGCTTTTATCGCGGCAAATATCCTGTGTCATTCGTCACTTTATGATTTTAGCGCAAAAGTCCTCCCTTTTCAAGCGTCCTGCAAGATATGTGATGAACCGAAATCATGTATCCGCTCTTTCGGCGGGGAATGGGCGTTGACGTTTTTTGTTCAACTGTGATATTCTGTCCTATAGAGAATGAATCCAGGTGCATGATTGAGGTGATCGTATGAGCGAACCGCTTCTCAATGCCGCCCAGCTTGAGGCAGTCACAACGACAGAGGGCTTTGTACGCGTCATCGCCGGGGCCGGTTCCGGCAAGACCCGCGCGCTGACCCACCGCTTTGCCTATCTTGTAAACGAGCTCGGTATCCTGCCGGGGAATATTCTGTGCGTGACCTTTACCAACAAGGCCGCCAATGAGATGCGCCAGCGCATCCATACACTGACCGGGGATAACGATACCGGGTACATCAATACCTTCCACGGCTTCTGCGTGTCCGTTTTGCAGGAGGACAGCTATGCCGTCGGCTACCCGAAGAGCTTTCTTGTCCTGGACAATTCCGACATTGACGACATGCTGCGCATCATCTATGAGGAGCGCGGCCTTACGCTGCGGGATATGACCTTCGCCAATGCCCGCGACATGATCGAGATTCAGAAGCTCTTTAAGAAACCGGAGTACTTCCTTGACCTGATCGGCCTTTCGCTGGAAGCCCTGCACGACAAATATATGCGGGCCTCCGGGACGCAGGATGTGATCTTCTACGGGTATCTCTACCAGGCGAAAAAGTGCTTCGGGCTCGACTACAACGATCTGATCAAATTTACCCTGTATATTTTCCGCGAGAATCCGGATATCCGGCTCAAATGGCAGAAGCGGCTCGAATATATCATGATCGACGAGTTTCAGGATATCGACAGCCTGCAATATGAGCTGATGGAGGCGCTGTGCGGGTATCACAGGAATCTCTTCATCGTGGGCGATCCGGATCAGACGATCTATACCTGGCGCGGGGCAAATGTGAAGTTTCTCATGGATTTTGACAAGGAGCACGCCCCGACAAAAACCATCCTCATGATGCAGAACTACCGCTCGACCCCTCAGATCATCGCGGCGGCCAACAGCCTCATCCGCAAAAACCGCACCCGCATCCCGAAGGATCTGCTTCCCGTTCTCCCCGACGGGGAGAACGTTCTGTGCCACCACGCGAAGAACGCGGAGGCGGAGGCAGAGTGGATCTCCTTTCAGATCCGGGAGCTTCACGACAGCGGCACAGCCTATCGCGACATGGCGGTTCTCTATCGCGCGCACTATGTCACGCGCACGCTCGAGGAGGTCTTCCGCAAGCGTAAGATTCCCTATACGATATACAGCGGCGTTCAGTTTTTCAGCCGCGCCGAAATCAAGGACGCTCTGAGCTATCTGCGCCTGGTCGCCTATAAGGACGATCTCTCCTTCCGCCGCGTGGCCAACACGCCGAAGCGGAATCTCGGCGAGCGGCGCATGCGCTTTCTTCAGGAGTATGCCGCGCGGGAGAACTGTACGCTCTACGAGGGGCTCCGCCGCAATCTGGAGGACGAGCTTTTCAGGGGCACCAAGGCCGCCGGCTTTGTAAGACTTGTTGAGGATTTCGCCGCCTCGTACACCGAAAGGCCCATTTCCGAGCTGCTCTCCGATCTTCTGGACAAGAGCGGCTATGAGACCATGCTGCGCACGGAGGGGAGCCAGGAGCGGCTCGACAATCTGGCAGAGCTCAAGCAGGCTGTCTTTGAATACGAGACAAGCTGCGGTGAGGAGGCGACCCTGGTTCATTATCTGGCCCACGTCGCCCTCTTTACCAATGCCGACGCCGCCGACAACGGCGAGCGGGTCAAACTCATGACCGTGCACGCCGCCAAGGGACTGGAATTTCCCCATGTCTTTCTCTGCGGCATGAACGAGGGAATCTTCCCCACGCGCCGCACCAACACCCTCCCCGGCATGGAGGAGGAGCGGCGCCTCGCCTTTGTCGCCATGACCAGGGCAGAAAAACGGCTGTTTCTCTCCGAAGCGGAGGGGCGCGATCTCGACGGCTCGCCCCGCTATCCCTCGCGCTTCCTGCTGGATATCGATCCTCCCCTGCTCACGTACACCGAAACGCCGCGGGAGGAGCTTATCCGCGACGCCCGAAGCTATATCGCCGCGAGTGAAAGCCGTCTTCCCACCGGGGAGTTTGAGCCCTTTCTTCCGGGGCAGCGGGTGCTGCACCCCATTCTCGGGCCGGGAACCGTTGTAGAAACCGATCTTGTCAAGGGCACGCATCTGGTAAGGTTCGACAATCTGCCCACGCTGCGCGCCATCTCTTTTCGCGCAAAACTCGAGAAGGAGCCGGAGTGATCCTCTGCCGCTTGCTTTCCGAAGGAAAAAGCACGCATCGGCTCCGCCGCATGCCTGTTAAAGAAGGCGATCGGCGGCCCCGTCAATGATTTTTTATTTACGACAGTCGAAAGGGGCTTGACATCGGCATTTATATTTGATACAATATATTTGTACCAAATAATTTGAGGTGGACAGACATGGAATACGATTATCACGAGGCGATGAAGCTGTCCAATCAGCTCTGCTTCCCCCTCTATGCAGCAGCGCGAAACGTGACCGGGCTCTACACCCCGTGCCTCAGGCCGCTGGGGCTGACCTACACGCAGTATATTGTCTTTCTGGTTCTGTGGGAAAAGGACGCGCTCACCGTCGGCGAGATCGGCGAGAGGCTGATGCTCGATAACGGGACACTCTCTCCCCTGCTGAAAAAGATGGAGCAGGCCGGGTATGTGGAAAGACGGCGGAGCCAGGAGGACGAGCGGGTCGTGGTGATCACGCTCACGGAGGCGGGACGGGCTTTGCAGGAGAAGGCAAAGGACATCCCCGCTCAGGTGGCCGGCTGCATTGATCTGTCCCCCGAGAAGGCGCAGACGCTGTATGCGCTGCTCTATGAGCTGTTGGAGAATCAAAAACGAAAGGAGCATAAACATGAAAACAGTCTATGATTTTACGGTGAAGGACATGGACGGCAATGACGTCAGCCTGTCCGACTACAAGGGCAAGGTGCTGCTGATCGTCAACACCGCAACCGGCTGCGGCTTCACCCCGCATTACGAGCCGCTGGAGGCCATGTACAGAGAGCTGAAGGATCAGGGCTTCGAGATCCTGGACTTCCCCTGCAACCAGTTTGCCAACCAGGCCCCCGGTGATGCGGAGGAAATCCATAACTTCTGCACGCTGAAATTCGGGACGGAGTTTCCGCAGTTTGCCAAGATCGACGTCAACGGCGAGACGGCCGAGCCGCTGTTTGCGTTTCTTGCCACGGAGAAACCCTTTGAGGGCTTCGGCAAGGGGATCAAGAACGCGGCGCTCAAAAAGTTTTCGGATATGAACAACAAGACCTTCGGCGACAAAGCCTATATCAAATGGAACTTCACAAAATTCCTGATCGACCGGGAGGGCCGCGTCGTCGCCCGCTTCGAGCCTACCGTCGATATGGACGAGGTCAAGGCTGCGGTCGCGGCGGCGCTCTGAACGGAAGGAGCGCGAAAAAGCCATGCCTGAAATATCGGAACTGATCAAAAGCCGGAAGAGCGTGCGGAGCTTTGACGGAAACCCGCTGCACCCGGAGGATCGGGATCGGCTGGAGCAATACTTGGGAACCATTGTCAATCCCTTCGGCGTCCCGGTACGCTTTGTCCTGCTCGGCGCGAAGGAGCACGGCCTTTCGAGTCCCGTCCTGACCGGTGAAACGCTGTACGCGGCCGGGATGGTGGAAAAGGGCCCCGACGCGGATGTGGCATTCGGCTTCTCCTTCGAAAAGCTGGTGCTCTATGCGTGGTCCCTCGGGATCGGGACGACATGGATCGGCGGCACCATGAAGCGCGAGCTCTTTGAGAAGGCCGCAGGTCTCCGCACGAATGAGATGATGCCCTGCGTGACGCCGCTCGGATATCCCGCGAAAAAACGTTCCGTCAAGGAGACCCTGATGCGCAAAGGCGCGGGTGCTGACGGGCGCATGAGTACGGAGAAGCTGTTTTTTGACGGCACATGGGGCGTCCCGCTGCTCCTCTCCGGGCAGGACGGGCTGAAAGAGCTGGCGGAGATGGTGCGCTGGGCGCCCTCGGCCGTCAACAGGCAGCCCTGGCGAATCATCCGAAAAGACGGCGTCTTCCACTTCTATGAGAAGAAGGACAAGGGCTATGTCAGCGACAAGACGGGCGATCTGCAGCGGGTGGATCTGGGGATCGCGCTGTGTCATTTCATGTCCGGCATGGAGTCTCTCGGAAAAACACCGGTGTTCACGGTTTCCGATCCCGGCGTCACTGTCCCCGACGGCGTATTCTATATTGCCTCCGTCCGCGAGGGCGCATCGGCATAGCGCGCTTTCCCAACATGCAAACCGGCAGATCGCCTGAAAACGATCTGCCGGTTTGTCATGTTCGGACGCCCCAAAGGCGTTTGCAACGGGTTTATTCTGTCAAATCTTAATCAGCTCATATTGCCTGGTCCCGAGTCCGATCTCCTCGGCATGGACAAGGCCGGGCTCCCACTCGGCATCCGGGTGGTTGAGGTGGAAGTACTCGTGGTTTGGGTCGTCCTTCCAGAAGGACTTGATATGCTTATCCAGGCGGCTTCCCTCGATGACGGGCATCTTGTTGCACAGATCCACGCAGGCCTGATCCAGCGCGACCGGGTCAAAGGAGGCCAGCATGCCGATATCGGGGATAATGGGGACATCATTCTCCGCGTGGCAGTCACAGAAGGGCGACACGTCGCAGATCAGGGAGATGTGGAAGTTGGGGCGATCCTTCACCACCGCGTAGGCATACTCGGAGATCTTGCAGGAGAGGATGCCCGCAGCGTGCGCCACACTCGGCACGATGGCGTCCTTCGGGCAGACCGCGAGACAGCGCCCGCAGCCGACGCATTTGTTGTGGTCGATGCTTGCCTTGCCGCCCGTCACGCGCGGGCCGTCGTGGGCGCAGATGCGCACGCAGGAGCCGCAGCCGATGCAGCGCTCGGACTCGACCACGGGCTTGCCCTCCCAGTGCTGCTCCATCTTGCCGGAGCGGGAGCCGCTGCCCATGCCGAGGTTTTTGAGCGCGCCGCCGAAGCCCGCCTCCTCATGGCCCTTGAAGTGGCTCAGGGAGATAACGATATCGGCGTCCATGATGGCCTGACCGATCTTGGCCTCCTTGACGAGGGGCAGATTGATGGGCACCAGGGCCTCATCCGTGCCCTTGAGACCGTCGGCGATGATGACGTGACAGCCGGTCTGCAGCGGCGAAAAGCCGTTGAGATACGCGGTGTCCATATGGTCAAGGGCGTTCTTGCGGCTGCCGACATAGAGGGTGTTGCAGTCGGTCAGAAAGGCTTTTCCGCCGAGGGCCTTCACATAATCGACAACAACCTTCGCATACTGCGGACGCAGATAGGCGAGGTTGCCGAGTTCACCGAAGTGGATCTTGATCGCGGTATAGCGGTCGGTGAAATCGATGTCTTCAAAGCCCGCGCGCTTCATCAGGCGGTGCAGCTTCTGCGGGAGAGGCTCGCTCGGGGTCGTGTGGAAATCGGCAAAGAATACTTTGGATGGATTCATAGGGGTCACTCCTTTATTATTCCCATTGTTTTTTAAGGCAACACCGCATAATTCGGCAAGAGCAGATCCTGAAAAAAATTGGGTTCTGATAAAGGCACTTTTTCGACTTTTTCGCAGATGTACTTTGTGTACCTCAAGAAAAAGTGACGAAATCAGGGCACAAATTTTCCAGGAGATGCCGCAGGCGGATTGTGCGGTGTTGCCTTAATGGTACAGTCTCCTCCGGGCGTTCGTCCGGGCGCATCGGGACGCCCCTCCCCCGGCGTCTGCCGGGATTTCGCTCAAATCTCGACGAGCTCGTATTCTCTGCTGCCGAAGCCGAGCTCCGCCGCCGCCTCGATGGTATGGACGCCGTGGCGGGATTCCACGCGCTCCAGGAAGTGTGCCTGCCCGGGATCGTCCTTCGCGGCGTAAATGAGGTCTATGCACGCCTGGTCGATGGCCACGGGGTCAAGGGAGGCGAGCATGCCGATATCCTTCATGCAGGGATCCTCGGCCACGGCACAGCAGTCACAGTCCACCGAGAGATTCTTCATCACGTTGATAAAGGCGATTTTCCCCTCGAAGAGCTGCACAACGGAGGACGCGGCGTCCGCCATGGCCTCGCAGAAGCGATCCTGCCCGGCGTGTTTCTGCCATGCTTCGATATTGCTCTCGGATACGCCGCCGGAATGGATCAGCGCCTTTCCCGCGGCGGAGGCGCAGCCGATGGAAAGCTGCTTGAGCGCGCCGCCGTAACCGCCCATGGGGTGGCCCTTGAAATGTGCCAGCACCAGCATGGAGTCATAGTTGAGGATATTCCTGCCCAGGCGGTTTTCCTTCAGCACCTTCCCGTTCGGGATGTCCCGGACCACGTCCGGCCCCTCGGCGTCCATGAGATCGACAGTGAAATATTTGCTCCAGCCGTGGTACTCGATCAGCCTCAGATGGGTGGCGGTATGGTCGCGCACGCCGCCGAAGGCGTCGCCGTATGCGGTGTTGCATTCCACGACGGTGCCGCCCATCCTGTCGATCATCGGCTTCCAGAACTGGGGGCGCAGGAAATTCTGATTCCCCATCTCGCCGGAGTGGAGTTTGACGGCCACTCTGCCGGGGAGTTCAATTCCCAGCGCCTCGTATAGTTCCACAACCTTCTCAGGGCTTATGTCCCTGGTAAAATAAACCTTTGCTTTCATCACGATTCCTCCTGTTGTTTCATTGTCATTTCTGTTCTGTTTTTTTATTATACAAGATTGTGTCAAAGACTACAAGAAAAAATATCATGATGATGCAATCTGCATCCGGGCGGTTGACAAAGCTTTGAGAACTTGGTAATATCCTTCTGAAATTTGTTTGGAAGCGGACACTGTGCCTTTTTAATGACAAATATCGGGAAGGAAGGATTCTTGTGAGCATCGGAACAACCTGTGTACAGGCCGGTTACACCCCCGGCAGCGGAGAGCCGCGTCAGATTCCCATTATTCAGAGCACGACCTTCAAATACGCCACGGGCGCGGAGATGGCCAGGCTCTTCGACCTGGAATCCAACGGCTATTTTTACACCCGGCTGCAAAACCCCACCAACGACATGGTGGCCGCCAAAATTGCCGCCCTGGAGGGCGGTACGGCCGGCATGCTCACAAGCTCCGGTCAGGCGGCCAACTTCTACGCCGTGTTCAACATCGCCTCCTGCGGCGATCATGTCGTATCCAGCTCCAGCATCTACGGCGGCACCTATAACCTCTTCGCCGTAACCATGAAGCGCATGGGCATCGACTTTACCTTCGTCTCTCCCGACTGCACGGAGGATGAACTGGAGGCAGCCTTCCGCCCCAACACCAAGGCCGTCTTCGGCGAGACCATCGCAAACCCCGCGCTGACCGTGCTGGACTTTGAGAAATTTGCCCGTGCCGCCCACGCCCACGGCGTTCCCCTGATCGTGGACAACACCTTTGCCACGCCTGTCAACTGCCGCCCCTTCGAGTGGGGCGCGGACATCGTGACCCATTCCACCACCAAGTACATGGACGGCCACGGCGCGGGCGTCGGCGGCGCGCTCATCGACAGCGGGCGCTTTGACTGGACGAAATATCCCGAGCGCTTCCCCGGCCTGTGCACACCCGATGACAGCTACCACGGCGTGACCTATACGGAGCGCTTTGGTCTTGAGGGCGCTTACATCACCAAGGCCACGGCCCAGCTCATGCGCGACTTTGGCTCCATCCAGTCCCCGCAGAACGCCTTCTATCTGAACCTCGGCCTGGAGAGTCTTCACGTGCGCATGGCGCGCCACTGTGAAAACGCCTGTAAGGTGGCAGCCTTCCTCAAGGCGGACGAGCGCGTCGCCTGGGTGCAGTACCCGAGTCTCGAGGGCGACAAATACTATGAGCTGGCGAAGAAGTACATGCCCGGCGGAAGCTGCGGCGTGGTGAGCTTCGGCGTCAAGGGCGGCCGCGAAGCGGCGGAGCGCTTCATGGGCAGGCTGAAGCTGGCCGCCATCGAAACCCATGTCGCCGACGCCAGAACCTGCACGCTCCACCCGGCCAGCACCACCCACCGCCAGATGAGTGATAAAGAGCTCGCCGCCGCCGGCGTGTCCCCGGATCTGGTCCGCTACTCCTGCGGCCTTGAGGATGCGGAGGATCTGATCGCCGACATCAGCCAGGCGCTCGCGCTCTGAATATACGATCTCTCAGGAGAGGAAACGCAACATGCCAATCAAAATACCGAATCTGCTCCCCGCAACCAATGTTCTGGAAAGCGAAAACATCTTTGTCATGACCGAACATCGTGCCATGACGCAGGATATCCGCCCGCTGCAGGTTTTGTTGCTGAATCTCATGCCCACCAAGATTTCGACGGAGACGCAGCTTGCCCGTCTGCTGAGCAACACGCCTCTGCAGGTGGAGCTGGAGCTCATGCAGACCAGCACCTATGTGGGCAAAAACACCCCGCAGGAACACATGCTCAAGTTTTATACGGATTTTGAGCATGTAAAGGACCGCTATTTCGACGGCATGGTCATCACCGGCGCGCCGGTGGAGAAGCTGGACTTTGAGCAGGTGGAATACTGGGACGAGCTCTGCAGGATCATGGAATGGAGCAAAACCCATGTGCACAGCACCTTCCACATCTGCTGGGCGGCCCAGGCCGCGCTCTTCTATCACTACGGGATTCAGAAGGTAGCGCTGCCGGAAAAGCTCTCGGGCGTGTATTCTCATTGGGTGGTTCGGCGCTCCTCCATGCTGATGCGCGGATTTGACGAACGCTTTTCGGTTCCTCACTCCCGCAACACCACGGTACGGATGGAGGATGTGATGGCCTGCGACAAGCTCAAGATTCTCGCCGTGTCCGAGAAGGCCGGGCTCTACGCCGCGGCTACGGAGGGCGGGCGCCAGATTTTCATCACCGGCCACTCCGAGTATGACGCGGACACGCTGAAAAACGAGTATCTCCGCGATCTCAAACAGGGTATCAACCCCAAAATCCCCGAGAACTACTTTCCGAACGACGATCCGGCACAGGAGCCGATCGTCACCTGGCGATCCCATGCAAATTTGTTGTATATGAACTGGCTCAACTACTTTGTCTACCAGTCCACCCCGTACGATATCCACGCGATCGAGCCGCTCCATTGAGCGCCGTAAAACAACTTCCGCCCTTCCGGTTGATTCCGGTCGGGCGGAAGTGTTTTTATGCGATTCTTTTAATACTGTTTAAGGATTGTCATGCCGGGCTTTTCCGATGCCGCAGCACCGGCCCGTTCGCTCAGCCCGCGGCGACGAGGTCAATGTCAAGCGCGTCGGCGATGTAGTTGATCAGCGCCTCCTGCACATTGACCGCCACGATGCGGCCCTGGCCGTAGGGATCCTCATAACCCGCGCCGACGTTGCCGCCGAGGGTGCCGGTGATGTAGTCGATCAGCAC
>ONVI01000044.1 GCA_900321275.1 uncultured Eubacteriales bacterium | reverse complement strand
GCGCATTCGCCGGACGTGGCCTCTGCCGCCGGGCGATTCGTGAATCGCCCCTACAGTCATACAGAGAAGCTTGCTGTGTCAAGCCGATACCCATATTTCGTATTTCAGCCGACTGTATTCGATTGTATATATTATACACAAAGGAGGTCAACAATTCAAGATGATTTGTCCTGCTTTCCCAAGGCATACTATAAAAAGGCTGCGTTGCTCTTTACAAATACGTATATACGTGTTATACTTGACACAGAGTAAAGGGAAAACGCTGAGGAGACAGGAATATGCTGGATAAGGATTTGGTCAAGATGCTTGTCAAAGAACAGGGCTGGACGATTGATCGAATTAGCGGAAGTCATTATATACTGGTAAAGGAAAGCAAAACGCTGAGCGTCTCTGTCCACGGCAAAGATGTAAAACCCGGTTTGCTGAATGCTATTTTGAAAAGCGCAGGGCTGAAATAGGGGGAATAATGATGAAGACAATTTATCCTGCTTTGTTTCATAAGGAAGATGGTTGCTATTGGGTAGAGTTTCCCGATCTGGAAGGGTGCTTCAGCGACGGAGATTCCATTGCCGAAGCTCTCTCCAATGCGGAGGAATCCCTTGCCGGTTATTGCGCTTCTATTCTGGAACGTGGCGGCAGTCTTCCCGCTGCATCTGATATAATCAACATCCCCGTTCCTGAAAACTGCTTTCCTTCTCTGGTCGAAGCGACACTCAAACCAAAAGGCAAAGCAGTAAAGAAAACGCTGACCATTCCTGACTGGCTTAACGATCTTGCGGTTGAGCGCGGTATAAACTTCTCAGGTGTTTTGCAGAATGCTCTGATGCGTGAACTGAACATTTCATAACAAAGCCCCCAAAGGTTTTCCTTTTCTCTTATTGGAAGGAATGAATACCTTTGGGGGTTATTTTGTTGGAAAGGCTCTTCAAAGCTGATATGTTCTTGTATGAAAGGCGTAAAACAGTTTTGTCTGCGCAACGGCATAGGCCGCAATGAGCTGATGTTTCCCCTGACAACGCGCGCCGTACAAAAACAGCTTACCCTTGTCTGTGACTATTTGGGCTATGAGGGTATCAGCACGCATAGCTTTCGGAAGTGGTATGCGACAGAAATTTATGTCAAGAATGGGTATGACATTGCCCTTGTCCAGCGGCTGCTACAGCACAGCTCTGCTGCTGTGACGCAAAGATACATCGGCATAGAACCGCAGAGGATAGAGAAAGCGATTGAAGGACACGCGGAATTGATATAGCAGGGGGCGAATGTTCACCCCCTCTTAATACTGTTACTCTTCATACATAAAAGGTATTCCGCATTTTAGGCAAAGATGCCTGTTTACCCGTTGTTTAGTTTTACATTTTGGGCAAAGAACCATATTGGCTTCACCGCTTGGAATAGGATATACTGCCTTTTTCCCATTTAGGTTTATACCTTCATATTGTGATTCTGCTCCAACTTTTAATTCTACCAATTGCGTTGTATCATCTTTTCGGCTATAACCCAGGACTATGTCATGTTCCTGCTCTTCTGAAGGCAAGTATTTGACTTTAACCTGAAAGCCGGCTTTCTCCAAGACTTCAACAGCAACATCCTTTGTTAGCCCATCAACCGCTGGAACACTTTGTGTTGTACCTATATCAACTTGTTTAAAATTATTTTTGTTCCGCTGAAGGAAACAAACGACTTGTTTATCATCTGGTATCTCTTCACCTTGAACGATATTGGGCAACAATTCATGCTCTTCTAAACACTTGGTTGCTTCCTTCAGCTTCATACCCCGCACGTCAGGAATTGGATAAAGCGAATCAAGGATGTAATTCATATTGTCATCGATTTTTCTGCTAATATTACTCATATCGGAGGGAAGACTTTGAATTAGCTGCTTTATATCCTGAAGCTCATCTACAGGTGTGCGTAAAAACAACAAAAATGGCGCAATCTGGTCTCTCTTTCCTTCAACTATTGTTTTTGTTCCATCGGAATATACAACAAGGATGCTATAATAAACATAGTTCGTATAACTCCCCATCATGCCTTCTTGACTTACAAAGGAGTTAATGATACTCGTGTATTTTATATCTGCCATGTTTATTCCCTCATTTTTACTTGTTATTATTGAATATTAAAGTGCTATTGAATTTGTGTAACAATTAAATATTACCATACCTTCCCAGCAAGCACAATCTCCTATTTGCTGCATTTCATAACTTTTTCAGCAATTACGGCGACGATTAAGCAAAGCACTCCATCCCCAGCGCGGCGGGCGTGATTTGCTTTTGAAAGTGTATTTTCAATCTGCTTCGCTAACTGTATTTTTACTAATTGTTTTTTCTTCCCTCTAATAACTGTTTTTTCTTTTTTTCAAATTCATCTTTGCTGATTATTCCTGAATCTAAAAGGTCTTTATAATCCTTAATATATTTTATTATTTCTGCTTCACCCATACCCTGTGCTGGTATATTTATCTCTTGCGATTTATTAACATTACTGACAACAGAGTCGGAAGAGCCATCTTTTCTTTTAACAACATACTGTCCTCTTGAAAAACCATCAACATATCTATCTTGGTCTTTTTTTAAATAACCTGTCCATTCTTTACAAAGAAATGTTGTTTTCAACAGGGGCATATTACAGCTATCGCATTTTTCTTTATAGCTAAGATATACTCTGTTACAATTTTTACAGAAAAGCACGACAGGTTTTTTGTTATAATCCTCCTCTCGATTGTAGTTATCATCTTCGACAATGTCCTTGCTATTATTAGGGTTCTCATTTGGTCTAACTGCAACGACAACAATTCCAATAATGTTCAAAAAGAATCCCCACCAAAAGCCACCTTTCATACCTCTGCTGTTAGAAATGGCTTTACAGATTAAGCCAAATACTATTGGAATAATCGGTAGAAGAAACAATGCCTCTTGTGTTCCTAATCTCATTTTTTCTTTCTCTCCTCTTATAATAACAAAAAAGTGCGCAGCCCAAATGAGACTACGCACGAAAAACGCAGCGCCTCATTTGCTGCGACGCAAATCTCCATTGCCTAAAAAAGGGCGGGAAATTGAGGATGCGTTTTTACCAGAAGGTAAAAACCCACCCTATTAGGCAATAAACAGTATTCGATTTGCGTCGCACATCTATAATAAGGCATAATCGCCAAAAAAGCAATCCTCAATTTGCCGCTTTTCATAACTTTTTCAGCGACTACGGCGACGATGGAACGACGCGCCCCATCCCCAGCGCGGCGGGCATGATTTGCTTTTGAAAGTGTATTTTCAGATTCCTGTCAGGGGATAGTATAAGAGCTGCGCCGCGGATCGAAGCGATCCTGACGGAGCAGCTCTTTCGTTCATTACGGAAATCCTTATTCCGCGTCTTCCCAGTTGTGCCAGACGTTCTGCACGTCGTCGTTATCCTCGAACATGTCGAGCATCTTCTGCATGTTCTTGATATCGTCCTCGTTCGTGAGCTTGATGTAGCCGTTCTGGGGCAGCATTTCGACCTGGGCGGAGAGAAGCTTGTAGCCCTTCGCGGTCAGCGCGTCGGCAACAGCGGCAACGTCGTCCTCGGTGGTGTAGACGGTCATGGTCTCGTCGCCCTCGTTTTCAAAGTCGGCGGCGCCGGCGTCCAGCGCGTCCATCATGACGGTGTCCTCATCCAGCTCCTCATCCTCGTTGTCGATGACGATGACGCCCTTGCGGTCGAAGGACCAGGAGACGCAGTTGGCGGCGCCCATGTTCCCGCCGTACTTGTCGAAGTAATGGCGCATCTCGCCCGCGGTGCGGTTGCGGTTGTCGGTCATGGTCTCGACGATGACCGCGACGCCCTGGGGGCCGTAGCCTTCGTAGGTGATCTTCTCATAGTTCTCGGTATTGCCGGCGCCGAGGGCCTTGTCGATGGTGCGCTTGATGTTGTCGTTGGGCATGTTGGCCGCCTTGGCCTTGGCAATGACGGTGGCGAGCTTGGAGTTGCTGCGGGGATCACCGCCGCCGCCCTCCTTGACCGCGACGATCATCTCGCGCGCGATCTTGGTGAAGGCCTGCGCGCGCTTGGCGTCGGCCGCGCCCTTGGTCTTCTGTATATTATGCCATTTGGAATGTCCGGACATGGTGGTTTCTCTCCTTTATCCTCTGAATGAATTACTCAACAGCCCGTATTTTAGCACATGCCGACCGGGATGACAAGTATCTCTTTTGCAATTATCCGTTCGGTTCCTTTGCTTTTTCCGCAGCCGCGGAGTTGTCGATCATAACGGGCGGGAAGAAATCGAAGAAGCTGTTCTTGCCGGAGCAGCGCGGATAGGCCGCCACGTCCCAGCGGTAGATGCCCCAGAAGGTCTCGTCGTTCTGCATGAAGCCCAGGGCCGGGCCGCCCTTGGCGCATTGGGTGATATCCACATGATAATAGTTGTCGTCGATGCGGACGATGTTCCAGCAGTGTTCCTGCCGGTCGTGCTGGCCGTAGACGATGCGGGCGTCCACGTTGAGCATCCGGCACAGCGCCACGTAGCCGAAGGCCAGGCCCTCGCTGTTGGCCTCCTGCCGGATCAGGGCGGAATAGGCGCTGTCGGCCTCCTCTTTATCCGTGATGCTGCAGTTTTCCACCAGATAGCGGCAGGCGGCATAGGCCCGCTCCACCTCCGTCAGGGTGGAACGCTTGGACTCGTCAAAGGGTTCAAACTCCGCAAGCTCCCTGCGGCAGCGGATCAGCTGGGCGTTGGTCATGCCGTAGTCGATCTGGAGCTCATACAGCCGCTGTGCCCCCGCACCGCTGAACACGTTTACAACAGCCGTCGGCTTCTTCGGCACCACGGTGGGATTGTCCCGGTAGGCCTTGCTGACCTGGGCGGCCATATCCTCCGCCGAAAAGCCGCTGCGCCCGACCAGCAGGGCCAGGGTGCGCACGCCGTTTTCCATGGCGGTCACGATCGCCCCCTCCGCCTCGGAGGAGAAGCCGAGATGCACGATCTGCTTCGGGCTCTCGGTAGCCTTGGAATAGCTGAGCTTGATCGAGGCCTCGTTGACGGTCACGATCTTGTTGAAATCATAGGATATATTTTCCACGCAGTAGGCGCAGAGCGCGTCCTCCGTGCGGACGGTCCAGCAGGCCGTCGCCAGATCCTCCGCGGGATCGCCCTCATAGGCCGGGTCGAAGACGATCGTGCCGGTGCTTCTGCCCTCATAGGCCATGTTCAGGATCGCCGCCCTGAGCGCGTTGTAGCTGTGTACGGTGAGCTTTCCGCCGGTAAGGCTCTGCTCCTGCTCGGAGGGGACATAGTCATGGATGGAGACATATTCCTTGTCAAGCATCGAGCAGGCGCACAGCGGAGCCGCCATCGCCAGCACCAGCAGCAGGCATATCAGTTTCTTTTTCATGTTCAGCGTACCTCGGAGATGTTTTCAAAGCCGTTTCCGAAAACGTTTTTCGCATTGGTCACGATGAAGAAGGCCTTCTCGTCATGGCTCTTGACAAGGCGCTTGAGCTGGCCGATCTGCTGGCGCTTGATGACGCACATCAGCACATCCCGGTGCGCGCCGGAATAGGCGCCCTTCCCGTCCAGAAGCGTCACGCCCCGGTGCAGCGCGCCGTTGACGATCTCATCGGTGATGTCGGCGTTCTTCTCGCTGATGATGTAGCAGAGGCAGGCGTTGTCAATGCCGTAGAGCACCAGGTCCACCACCTTGGTGACCACATACATGGCAATGAGGGAGTACATGGCGCTCTCATACCGGCCGAGCACCATGGCGTAGGCTGTGATGACGATGGTGTCGAGGGCCAGCATAATGGTGCCGAAATTGACGGAGGCGAGGCGGCGGCGCAGGATCTTGACCACGATGTCGATGCCGCCGGTGGTCCCGCCGACGTAATAGATCATGCCGAGGCCGATCCCCTTGATGACGCCGCCGATCACCGCGGCGAGCATCGCGTCATTGGTCAGCACGATCCCGAACTCCGCGAACACGTCCACCAGCACGGAGCTCAGGCCCATGCCCACAAGGGAGCCGATCATGAAGTCCAGCCCGAAGTGCCGCCACGCGATCAGAAACAGCGGGATGTTCATGACAATGGTCAGCACGCCGACGGGCAGGCCGGTGAGCTGGTTGATGATCATGGCCGTGCCGACCACGCCGCCGGAGGTGATGTTGTTGGGGTAGAGGAAAAACTGAAAGCCGATCGCGTAGAACACGCAGCCGAGCACGATGACCACGTATTTGAACACGATGCGATCAAGCCTGACGTCCTGTTTTTTCGGCATGCCGCTCCTCCTCTGATTGACTGGTTTTATTGTCGCGCCGCGTCTCACGCAAGCGCCGTGACTGAGGGAGTACAACAACTCCTTCCACCACTTCGTGGTCCCCCTCCCTCAGAGAGGGAGGTTAAGCGCCGCGTCTCACGCAGGCGCCGTGACCGAGGGATATCAAATTGTCCCCCTTACCCGGCCCCCTTCAGGCAAGGGGGCTTCGTCTTACAGCAGGGACATCTGCTGCGCGCCGGTGTCCTCGGGCTTCAGGAGCGCGCCCGCGCCGGGGAGATTTCTGACCCGGTAGCGCGCGGGATTTGCGATCGCGGACTGATC
Source organism: uncultured Eubacteriales bacterium (assembly GCA_900321275.1). Lineage (GTDB taxonomy): Bacteria > Bacillota > Clostridia > Oscillospirales > Oscillospiraceae > Limivicinus. The sequence continues at coordinate 12,058 of ONVI01000044.1, read as the reverse complement.
CAGCGTCTCGGCCTTGACAAGCGCGCGTTTGGGCTTGAGGCTCATGACGTTCACGCCCTGGGTGGTGCGGCTGGTTTTCGGCTGGAGCTGCGCCGTGTTGAAGATGAGTGCCCGCCCGTCACCGGAATAGCAGACGATATCCGTCTCCTCCTGAAGGTGGAACACCGCGGCCACGGGGCTCTTGTCCGAGCAGGCGTTGATGAGCTTGCGCCGGTTGGTCTTTGTCTCATAGGCGGACATCTCGATGCGCGCCGCCTTGCCGTTTTCAAAGATCAGCAGCAGGTGCTTCGTGTAGTCCCCCGGCAGGAGCATGGCGAGGATGCTCTCCCCCTCGTCCATCTGGAGCTTTGTCGGCAGATAGATGCCGAGCTGGGACGCCTTCCCGTCCTCAAAATCGGACACGCGGGCCTTGTACATCTGCTGGTGGTCGGTGAGGAAGAGAAGCTCCGCGCGGTTGGTGGTCTCGAAGCTTGTGCGCAGCGCGTCGCCCTCCTTGTATTTCTGCTCCCCGCTCATGCGCAGGGACTGGGCGGTGATCTTCTTGAAGTAGCCCTCGTTGGAGAGGAAGAGCGTGACGGGGTAGTCCTCCACCGCGTCCTCCTCGCTGTATTCCTCCACCTCGCTCTGGTAGACGATGCCGGTCCTTCTGGGCGCGCCGTATTTCTGGGAGATCTGCCTGAGCTCGTCCACAATGATGCTTTTGAGCTTGCGGCGGTTGTTCAGGATGCTCTCCAGCTCCTCGATCTCCCGCTCCAGCTCCTCGATCTCGGCGGTGCGCTTGAGGATATACTCGCGGTTGATGTTTCTCAGCCTGATCTCCGCCACATACTCGGCCTGCACCTGGTCGATGCCGAAGCCCAGCATCAGGTTCGGCACCACGTCGGCCTCCAGCTCGGTATTGCGGATGATCTCGATGGCCTTGTCAATATCCAGCAGGATCTGCTCCAGGCCCTTCAGGAGATGGAGCTTTTCCTTCTTTTTGTTCAGGTCGAAGTACACGCGGCGCCTTACGCAGTCCATGCGCCAGGCCGTCCACTCCTCCAGAATCTCGCCCACGCCCATGACGCGCGGGTTGCCCGCCACCAGGATATTGAAGTTGCAGGGAAAGGAATCCTGCAGCGGCGTGAGCTTAAAGAGCTTCTGCATGAGCTTTTCGGGATCCGTGCCGCGCTTGAGGTCGATGGCCAGGCGCAGACCGTTCAGGTCCGTCTCATCACGCATGTCGTTGATCTCGCGGATCTTGCCGGCGGTGATGAGCTCGCGCACCTTGTCGATGACGGCCTCGGAGGTGGTGGTATAGGGGATCTCATAGATCTCGATGATGTTCTCTTTTTCCACGAAGCGCCAGCGGGCGCGCACCTTGAAGCTGCCGCGGCCGGTGCGGTAGATGCTCTCCATCTGGGCGCGGTCGTAGAGAATTTCCCCGCCCGTGGGGAAGTCCGGCGCGGGCATGGTGCTGAGAAGATCGTGCTCCGGGTCCTTGATCCAGGCCACGGTGGTATCGCAGAGCTCGGCCAGGTTAAAGCCGCAGATCTGGCTTGCCATACCGACGGCGATGCCGAGGTTCGAGGACACCAGCACGTTCGGGAAGGCCGTGGGCAGAAGCGTCGGCTCCTTCATGCTGCCGTCGTAGTTGTCGACAAAATCCACGGTATCCTTGTCGATGTCGCGGAAAACCTCCGCGCAGATGGCGGAGAGCTTCGCCTCGGTATAGCGGGACGCCGCGTAGGACATGTCGCGGGAGTAGACCTTGCCGAAGTTGCCCTTGGAGTCGACAAAGGGCGTGAGCAGGGCCTGATATCCCGCGGAGAGGCGTACCATCGTCTCATAGATCGCGGCGTCGCCGTGGGGGTTTAAGCGCATGGTCTGGCCGACGATGTTGGCGCTCTTGGTTCTGGCGCCGGTCAGAAGCCCCATCTTCATCATCGTGTACAGGAGCTTCCGGTGCGAGGGCTTGAAGCCGTCAATCTCCGGGATGGCGCGGGAGACGATCACGCTCATGGCGTAGGGCATGTAGTTTGTCTCCAGCGTCTCGGTGATGGGCTGCTCCAGGATCTCCGCCCGCAGCCCGACCACGTTGGGGTTATCGAATTTTTTCTTCTCTTCCTGCTTTTTTCTTGCCATAGCTTTCTACTCAACTTTGATTTGGATTTGAAGCTCCCTCCCTGAGGGAGCTGTCGCGGCGCGTCTCACGCAAGCGCCGTGACTGAGGGAGTTCCCCGCGTCTTTTGAAAACGCTGACTCCTTCCACCACTTCGTGGTCCCCCTCCCTCAGAGAGGGAGATCAGGATGCCCTTTACTTTCCCTTTTTCACCTTTTTCCCCGTGGTGAGGCTGTGCTTGCACCGCGGGCAGGTGTTGATCGCCAGCACGCCCAGCAGGATCACTTTCCCGCAGTTGGGGCAGCGGCAGTACTTGATATCAACATAGATGATCGCGATGAACAGCAGGATCGTCGCGATGGAAAACGCGCCCATGACCATGGGGTTCGAGCGCGTGAAGGCCGCGGCAATCGCCGTGAACATGTCGCCGACGAGAAGCTTCTTCAAAAGCTCCCTCCCGCGGACAAAGCTGTTGATGTAGGTGTTCATGGTTCCGTCTCCCGTTACGAAATATCCGCCAGATCCAGAAACTGCGCGCCGAACTCGGAGATGTGGTTCTTGCGCCCCTCCAGGTTATCGCCCAGCAGGAGATCAAAGACCTCCGCCATGCGCTCGGCGTCCTCGGGGATGACCTTGATGAGCCTGCGCGTCTCGGGGTTCATGGTGGTCATCCACATCATTTCCGGCTCGTTCTCGCCGAGACCCTTGGAGCGGTTGATCGTCGCCTTCGCGCCCTTGAGGCTGTCGATGATCTCCGCCTTTTCGCGGTCGGAATAGGCAAAGTACATCTTGCCCTTCGATTCGATCTCATACAGCGGCGACTCCGCGATGTACACATAGCCCTCGCGGATGAGGGTCGGCGTCAGGCGGTAGAGCATGGTGAGGATCAGGGTGCGGATCTGGAAGCCGTCCACGTCCGCGTCGGTACAGATGATGACCTTGTTCCAGCGCAGGTTATTCAGGTCGAAGCTCGACACGTCCTTGGTGTGCTTGTCCTTCACCTCCACCCCGCAGCCGAGCACCTTGATGAGATCGGTGATGACGTCGCTTTTGAAAATGCGCACATAGTCGGCCTTGAGGCAGTTGAGGATCTTGCCGCGCACGGGCATGATGCCCTGAAACTCCGCGTCCCGCGACTGCTTGCACGCGCCCAGGGCCGAATCGCCCTCCACAATGTAGATCTCGCGCCGGTCCACGTCGCGGCTGCGGCAGTCGACGAACTTCTGCACGGGATTGGTGATGCTGATGGAGCCGGAGAGCTTTTTCTTCATGCCCTGCCGCGCCCGCTCCGCCGTCTCGCGGCTTCTTTTGTTGATCAGCACCTGCTCGGCAATGCGGTCGGCCTCGGGCTTGTTCTCGATGAAATAGACCTCCAGATTGCTCTTGAAAAACTCCGTCATCGCGGTCTGGATGAAGCGGTTGTTGATGGCCTTCTTGGTCTGGTTTTCATACGAGGTCTGGGTGGAGAAGCAGTTGGTGACCAGGATCAGGCAGTCCTGGATGTCCTGGAACTTGATGGCGCTCTCGTTCTTCTGGTACTTGCCGAGCTGCTTGATGTAGCTGTCGATGGCCGAGGTGAAGGCAAGCTTTGCGGCCTTGTCCGGCGCGCCGCCGTTTTCCAGCCACGAGGAGTTGTGGTAGTATTCCAGGGCGCTGACGGTCTTGGAAAAGCAGAAGGCGGCCGAGAGCTTGACCTTGTATTCCGGCTTGTCCTCGCGGTCGCGGCCCTTGCGCTCGGCCGAGATGAAGGTCGGCGCGGTGAGCGGGTTTTCCCCCGCAAGCTCCGCCACGTAGTCCATGATGCCGTTTTCGTAGAGGTAGTCCTTTGTATCGAAGCCCTTGTCCCGCTCGATCCTGAGCCGGAAGGTGACGCCCGCGTTGACCACCGCCTGGCGGTGCAGCACGTCGTCAAAGTATTCCTCGGGGATGTCGATATCGGTGAAGACCTCCAGATCGGGAAGCCACCGGATGGTGGTGCCGGTCTTTTTGCGGTCGGCCGGCTCGACGGTGAGCTCCTGCCCTTTCTTGCCCACGGGCTTGCCCTTCTTGAAGGAAAGGGAATACTTGTTCCCGTCGCGCCAGACGGTCACGTCCATATAGCTTGACGCGTACTGTGTGGCGCAGGAGCCGAGGCCGTTGAGGCCCAGGGAGTACTCATAGTCGCCGCCGTCGAGGTTGTTGTACTTGCCGCCGGCGTAGAGCTCGCAGAAGACCAACTCCCAGTTATAGCGCTTCTCGCTGGGGTTCCAGTCCAGCGGGCAGCCGCGCCCGAAGTCCGAGACCTCAATGGAGTGGTCCCTGTAATACGTCAGCGTGATGAGATCGCCGTAGCCCTCGCGGGCCTCGTCGATGGCGTTGGAGAGGATTTCAAACACCGCATGCTCGCAGCCGTCGAGCCCGTCGGAGCCGAAGATGACGCCGGGCCGCTTGCGCACGCGGTCCGCGCCCTTGAGCTGGGAGATGCTGTCGTTGCCGTAATTGGGGGTTTTGCTCATGGATTTTTACGTACCTTTCGTCGTGTTCCTTCCCGTTTGGGCATAGAACAATCAATTTTAACCTGGGTAGTATAGCATACTTTTTCCCGATTTCACACTACAATTTGGTTACATTTGTGAGCAGTGTGTGAAGGAAACGCTGCGCACCGCCGTTCTCTATGTACGCGGCAGTCCCGGGAGCGTTGGCCGCTTTATCAGCTTTCGCGTCGCTATGTCCGTGTAATAGCCGCGCGCGAAGAGCCGGTCGCTGAGGTCGCAGGCCTGCCGCAGGTTTTTTGCGTCCATGGCTTTCAGCCACTCCTCATGCAGGCGCTCGACCGACGCCTCCTCCCCCTTGCATCCCTCTCCCGCTGTCGATGCGGGTGAGGATGTGATTTTGGATGGAGATGCGGTTGTGGTTGTGGTTGCGGCTGCGGCTGCGGATATGGATGTGGATGCAGATGGATACGGGTCGATGTTTTTGGGATCGGGTGATATCGGCCCGTTGTTTTCGTGAGCGGAGGATCTGGCGCGCATGAGCCGCCATTCGGCAAAGCTCAGGCAGGACTCCCCCATTTTTTTCTTCTCCCTTGCATAGACGGCGTACTGCCGCTGTTCCCGGCTCTCCTCGTATCTTTCGGCGTCACGGTCAAGCTTCGGCATGAGCATTTCAAAAACCAGACTCGTCATGGGATCGAGCTCCGGCACAGCGCCGTACTGCGCGTAATCCAGGATCGAGCGGAGAAGCGCGCCGCTCTGTCCCGGATCGAGCCGATTGATCGCGGGTCTGATATCGTCGAAGTAGAGCATCACGCCCGGACGCTCCTTGCGCTTCTCGCTCATACGCCCCCTCCTGCTGCGGTTCTGTTTCGCTTGGAATTCATAGACCTGCCCCCTCGGTATCTTTTTATTTTAAGACCGCCTTATTATATCATCCCGTTTTCGAAAGATCAAGGTTTCGGTCGGGCCTTTTTAAATTGGGGGCATCGGTTTTTTCTTGCGATTCCGATTGGTCTCCGATATACTGAAAATAAGCAATAATCGGGTATTATTCCAGACGCAGAAGAGGCTGTCTCGAATCGCATAACGAGTCAAAGAGGCTGTCTCATACTATTTTTCCATAAAACACTGTGTTTTATGGAAAAGGCAACGCTCGAACGCGCGCTGCCTGTTTTGTGCCAAAGGGCACAAAACACGTCTCATACGGTCTCCGACGCGCCTTTGGCGCTATAAAACACTTTCATAGCGTTTTATGGGAGACCAGTATCAGAATGCATGTTGAAGCCAAAACCATAGGGGTCGATCCCCGGATCGACCCGTTGCATTACGCACATTGTCGTAAAACAGCGGGCCGATGAGGGCATCGGCCCCTGCGATTTCGCATGGTTATGCATTTTGAGGCAGCCTGTTTCGCACGGCCATGCATTTTGCTGCTGTTCCTTAACAGCCATCGCAAAAATGAAGGGATCGTGTCATGCATATTTCGGAGCTTCAAGCAAAGGCAAGTGTTCCCCGGATGTTCACTTTGCGATCAGGAAATCCTCCGCCCACTGGCGAAAGTCGAACATGTTCGGGGCGTGGCAGTGGGCAACGGTGGCGATGGCGGCAATGTCCGTCGGCTCCGGAATCCGGACAGACACGCGCACCGTTCCGTTTTCAAAGTAGTCGAAGCAGCCCAGCGCCGTCCAGTTTTCCCCGTCGCTGACCCAGACCGTGCGCGGACCGAAAACCATCCATTTGTTGGGGGTGTTTTCGGCGATCAGCTGGTACTCCAGCTCGAAGCCTACGCAGTCCTTCACCGTCTCGCGCAGGACGGTGTAGTGCTGCTCGGTGCCGGGCAGATAGCCGGGGGACCACTCGTTCTGCACGAAGGCAAGCGTCTCTGTCTCGCCCTCCCGGGGCGTGCCGAGGTTGTACAGCGGCCCGGGGAAGTCCTCCAAAAGGCGGATGCTCTGGATCCAGCCGGTATAGACCCGGTTGTCCGGGTGGCGGTAGAGGATGCAGGACAGTTCGTTTTCCTCGGCCAGGACCGTGACCTCGGTTCCCTCGAAGAGGAATGGCTGCGGGGGGATGCCGCTTTTGAGCATGGGCATGCTCTCCACAAAGAGGTTCGGCGCGTACCACGCCTTTCTGGCGTAGAGGGTCTTCCACTCGTCCAGCCAGCTATCCTCCTGCGGCAGCACGATGCAGTCCCAGTTGTAAGCGGTTTTGATCTTTTCCAGGCCGCGCTGTGCGGCGCTCTCTTCGGCGCAGGCCGGGAGCGCCGGACGCAGCAGACAGAGAAATGCAAGGCACAGAATCATCTTTTTCGCCGTTTTCATTGAACCACCTCATACTGTTTTTCCATAGAACACTGCGTTTTATGGAAGGCCGGTATCAGTTTATATCCGAAAGCCTGAGATTTTTTACCCGTCTGAGGGCAGTGCTGCTGACAAGGGTGAAGAAGCCCGCCGTGATCAGCGCCGAGTACAGGTAGGTGCGCAGGTCAGGCTCATGTACGAAGCGCATATAGCGGCCCTCCGTGACCGGAAGCACCGTCTGTCCGAGATAGTGCCCGGCCGCAAGGCCCAGCAGAATGCCGATCAGCGTCGTCACGACGAGATCCCAGGAGACATAGATCACACACTCCCGCACGGTAAAGCCGTTGATGCGCATGATGGTGAGCTCCTTCGTCTTCCGCTGGATATAGGTCACGGACAGGTTCATGACGATGAAGTAGGCCATCACGCCCGCAAGCCCCAGCATCAGAAGCACCGCCACATCGACAATGGAGGAAAAGCTGTTGAAGCGCTCGCGGTCGGCTGCGGCGTCCTTCACGCGCTGAAAGCCGGGAACGCTTTCCGCCGCCGCCTCCAGCTCTTCCAGGCTCATATCGTCCATGCGGATCAAAAAGCAGTTCTGTTCGGCTTTTGCGCCAAAGGCCCCTTCATAACCCGCGGGCGTAAAGAACATCAGGTTCCCGAAATGGTTCCGGAATACGCCGGCGATCGGGAGGCTGTGGTCAATCAGGTCGGCGTCGAAGGCGGTGAGACTGTCACCCGCCCGCACGCCCAGGTATTCGCTCATGCGGATGGGGATCAGGGCGCCCTCGTCGCTGAGCTGCAGGGCCTTGCCGGCCGGGTCGCTCAGGCTGTAATAGCCCTCCAGGCTGCCGGGCTCTGCCACGATCGCCGTGGCGGTGTTGAAGCTTTCGCCTTCCCGCAGGATAAAGTCCGCTTTTCCGACGAGGACGAAGGGCAGCTGCCTCTCCTCCAGGATTTCCGCGAGCTGCCCGCGCGCCCCGGCCTCCGCCGGGTCAAAGTACAGCTCCGCCTGGTATTGGATGATCTGTCCGAACTGGCGGTCGCCGGTGCGCTCAATGGCATACTTGAGCATGAAGCCCACCACCAGCAGCAGGCAGCAGCCCGCGATGCTGGCGATCGTCACCAGCACGCGCCGGAGATCCGACTGCATATTGCGGAAGATCAGGCGGGTGTAGAGGCCCCTGCTTGATGTGCGGCCGGAGTCTCTCCGCGGGGTGCCCGGCTGTTCGCCCTGAAGGAGCTGGATCGCCGGGATGCGGATCAGTTTTGCGCAGGCAAGCCACACCGAGATCCCCGCCACCAGCACCACACCGACCGCCACGGCCGCCGTTTCCATCGGCAGAAAGCACTTGGGGATCGTGCGGAAGGTGAAAAACGGCTCGAAAAAGCTATGTGTGTTCTTCTGCACCACGGAATAGGACAGCGCGACGCCCAGCACGACCGCCACGACTCCGGCGGTCAGGCCGAAGAACATGTACTTGTTCAAAATCTCGCGGTTAAAGAGGCCCAGGGCCTTTGACGTTCCGATCTGGACGCGCTGCTCCTCCACCATGCGGCCGACGCTGGCATAGATCACAAGCGCGGCGATGACCAGGAAGAAGACCGAAAAGGAATAGCTCATGGACGTGAGCGAGCCCGCCTGGTTTTCGGCAAAGACATAGCCCGTATTTCCCTGATTGTTCGCCACCAGCCAGCGGCAGGGCTTAAACGGGTATGGCCTGTTCTCCGCGTCCCGGAGCTGCTTTACGCCCTCGTCATATTCCGCCTTTGCCTTTTCATATTCGGCCTTGCCCTGTTCGTATTCCGTCAGGCCCTTTTCATATTCGGCCATGCCCTCCTTGTATTCCTGTTCGCCCTGTTCCAGCCGCTTTTTGCCCTGTTCAAATTTGGTCAGGCCGTCAAGGTATTCCTCGCCCGTGGAATACCACAGGTCTCTGCCCTCGCTGTAGGTCCTCATGCCGTCCCGGGCCTGCTGCAGCGCCGAGGCGGCGGCAGCGGGCAGATAATCCTCCGTGCGCGCCCCGGTCAGGCCGTCGATCAGGCCGATCAGCCCCTCGGCCTTGTACAGCAGGCCTTCCAGTGCGGCGATCTGATACTCCGCCTCCACGAGGGCTCTGCTGCCGTCGTCCAGCTTCTCCTTGACAGTATTGAGCTGCTCCTCCGCTTCCTTGAGCTGCTCCCAGCCGCTGTCCAGCTCGCTGCGGGCAGAGCTGAGCTTTGCGGCGCCCTCCTCGATCTGCCGGGAGGCATCCTTCAGCTTTTCCTCGCCCTCCTTCAGCTTTTCCGCGCCCTCGTCCAGCTTCTGCCGTCCCTCGGCGAGCTGACGCTCATAGTCGCCGCGGAGCTTTTCGTCCCTCAGCGCCGTGCGCTCCGGCACAATCGTCTCGATGGCGTCCGTCACGCGCTTCACCGCCTCCAGGTAGGCGGCAGAGTAGCGGTATTCCGGCGCGCCCTCGACACGGATGCGGGTCTTCATGAAGGCGCCGTCCAGGGCCTCCCGGTCGAAGTTCTCCTCCGTGACCAGCAGATAGGGTGTCTCGGGAAGCTCATAGCTGATGTGGTCCGGGCTGCGGATGATGCCCGTGACGGTGTATTCCGTCTCCCGGAGAAGACGGATCCCCGAAAAAGCAGGGGAATCCATGCAGACCCGGTCCCCGATCCGCAGGCCCAGGATGCTCTGAAGCTGCTGCTCGAGGGCGCACTCCCCCGCCGCTGCGGGCAGGCGGCCCTCCAGAAGCTCCGGCACGGAGATCTCCGTCGACAGTGTCTGGAGTAAAGCGCCCACCGGCCTGCCCTCAGTCAGGATGGATACGCCCGCGGTCCAGACAGGCTCCGCCCGCTCCACCCCCGGCACGGCGCGCAGGGCCGCGAGGTCGTCCTCACTCATCAGAAGCGTGGAGCTGATCTCGATATCCCAGAAATTGTATTTTTGATAGTAGGCGGACACAGCCCGTTTGATGGCCTCACCGCTGTAGACGAGGCCCAGATAGGCGATCAGCGCCACCATCCCGATCACCACGACGGAGATCCAGGGGATGATCTGCTTTCGGATGTTCCGGATCGCGTCCGTGAATTGTGTTTTTGTCATCATATTACCAGGACAGCTCCTTCGCCTGGAGCGGGTGGATGTTGACCTTGATGCTGGAGACCTTCCCGTCCCGCAGCTTGATTACCCGGTCGGCCATTTTGGCAATCTCGGGGTTGTGCGTGATCATCATGATCGTGGTGCCGATCTGCTTTTTGATCTCTTCAAAGACCGTCAGCACCTCGATGCTGGTCTGGTAGTCCAGGGCAGCGGTGGGCTCATCGGCAAAAATGATCTTCGGGCGCTTGACCACGGCGCGGGCGATGGCCACGCGCTGCTGCTGGCCGCCGGAGAGGGCCGCGGGGTAGTGCCCCGCCCGGTCGGTGAGGCCGACCTTTGCCAGCGCCTCGGCGGCGGGCATGGCGTTCGGCGCGATGTCCGCGATAAACTGCACGTTTTCCAGCGCCGTGAGATTCGGCATCAGGTTATACGACTGAAAGACGAAGCCCAGGTACTCGCGCCGGTAGCGGGTGAGCGCCGTTTCCGTGGGGTGGGAAAAATCCTTCCCGTCAACGAAAAGCTGCCCGTCGGTGAGAAAATCCATACCCGCGATGATATTCATCATGGTGGACTTGCCGCAGCCGGATTCCCCCAGGATCACCAGAAACTCGTTCTTGTAGATATCCAGGTTGATGCCCTTGAGGACGCGGGCCACCCCGTCGCCGGAGGGAAATTCCTTGGTGAGGCCGCGCAGGGAGATGATGGTCTCCTTCTCCGCGCTGGGCCGGAACTGAAGGCCTTTTTCCTCCATGGCAATGGCGGCAAGCCTTGCCAGCGACTCGCACAGAGCGAGATCCTCCGTATCGTAGGCGCTGCCATCCACGCAGTTGATGACCTCTATGCAGCCGATGGTCTCGACGCTGTTTTTCAGAGGGACGCAGATGATGCTCCTTGTCGCAGTCCCCGTCTCCTCATCCACACTGCGGGTAAAGCGGTCGTCAAGCCTCGTATCCTCCACGATCCGGGCTTCGCCGCTCTGCACCACGGTGCCGGCGATACCCTGCCCGTTTTCGATGGTGATGCCGCTGATATCCACAAAGCCCCGGTTGAAGATCGGGTAGAGGCGGTTGCTGTCCCTGTCCAGCAGCCAGATTGTCCCGCCCTCGCTGCGGAGAAGCTTGATGATGATGTCAAGGCTTGACGCAAGGGCGTTGTCCAGCGATTCGGCGCTGTTGAGCTCCTGCGTGATCTGCCAGATTGCCCGTGTAAACTGTGTTTTTCTGTCGCTCATTTTCCGGCCTTTCTTTCAAAAACTACTGTCGGGATGTGCTGTGATTCCGGCCTCCATGACGCCTCACGCCATCCCCTTCGATCCTTCGGCACCGGCGCTGCTGAAACGCCTGTACAAGCGCCTCGGCCAGCTCCGCGTCCGTCCTGATCTGTTTCGCCGCCACAGGGCGACAGCCTTTTCGCAAGCGTCCATACGCTCCCCTTCTGTCAGGTAATAAGAGTATTATATCACATCTTTCGGCGTTCGGAACACAAATTATTAAAATCAACGCAAAAGACGCGCCGGATTTCTCCGGCGCGTCCCCGCGGCCGCGGTGTTCTCCCCGTTCGGGAAGGGCCCTTGCCGCTTGACATTTTCCCGATTTCGGTGTATCCATATATACATATGGTGCCTTCACCGGACTTTCTCTGTCTCGTCCGCCGGGAATCTGTCCGGTCTTAGTTTGTGCAAGGCGGGGCATCATAAACAGGAAAGTTTTGTCAGGAGACGCAAAAATGGATCTTCTTCAGACCGTTCTTCTCGGCGCGGGCGTGATCGTGGCGATCTACGTGGTGCTCAGGATGCTGGCCGTGCCGCTTAAAATGATCTTCAAACTCGTTATCAACGCCGTCATCGGCTATATGATGCTCTTTGTGGCGAATCTCGTGGGGGGCTTTTTCGATTTCTCCATCCCGATCGATCTGCTCACCTGCCTCATCGCGGGCGTATTCGGCGTCCCGGGCGTCATTTTTCTGGTGGTCGTGCTGATCTTCATGCGGTAAGATCTTATACTATTATCCAATAGAACGGCTCGTTTTTTCACGGTCAGAATTACGCCATGCTTCGTTATCGTCCTTGAAAATACACAAAGTATTTCCTGCGGAC
>ONVI01000025.1 GCA_900321275.1 uncultured Eubacteriales bacterium | reverse complement strand
GAAATACGGCCGCTCAAAGTTCTCGGTCAGGCGGATGCCCATGACCTCGCACAGGCCGCACATGATGTCCATGTAGCCGGAGAAATCGGTGTAGATCTGAATGCTGTACAGAAAAGCGCCGATGAGCGTGGTAATACCGGTATATACGCCATAGTGGGCGAACACGTCCTCCACCAGCGGGGCCAGGGCGTCGGCAATCACCATCTTCTTGAAGAAACCCCAGCACATGCGCTGCATGCCCCAGGAGTAATTTTTATAGGTAAACGCATGCTCGGTGAAGAGCTGCTCGGCCAGGTTCCCAAACTCGCTGATAGGGCCCTGGGTGATCTGCGGGAAGAAGGAACAGAAAAGCAGCGTCTTGAAAAAACTGCGCTCCGCTTTCACGTTCTCCCAATATACGTCCACCAGATAACCGATCATCTGGAAGGTGTAGAAGGAGATGCCGAGCGGGGCGATCAGCCGGAGCCGGTCCTCAATCGGCTGCACGCCCAGAAGCCTCAGCACGGCGTTGAGCTGCTCAATGGCAAAGTGTGCGTATTTAAACACGCACAGGACAAGGAGATTTGCCAGCAGAGCAGCGAGCATGGCGCGCTTTTTCCGCTTCTTGTTCTCCGCCTTGATGCGGTTTTTCTCCTCCTTCTCCAGCGTCTTGCCCTCGCTCTTGAGCCAGGCGCGCTGCCTGTCCGCGATATCCTGCATGTAAACCGTGGCAAAATACACGGTGACAGAGGTAAAAAGGACATAAAGGATGTACTGCGCCCCGTAAGAGAGGTAAAAGGCGCAGCTTGCAAGGAGCAGCACGACCCACTGGAATCTTCGCGGAACAAGGAAATAAAGCAGCAGCACCGCGCAGACGAAGAAGAAAAACGAAAAGCTCGTGATCGACATGCAGCTTTACTCTTCTTCCCGAATGGCCTGGATCATGTCCCAGATCTTCTGCGCGCTGTTGAAGTTCTCGTTGCGCATCCACTTGGGACCGATCTCGATATCAAAGGTCTCGCAGATCTCATTGATCATCTGGATGATGCTCAGAGAGTCGAGCACCTTGCCGTCGATGAGATTGTCCTCGGTCTCATAATCCACGTCGGGATTGATGTCCTGTAAAATTTCAAGAAGTTCTTCCATAGTTTGCTCCTTCTTTCTTACATCTGCGCCTTGAGCGTCTGGCGGTCCATTTTTCCGTTGGGGCTCAGGGGCATTTTTTCCAGAATGACGACCTTGCGCGGCAGCATGTAGTCCGTAAGCCTACCCCGCAGAATGCTGCGCAGCTCCTGACCGGTGAGCGCGTATCCGTCCGACAGCTCCGCAAAGAGGTAGATCCACTGCTTTTCGGGGTTATACAGACAGCAGCACATTTTGATTTCATCCAGCGTTGTGGCGATGGCTTCGATCTCGCCGAGTTCGATGCGCCGCCCCATGTGCTTGATCTGAAAGTCCGACCGCGCGGCAAAAACCAGATTGCCCTCGCCGTCGTACTGCGCCATGTCGCCGGTTTTGAAGCAGCGCACCGCGCCCTCCCCGAAGTCCTTCGTAAGGAAGGAAGCGGTGGTCTTCTCCGGATCGCGGAAGTATTCCAGCGCCAGCGCGTCGCTGACGATATAGAGCTCCCCGATACGCCCCGGCTCTTGAACAACGGCCTCCCCGTCGAGCAGATAGACCCGGCAGTTCGGCAGCGGCTTGCCCATGGGCAGCACCGCCTTGTCGTCCCAGTCGCCCCGCACCTCAAAGCAGCAGCACACGCCCGCAAGCTCCGACTGTCCGTAGAGATTCACATACTGCACATCCGGCAGGGCGCGCCGCCACCTGTTGAGATACTTCATGGGCATGACCTCGCCCACAAAGAAGACGCGTTTCAGATATTCCGGCTTCACCAGCGAGAAGGGGTTGAGCTGCGCGACGATGGAGATGGCGGTCGGCACCCAGGAGATGAAGCTGACGCGCCGTTCGTTCATGTATTCCATGAGCTCGGTGGGGAAGGAGAAGAGCTTGGTGGGCAGGATCTCCAGCGTGCAGCCGAGCCGGATCATCATATACAGATCCTTGCCCGAGGCGTCAAAGAAGAAGGGCGTCTGATTGCCGATCACCTCGTCCTCGGAAAAGCCAAAATAATCGCAGTAGGTTTCAATATAACTGATCTCCGCCCGGTGGCTCTTGAGGATGCCCTTGGGCTTGCCCGTGGAGCCGGAGGTGTAGACCATGTAGAGCGGATCGTCGTCCCCGCCGTCCGGCAGAGCGGCGCATTCCGAATCCGGCATGTCCGGCGTGAGATAGACCCCGTCAAAGCGCAGGGGTTCAAGCAGGGCACGGTTTTCCTCCGTGCCGAGGATGACGCGCATGCCCGTCTCGTCAAGAATCGCCTGCTTCTTTTCGGGCGGCATGTCGGGGTCGATGGGCACGTAGTAATTCCCGCTGTATAGCGCCCCGAGGAAGAAGGCGGGCGTGCGGATGTCCCGCGCGGCCAGGACGCCGATGGGGCGGTTTTTCTCCCCTGTCCCGATCGCCGCGCCGACGCGGCGGGCAAGATCCCGCAGCTGCCCATAGGTAAAGCTCTCGTTTTGATCCGCGATCGCTTTCTTCTCAGGCACCCGCGCGGCTGTCGCTTCAAACTGTGTCAAGATATTTCGCATCGTGCATGGCTCCTTTCTTGTTCAGCGTGAGCGCCGCTTGTCCTCCAGCCGCCGAAAGATCCCCCGGTACTGCTCCATGACGGCTTGCTCGGAATAATCCGTCTCCATCAGCTTTTTCAGCGCCCGGCCCTTCTCGCGCAGGCGTTCGGGATCGCGCTGCCAGTCGGCACAGGCGCGTTTCAGCGCCGAAAGGAATTTTTCATAGTGCTCGTCCGGACTGTCGTAATGATACTTGTAAATCAGCTCGTCCGGGATTGCGTTCATGGAGGGAATATCGGGCGTGACGACGCTGCGTGCGTAGGAGAAGGCCAGGCGCCCGGTGCCGGAGTTTGCGGCGCTCCGGGTATCGTAGGGCATGGCCAGCAGATCGGAAACGTCGAGGATCGCCGCCATTTCGGAATCCGGGATCAGGCGGAAATCCGTGCGCAGATTCCGGCAGGGGGCGGCCAGCGCCTCCAGCTCCGCGCGGTATTCCGAAGATACCGGCTCCCCGCAGAGCAGGAAAGCGACGTCCTCATTTTCCGGCTCCTTCGCGGCCCGGATGATGAGCTCCACATTTTTATACGGTGAAATCTTGCCGAGAAAGCAGACCAGCAGCTTTCCGGCAACTTTTTTTCTCATTTCATAGACGGGCGCGTCCGGATTGGGCGGATACGCGCCGATGTAGTTGAGCGGGCGGATGACCTCGGTCTTTTTTCCGAAGCCCTCGCCCGGAAACAGCTCCTCAAGTCCCGCGCCGGTCTCCTCGGCAAAGGTGAGGATCACGTCGGCCTGCTTTGCAAGCCGGTGGTACAGATCCCGGCTCAGCTTCGGATAGCGCGGATTGTGCGGGAAGCGGTTGTGCATATAGAAGAGCAGGGAGAGCCCGGCCTTTTTGATCCGGTGAAGCTGCAAAAGCCTTCTGGCGTAGCGCAGAGGGGGCATAAAGGCCCGTCCGCCGTCGATGTTCTCAAACCAGTTGAGACAGATCGCGTCGGCCCCGGAGAGATCGCCGCGCAGCAGCTCGCCGTTGTAAACGTCCCTGACCTCGATGCCAAGTTTGCGGAACATCTCGATATTGCGTTGGATGTGTACGTTTTGATCTGTCCGGTTGATCCGGTGCATCAGCAGTTTCATTTGTTTTCCTCCTTGCGTTCGGGCGCACGCCTGACAAGCGCCTTCAGCGCGCCCAACTGATCCCTGCTGCATACGATCAGCAGATGCAGCGGCGCGCCGAACAGCGCGCAGAAGCCGCCGCAGAGGATCAGCGTCAGCCAGCTGCCGGGCATATAAAGGCGGCTCAGACCGCAGAAGAGGGCGGTCAACACCCCGCAGGAGAGCACGTTGCGCAGAATGTCGGGGTAGAAGGTCGCGGACGGCATGTGCAGCACATACGCCATGTAGAGGGGATTTGTGACAAAGTTGATGACGCACATCACCGCCACGGTCGTCCATGCCACGGCATATACGCCCATCCCGGCGTATCGTATGAGAAGGTACATGCTCGCCACGTTGAGAAGCCCGCCGATCACGGTGATGATGCAGGGCAGCTTTTGCTTGAGGGTGAGCGTATAGATATAGTAAAGCGGCTGCATGGGGCCGCTGGGAATGCAGGTAAGAATGGTGATGATCGTCAGCTCATAGATCACGCGGATGTCCTGCTCCGGAATCCAGAGCCTGTAAAACGCAAGGCCGAAGGCCGCGAAGCCGGCGAAAATCACATTAGCCAGCATGCCGGAAATTTTCATGGCAAGCTTCAGCTCCCAAATCACCTTTCCCGGCGCGTCGGTGGCGTAGCTCTTGAGAAAACGCGGGATGAAGGTCTGGTTGACAATGTAGTATACGCCCTGCAGGATGGTCTGCATGGTTTTGGCAATCGCGAGCTGACCCATTTCCAGATTGGTGAGCATCTGGTTGCAGACGAGCAGGTCGAGCCCGCTGTTGAGGATATCTCCCACCATATTGAAGGAGGCCCAGAAGCCGTTCAGCACAAGCTGCTTGACGGCGCCGAAGGAGAAATACCGGTGGGAAACCGTGATCTCTGGCAGATACTTCCGGCTGATGCCGAAATCGGCGAGGCCTAACAGCAGCGCCGCGGCAAGCATGCCCAGCGCCATATAGTAGGCGCGCGGGGGGAAAAGGAGATATGCCGTCATCAGAAAAAGAGCCTTGACGACATAGGAGGCGGTTTTGAACGCGCCGACCAGATCCATCCGGTTGCTGATATAACCGGCGGCGCCGAACACCGAAAAGACCGTCGTCACGCCGAAGCTTACGAAGGTAAAGAAAAACAGCAGCTTCACATCGCTCAGCAGGGAGGGCGACACCACCAGAACGGAGTCCAGAAAGTGAATGAACACCAGAATCCCGCTTAAAATGCTGATCGCCAGAACCACATTGCCCCAGAATACGGAGGCAAAGTAGACGTTTGCCTGATGCAGATCCCCTTTGTGGTAGGAAAGCCCGATGAATCGCGCCGCATAGGTATTCAGCGCCATTGTCAGGATCGTCGCGTATTGGGAAAACTCCTTGGCAAGCGTGACAAAGCCGTATGCCTCGGCGCCGATGGTCCTGGTAATAAACGGCGTGAGCACCAGCAGAATCCCGTAGTTGACAATGTATGCGATGCCGGATAACAGCAGGGTTTTTACGGAATGAAGCAGTTGCTGCTTCCCGCCGGATTCTTCTTTACCCACTTGCTTTTCACCTCCAGCAGAAGCTTCCGCGGCAGCGCGCCGTTATCCGGCGGACGACAGGGAGCTGTCTGATGCTTTATGGATGGCGGCGCTGCCGCTGCCGCGCAGGGCATAGACGGAAGCGGTACGCTTGTTGCAGCCCATCGCCATCACCAGAAACAGCACCAGCGTCTTGTAATCGTAGTTGGAGGCGAGGCAGCGCTCGGTCAGGCCGTTGATCATGAGGAAGATCATCATGACGCAGCTGAAGAGATAGGCGCTGTGCTCCATCTCCTCCACACGATGGAAGGAACCGAGCAGCGCGAAAAAGTATTCCGCGATCCCCAGCAGTCCGACATTCAGCCACATCTCCAGCAGTACATTGTGCGCGCCCGAGGTTATACTGGCCATAAAGTCGTTGTGCCGCCGGTTAAAGCCCTTATGGATCATTTCCACCGCAATGGGATCGCGCCAGAACATGCCGTAGCCATAGCCGGTCACGGTCTTGTGCGAGGACATGACCTCGATAATCTGCCGCCAGAGCGGAATGCGCCCGGTCAGGGTCGCATCCTTGCCGATGGCCTCAAAGAAACCCTCAAACAGGGGCATCAGCGTGAGCATCGCAAAGAGGAACACCACGTTGACCGTTATGTACAGCAGACCGAGGGGAAGCCGGAAGCTGCGATGCAGCAGCGCCGGGACCAGGGCGATCACCAGAGTAAACAGCGCGCCGGTCGCGTCTGCCATCATCAGCAGCACGAACTGGATCATGACAAGGGTGACCCAGCGCATCAGGGGCCTGCGCCGGTGATGCTCGTTTCTTATAACCAGGATCGTGACAAGAATGCCGAAGGCCAGCTCGGTGGCACAGCCGTTTTTCGTACCGAGAATGCCGCGGATCGCACCGGGCACTTCGGGATCATAGCTTAAATAGGAATAGCGAACCATGAAAAACAGCGTCAAAGCAACAAAGGCTCCCTGCGCGATGGCAATGAGCCTGAGCAGATTCTCCGTTGAATAGAACTCCTGCAGCCAGATGGCAAACAGCAGCGTCACGATCCAGCGCAGGCAGGTGATCATCTCCTCGGAACGATCGGCAGTCACCAGCATGGAGACGACCGTCACAGCGCCGACATACAGATAAATGACGGCATACTTCCGTTTGAGATTCAGAAGCTCAATATCGCCCAGCTGCCTGGCGTTGGATGTGAGAATCAGCACGATCTCCGCGAGAAACGTCCCGTATTCACAGATCTTGTCGAAGCGTTCCCCGTAGATTTTCGTGAACTGGCCCGGAAAGCCCAGGGAGATGAGGATACACAGCACGACGGTAAGTTCAATATAGATATCACGCTCGACGGCGCTCCTGTTCTGCATATCCGGTTTCTCTCCCCCTTCCAAATCAAATCAGCGGTTTTTTCAGGCGCGGTACTGGAGGCGTTTGTACAGGCGAAATATCAGCAGCCCCAGACAAGCCCCCAGGGTGTTGGCGATCATATCCTCCAGATCGCACTGGCCGATGCGAAGCATGAGCTGCGTCGTCTCAATCAGCGTCGTCAGCAGCATGCCCAGCGGAAGCACACAGGATAGCTTGTCAAGGCGCTGCGGGCAGATCGCGGGAAAGAGTATCCCGATCGGCACGAACATCGCAATGTTGAGCCACAGATGCTGCAGCGGCTCCAGCGAATGCCTCCGAAGGGCTTCCTCGATGGAGTCAAATTTCAGCAGGATGTCCGTCTGCACGCGCCCGCGGCGCGAGAAAACGGTGACATAGCTTATCATCAGCAGATAGAGAAGAAAAAGCACCAGCATCCCCTTGTTGATCTCCCGGTAATGCTTGAAAACAAAGTAAAAAAAAGCGATGACGCCAATGAAGGAGGCGAGGATCAGCAAAGCCAGGAAGGTGAAGCTCAGGCCGCCCATCTGGCTGATAATCAGCACAAGCGGCAGCGAGACCAACAGATATACCAGAAGCAGAACGATCGCCAGCAGCGGGATGGAGGAGCGGCTTGCCGCCCGTTTCGCCACTGCCTGGAAGAGGAAGAAATAGCCGCACAGAAGCAGAATCACGACCAGCAAAACCTGCATGGTGTCAATATTTCCGAAACGCTCCATTCTCACGGCTCCTTTCTGTCAAATTGTCATGCCCCGCCTTGAAGCAGGGGACCGACGGCGGTATGCAGATAATCCGACACGGCGGGAAGGACTGTGTGCCAGCATTCGGCCGCCTCCTGAATCAGAGTCCTGCCGACCTGGAAGGGAGCGGCGCCGAGCAGGATGCCGACGACGATGCTCATCACGCCGAGAAAAGCGAGAAACGAAAGGACAAGGATGAACAGTCTTCTTGATCCGGTCATAGCGTAACCTCCTCATAGCACCATCTGTCGCCGATCCTGGCCGCTTCCCGGAAGAGCGCGGGGATTCCGCGCGAAGGTACCAGCACCGTCTGCCGGAAGAGGGCAAGCGCAGCTGACAGCGATAACAGCGCAAGCCCGACGGCAATCAGCTTTTCTGAAATCAGCTGCATGCTCGTAAGAGACGACATGAAACAGGAGCCGCAGAAGAATACCAGGGCAGCCCCGGCAGCAAAGAGCCCGGCGGCGACAGCCAGCAGGAACAGAACACCGGTAAGCGTCAGGGGAATTGCCAGCACAATGAAGAACGGCAGCTTCCAGGTTGCGCGTTTTTCTGTGCGCGCCCGGGCGGAAGCGGGCATTTCCGCCTTTTCCGCTTCATCGGTGTCCGAAGGCTCTTCCGCCGTCTCGGAGACTGTGGAAGAAGGGTTATCCGTTTCACCGCGTGAAACGTTCTCCGCCGGGGGAAGGGCGGCTTCCGCTTCTTCCGCCTGCGCGGCGTATGCGGAGAGCGGCTGCTCCGGCAGAGCCCGGGCGGTCTCTTCCGTGGGGGCGCTTACGCTCTCTGCGGAAGCACTTTCGGTCTCTGTGAACGCACTTTCGGGAACCGGCTCTTCCTTTTCGATACGGATTTGCTGCGGCGTCTCCGCAGTCTGCGCCTGGGTACCCCAGTCGCCCTTGAGCCCGATCTCGACAAGCTCCCGCGTGACGGCACTATCATCCATCGCAGCAGGCTTTGATTCCGAACGACTCATGGAATCCTCGTAGACGTTTCGCCGCTGCGCGATCTGGCCGTCGCCGTCCGGTATGACTGCGGCGGGCGCATTCTTTTTGCCGGGAAGCTTCGAGTGAAAACGCTTTCGCTTTAAGACGGGCGTTTCGTGATTTGCGTCGTCAAAGCCGAACTTTTTCTCTTCCTGCTTTTTTGCGCGTGCTTTCTTGCTGATATTTTTCTTGTAGTCGTCCGCCGTCTGCTTCACACCCAGCGCGCCGCCTGTGACAACATTGTTGACCACGCAGCCCAGCACGCGGGTGCCGGATTTGTCCAGCTTTTCAAGAGAGCTCTGGATTTCCGGCATGGTGGAAATATCATAGCCGACGACGAAGAGAACGTTGTTGGTGATCTGGTTCAGGCTCAGCGTACCGGAGACCACGCCCACGGGGGGCGCGTCCAGAATCACATATTCGTAATTCTGTTTCAACTTGTCAACCAGCTCGATGAGCGTACTGTCCACGCTGATGGCGTTGTGCTCCAGCACCGCGGGCAGCAGATCCAGATAGCCGGACAGCGTCGTGATGGCCTCATCCTCGGCAGCGTCGCCGCGGTAAAGGGCGTTGAGGGAATGGGCATAGTCGACACTGCTCAGAAACAGCGCGCCGAGTCTGGGATTGCGGGTATCAAAGTCGATCAGCAGCACACGGTGCTCCATGTCCGAAAGCTGAATGGCCAGATTCGCGGCGACCGTCGTTCTGCCCTCACCCAGCACGGCGGAGGTCACATAGAAGCAGTGGTGATCCTCCTTTGTGCCAAGACGATTGCGGAGAATATATGCCGCTGCGGAGAAATTCTGTGCCGCGACAGAGCTGCCGATATCCTCCTGCGTCATGATAGAGCCCTTGTGCTTGTAATAATCGGGGTCGCGCGGGATGATGCCGATGGTCTCCAGACCGAAGACCGTCTCCACGTCGCGGACGTTGTTGAGGGTGGGGTGCATCAGCAGTTCGATGACCGCGAAGCCGACGCCGGCCGCAAAGCCCAGCAGCGTGAGCAGCACCACTTTGTTGTTGCCGCCGCCGACAACGCCGATCTGTTCGGCCTGCGGCTCATTGATCGCGGCGAGGGAACCGAGCTGCAGGGTCTCCGGAAGAATGTCACTGGCGCATTCAATAATGGAGTTCCAGAGGGCGACGCCCTCCTCCGCATTGCGCCATATAATCTTCATCTCCAGAATCTGCGTGGTGTTGTACTGCGTCACGGTGATGGCGTTGCGCAGCTGCGGGATGCTGTAACCGAGCAGCTCGTTCCGGTTAATGACTTCGCCCAGGACATGATCGCTGCGAATCACGTAGCGAACCGCATCCACCATATCCTCGGCCAGATGGAAGTCGTTGATGTTCGGCACGTCATAGCCGCCGACGTATTTCCCGTTGACGTTTTTGGACGTGACGGCAAAGGAGCCGGAAATATTGAAGGTCTGATAGGAGGACTGTATCACTGTCATCGCAGACAAAATCAGTCCGAAGGTAAGCCCCAAAAGGGAAAGCGCAACAATGACCATCCATCGCTTTTGAAGGGCAAAGAGCAGATCGCTTACACGAACCCGTATCCCGCTGCTTTGAGCTTCCGTTTCCTGCAAGGATCGTCACCTCCTGTTAGTTAAGCTTGTTTTTCGTAAGCGAAAGCGTCCTGTTATGCAGCGCTTTGCTGTTTTTTTCTCTTCCGGCGGATCCGTCCGACCAGCA
The DNA here is from genome assembly GCA_900321275.1 of uncultured Eubacteriales bacterium. Classification (GTDB taxonomy): domain Bacteria; phylum Bacillota; class Clostridia; order Oscillospirales; family Oscillospiraceae; genus Limivicinus. The sequence goes on along the minus strand of ONVI01000025.1, from coordinate 17,230 downwards.
AAACGATCAGAACGATCGCAAGTAGCAGCGCCGCGCCATAGATTACGTAGTGTGTCGTAAAGCTGTCGTGCAGCATGATCTGCTGGACTTCGGCGGTATCCTGTATCCGGATATCGTAGCGGGTCTCCTTGTCGGAGCCCTTGACAACATAGTAAGAGCCGGGCGCGAGGGAATCGAAAATCGCTTCGGTCCCGGTGGTGGTCCAGGTGCGGATCAGCTCATTCTGGGGCGAGTACAGGGCCAGATTGATGCCGGGGATCTGCACCTTGCCGAATTCGGGCGTAATACCGATCTGGACGCGGATCATGCGGTTGGTTGCCTCAACAACGCTCTCCGCCTCCCCGTCGACATAGCCGAGCGGGTCGATCTGGACAACGGATTCCGGCGTCGTAATGCGATAGTTCCCAACCGTATCCAGCTGGCGGATACGGTAGTTTGTCCCTTTGTCGAGGGCGTCGAGCGTGAAGCTGCCGTCCGCAGCGGTTACAGCCTCCAGACGCTCGCCGCGGCCGGAGACGATCTCAAAGGGCACACCGGGAATGGGGGCGGCATTCAGCTCATCCTTCAGCGTGAAGCGGAGCTTCATTCGCTCGCTGGGGATAACCTCCGGCACGGCCGCAACCTTGGCCGCCTTTGCAACCTCAACCGGCGTATCCTCCGGAGTCCCGGCGTAGTATTGGGGAATCTCCCGCTGCCGGAGAACGTATTGCCCAAGATAGAGGGGCGTGCTTTCGGCGAAGCCCTCTTCATCGCAGACAAGCTCGTCAACGACCTGCCCCACACGGCAGCGCAGCGTACCGTCTGCGGTGATGATGTTCTCTGCTGCAACGATGTCGAAGCTGCCGCCCGGAATGCTGCGCCCTGTCTCGGCATCCACCATGTGCACGCGGACGACATTCTTCGAGGGCATCACCGAAACGCGCACAACAAAGGGATCCTCCCAATCATAGGTGTCCGCCAGAAGGAAAGGAATGTTCTCGGAAATGTCGTAGCCCGCCGGCTCGGAAAGCTCATGCAGCTCATAGGGGCCGAGCATCAGCTTCTCCGGGAAGAAGAAAGTACCGGCATCGGTGGTCTCGTAGAAACGGTAGGAGAGCCGTTCGGGATAATAGGTGTTGAGGATCTGGAGGGCGTTGTTTTCACCGCCGTAGAGCTCAAATTCCACATTCGGCTCCTTGATGGTGCGGTCGGTTTCCGCGTCCACAAGCATGACGTATACGGCGGACTTGAGACCCGTGTCCGGCTTGTCGCCGGGGCCCTCGCCCGCGCCGTTTCCGCCGCCGGTACCGCCGCCGCCCCCGCCGCCGCTGCCCGGGAGATCGGGAGTAGGCGTCGGTGTGGGCGTCGGCGTGGGTGTAGGTGTGGGCGTCGGCGTTGGTTCGGGTGTGAAGGTGTGGCCGCCGCCTCCGTCGTCATCCGACCAGACGATCATGGTCGGCGTCGGGTGTCCGTCCCCGTCCCAGCCGCCGTCCTCGTCCCCGTACCAGGGATCAACCTGGGTGTTGTCGGGAATATGTACAAGATAAAGGCACAGAAGAAGGATGACCAGCATCAGAATCATCATCAGCGCGCTGAACATATCGGACGCCGGCTGCCAGAAGTTCAGCCCTTCGTCGTGTTGATTGTTCTTCCGCTTCATTTGCTGCTTCCTCCGGTGATTTGCTGTTCAAACTCCTCCAGGGGAAGCGGCTTGGACAGATAGAAGCCCTGGCCCTCCGAGCAGCCGCACTTGCGAAGCATGGACAGCTGCTCCATGCTTTCAATCCCCTCCACCGCGACAGACATTTTCAGCTTCCTGGCCTGATCAAACACGGCGTTGAGAGCGCCCTGATTCTGCCGCCCGTCAAAGCGGCGAAGATCAAGCTTCAGGATATCCGCAGACAGCGATTCAATCGCGCTGAGGGAGATATAATCTCCGTTGAAACCGTCCACGATGACGCGGAAACCCGCCTGCCGCAGCCTGGCCTCTGCCTCAAGCACGGACTGCGGAGACTCCAGGTAGGCGTTTTCCGCAATCTCAATCTCGAGACAGCGCGGAGGGATGCGGTACTTTTTGATCATTTCCTCAAAGAAGCTCGCAATATCCATGGCGAGAACGTCTGTCTTGGTCGCGTTGATGGCAAGGGGGACCGGACGAATGCCGCTGTCAATCCAGCGGCGGATGCTGGCGCATACGCTTTCCCAGATATACCGGTCGAGCTTGGTGATATAACCGTTGCTCTCCAGAATGGGGATAAACACGGCGGGCGAAACCATGCCGAGCTTGCCGTGATTCCAGCGCACCAGAGCCTCGCCGCCGATTACCTTGCGGGTGTTCAGATCATATTTGGACTGCAGATAGAAGATAAACTCGCCGTTTCGCAGGCCGTCGAGGATCTGGGGCATCAGGACCTGCTCATTCCCGGTGTTCTGCGCAGGCGCGGCACCGCCGATCTGACCGCCCGCAGCCGAGAAGCCCTGATTCTTCGGCAGGCGCTCCAGCAGCTCGGTGATCTGCTTGGCCTGCTTCTGGTCGCGGTAACGGATCTGGTCGCCCACGGGCGGAATGACGTTTTTGTGAAATTCATCGACGAACAGCCCCAGATTTCTCCGGAGCATATTCCAGGAAATACGGTAGATGATGTTGAAGACCAGGGACAGAATCATGCCCGCGATGGAGGTGTAGAAGGCCACCTGAATACCGGCCAGCAGCGTCTGTACGCTGGTCAGCGCAATCTCGACCGAGCTGAAGCCGATACCGCGGATACCGATGAGCAGGCCGATGAAGGTGCCCAGAATGCCGAGACCGGTCAGCGTGCCCGGAATCTGCGCGATAATGTTCTGCCAGCTTCTCAGCGCAAGCACGTCCTCGTTGAGGTAATCCTCAATATCCGTCAGAACCTGCCCGGATTCCCGCTGGATCTGAACCTTTTCCTGATAGTCGTGGAAAAGCTCATCCATGGTGCGCTGATGGAAAAAGTCCTCGATCTGCGCCATGACCGACCAGGTGGAACTTGTCTGTACCTCCAGCGCCCTCTCAATATTCTCAAGGCCGGTTTCCAAAGCACGGTAATACTGCAGCACAGGGAAAATGCCGAGTATGACCCCGGCAAATACAATGACCTCCATCATCACGATAAAAACAGTGGAGACGTCGTCCGGCGCGTATGCAGTCAGAATAATGCCGCCGATCAGAATAAAAACGACAAGAATATAGATTAATCTTCTCATTTCATACCTCAAGAATGTTGATATTGGGGATGATTGCCGTATGCCGGACTGAGGATCGGATACCCCGAGGGGGAGACGATCCATCCCTTCGGGAACGCATTCCCCGGCTTGTTTGCCAAGTCAACCGAACAGTATAATGATCCTCGTACACGAAAAGGAAAAAGCGTTTTTTTACACGCACAGGCCATGCGGCGAAATCGCGCCGATATCCGGAAGTAGTTAGTATTTCGCATTATATCATGCCGGGCCGCCCTTTTCAAGGAAATAAGGGACAGAACCGAACATGATTTTGCATTTTTTTACAGGCCGGGTACGGACAGTAACCTTTCTCGGAATTTTGCGCATTGCGACGGGGCATGACGGCTTTACTTTTGCAGAGAAAAGAGGTAAACTGATCAATATGAATCAGAGGGGGGATGCGGATTGCAAAACGCTGTTTTTTATATACCGGTGCGTTTGGGGAGACGCACCCGGTTTCTGCGCGCGTGTTTCGGCATTGCCTTTCTTACCCTTGCGCTGATGCATGCGGGGGTCGCCGCCGCGGAGGAGACCGTTGTTTACGAGGCGGAGCAGGCGAGCCTGACGGGAAGCAACGGGATTGCGGAGGATGGCGAGGCCTCCGGCGGAAAAGCGGTGGGCCGCTTTTCCGAGGAGAACGACGCCGTCATTTTTCGGATCGAAGTCGCTGAGGACGGCTTCTATGATCTGACCTTCACAGGAAAGGGAATCGGCGGCGAGAAATATAATTATGTATTTGCCGACGGCCTTCAAATCGGAGAAATACGATGCCCGGATGGCGTGTACGGCTCCGACGTTCTGCGCAGGACGGCGCTCACCGCGGGAGAGCATGAGCTGCGCGTACAGGAGGGCTGGGGCTGGTTTTACCTGGACAGCGTCACGCTGACGCGGGCGGAACCTGTCCCCGACAGTGTCTATGACGTGGCGCCCACGCTCTGCAACCCCAACGCCACGGAGGAGACAAAAGCGCTCTACCGCTTCCTGCGCGGCTGTTACGGAAAGTATACCCTGTCCGGACAATACGCGCCGAACGGACTGAACAGCGGGGAGATTACCGCGATCCATGCGCTCACCGGGAAGCATCCGGCGCTGCTTGGGCTGGATATGGCCGACTATACCCCGAGCAGACAGGCTTTCATGACAAGGCAGGGCGAAACCGTGGACCGCGCCGTCGAATACCATGAACGGGGCGGGATCATCACCTTTTCCTGGCACTGGACCGCGCCGCCCGAAACGATACTGCCTGCCGGCCAGGGCATAAGCGAGATTCCGTGGTGGCACGGTTATCTGAAGGAGAACAGCACCTTTGACCTTAACCGCGCCCTGAACGGAGAGGACCCCGACGGCATGCAGGCCCTCCTACAGGACATCGGGGCCATTGCCGTTCAGCTCAAGCGTTTGGAGGCTGCGGGGGTTCCGATCCTTTGGCGGCCGCTCCATGAGGCGTCGGGCGGATGGTTCTGGTGGGGGGCGGACGGGCCGGAAGCCTATAAACAGCTTTGGATCCTGCTCTATGAAATGCTTACCGACGTCTATCACTGCAACAATCTGATCTGGGTCTGCAATTGTCAGGATCCTGACTGGTATCCGGGAGACGACTATGTGGATATCGTCGGGGTGGACGTCTATACCCTGCCCCGGCAGTACGGACCGCTGACAGATCAATTTACGGAGCTGACCGAATATCCCGGAAAGGGAAAAATCGCGGCGCTGACGGAAAACGGCGTCGTCCCGGATATAGACCGGTGCGTGCAGGCCAATGTCCGCTGGTCCTGGTTCTGCATCTGGAATGAAGAGTACGTGGTAAAGGACGGCGCATATTCGCCCGAATATACCGAACCGGAAATACTGCGCAGGGTCTATGACAATGACGCCGTCCTCACGCTGGAGGACTTGCCGCTGCTGAGAAATGAAATAATCGGGGGGTGATTTGCTCATGCCAAAAAGAAAATGGACCGTCCTGCTGATTCTGCTCGGCATACTGATCCAGCTCGGCTTCTGCTGCCCTGCCTTTGCCGGGCAGGCGCCCGCTGAGGAGGACAGGCATTTTGAAAACACGGAGAAGGTCCTGTTTTACGACGAGAGAGGCGGTCTCCCGCCCAGGGAATTCCTCGTTGAAATCAGGGGAGACATGGAGGGCAGCGGCATACCCTCGCCGGGCAATCCCCGCGCCATCACCGGCTACCGGGCCTGCCGGATCATGCACCTCGGCGACGAAGGCGCCGAGCCGACTGTCTACACCATGGAATTCCCCGAGGAGGCAGGTGTTGTCCTCGGCGGCATCTACGACGCCGTCAACGGACGGCTGCTGGTTACCCGCGCCGGAAAGCTCGTGCAGGGGGAAGAGGATATCGCCTATTTCAACGTAGACCGCAGGCTTGTCACCGTCAGTCTTCCGGGCATCGGCACGGGGCCTCTGAACACGGAGGAGGAGCTGGGAACGCTGCTGTGCGACCGCTTCTATACCTTGGAGACAGCGGCAACCTGGGACGATTTTGACCTCTTTATTTCCAAAACCAACGGTGGGATCGACGTCTGCCTCAAAAACGGGGAGGCGTTTACCTCCCGTGAGGCCGCCGCCGCGTGGTTTGCCGAAAACCCGGTGATGATCAGCTATGCGCTGGAGCAGCCGCAGGAGTATTACATGGACTGCCTCCCGTTTCTGAGCGATCAGGGGACCAATATCCTTTGGACGGACACGGGGAAAGTGAAAAGCTTTACCTGCCGCGACGCCCTGCCGCTGGACAGGCAGATCCGACCCACGCTGCGCATTCTGGCCTTCGGCAATTCCTTTACATACAGTACGCTGGATTACCTGCCGATGCTCCTGGAAGAGATGATGCCGGAGACGGAGATCGTCATGGGCATCTGCTACGACGGCGGCTGCACGCTGGCGCGGCACACGGAAAAATTCAACGGCGGGGACGCCGGACGGGGAATCCCGGCAGAGTACGAGCGCTACAGCGAATATCGCACTACGGTGGGGAAGTGGGTCAGCGAGCCTGAACCCTATACCCCGCAGAACGCGCTGGATCGGTATGAATGGGACATGATTATTCTGCAGCAGAGCGTGGAAAACCTCCATGACTTTACGGGCCTTTGCGATTTCGCCGCGCTTGTCACGGATTATATCCGCTATCCCGCGCTGCTCGTGTATAATATTGCCCAGGCGCGCAGGCCGGGGGATCCCTGGCTGCTTGACTGGGTGGAAGGCGAAACGGAGATGGAGCGCTCCAACCGGCATTTCCAGATGATTGCCGACTTTGCCGAAAGGGCGATGGATACGCCCTACATCAGCGCGGTTCTGCCCGGCGGCACTGCCGTGCAGAATCTTCGCACCTGTTCCTTTGCCGCGGAAACCGGCGACAGCGGCTATTTCGCCAAAGACAGCGGCGGACACCTGCAGCAGGGGATCGGACCGCTCGCCGCGGGTTATGCGGCGGCAGGCCGTATTGCCGAGCTGTGCAGGGAACTGCCCAAACTTTACGGTCTGCAGTTTATGCCGACAGATGAATGGGCGGCGGAAAAGGCGCCTCCGGGAGGATGCCTCCCCTGCGCCGGCGTGACGGAGGAAAACGTCAGGCTTGCAAAACAATGCGCCATGATGGCCCTCAAGAACCCGTATGCAATTACGGACTGCTCCGTCTGGGAAAGGTAGACGGGGCGTCTCCGGCGGAAAGCCGACAAAAATACCCGGGCAATGGCTGAAGTTCAGCCGCTGCCCGGGTGTTTTGTTTTTTTACGGATCGATCAGCCCTTGACTGCGCCGGCGATGAAGCTCTCCTGAATCTTTCTGCTCAGGAAGATGTAGAGGATCAGCGTCGGGAAGGTTGCAAGGCAGAGCGCTGCGCCGATGGGGCCCCACTCGGTCGTATACTGGCCGGAGAGGGCCTGAATACCGACAGGCAGGGTTTTGAGCGAAGACTTGCTGATGAAGATATTGGCAAACATCAGCTCGTTCCAGCACTGCAGGAAGGTGTAGATGCCGACCGTCGCCACAGCGGGTTTCATAAGCGGCACGATGATCCGGAAGAAGATGCCCCAGATGCTGCAGCCGTCGATACAGGCAGACTCATCCAGCTCCCGTGGGATCTCGTTCATGAAGCCTGTACAGACCAGAATGGCCATCGACAGCGAGAACGCGGAGTAGGGGATGATGAGCGCCCAGTAGGTGTTGAGCAGGTGAAGCCTGGACAGCGTCACATAGACCGGCACGATAGAGGCGTGGATCGGGATCGTGAGGCCGAGCATGAAAAACTTGTTGAGCGTCTTGCGCCGTTTCCAGATCAGCCGCGTCAGCGCGAAGGTCGCCATCAGCGCGACGGCCAGGGTGATGAGGATCGTGGCGACCGCGACGATGGTGCTGTTGAGGAAGTAAACCCCGATATGGCCGGTTTTCAGGGCGCTGGTGTAGTTCGACCACAGCCAGTGCTTCGGCAGGCCCACCACGTTTTCGCCGAAGATCTCCGCGTTGTCCTTCAGGGAGAAGGTGAACATCCAGTAGACCGGGAAGAGGTTGACCAGCATCCAGAATATGAGGCCGATATAAATGGCGATTCTCGCGCCCTTGCTCATATTATTCATGAATCATTCCTCCTCTCTGAACATCGCGCTGATCAAAAGCGCAAAGCCAAAGCAGAGAATAATCAGCATGACGGCGATCGTACTGCCCATGCCGTATCGGTTTCGCAGAAACAGCATGTTGATCATCAGGGTACTCGGCACCTCGGTCGCGTGCCTTGGCCCGCCGTTTGTCAGAACGTAAATCAGGTCGAAGGACTTGAGCGAGCCGGTCACGGCGAAGATCACGCTGATGCGGAGGATGGGCTTGATGTAGGGGAGCACGATATAGCGGTTGACCTGCGCGTCCGTCGCGCCGTCAAGCATGGCCGCCTCACGCAGTTCCATCGGCACGCTCTTGACGCCCGCGTAGAGGAGCAGCATGTGATAACCCACATATTGCCACAGCGTCGGCACAAACACGGCGCCGAGCGCGGTGTTCTTGTCGCCGAGCCAGATCCGCGTCCAGCTCTCAAGGCCGATCTTTCTCAGAAAGACGTTCAGAATGCCGTAATCCGGGTTGTAGATCTTGAGCCAGAGCTGGCCGATGACCACGGTGGAGATCAGCACCGGCATGAAGTAGACCGAGAGGAACATGCGCTCGCCCTTGATGTTCTTGCCCAGCGTCAGCGCCAGACCCAGCGCGAGGGGGAGCTGGAGAAAGACGGAAAGCAGCGCGAGCAGCAGGGAGTTGCGCAGGGCCTTCATAAAGCCGATGGAATTGCTGGTAAAGAGCTCTTTATAATTGGCAAGGCCGATGAAGGTTTTGGCCCCGATGCCCTTCCAGTCAAAGAAGCTGTAATAAAGGGACGCCCCGATCGGCGCGATCAGCACGCCGCAGAAAAGAATCAGCGCCGGCAGCAGAAAGATCAGAATATGTAGCTTGTTGCTGTATATTTTGTGCATTGTAATCTTCCTTCCTGTATAGGGGGAGGCGGTCCCCCCGGATCCCTGGACAGTCAGAGGAGGGCCGCCTTTACTTTAGGGGACACCGCACAATCAGCCATCGGCGCCTCCCGGAAAATTTGCGCTCCGATTTTATCACTTTTTCTTGAAATACACATAGTATTCCTGCGAAAAACCGCTTTCATCAGAATCCGAATTTTCTCAGGATTCGCTCTCGCCGAATTATGCGGTGCTGCCTTTATGCCTTGTAATGAACGGTATGCAGCCGGGAAAATCAGCCGAGGTCGGCCGTCAGACCTTCGACAAAGCCCGCGCCGTCGATGTCGCAGCCGTAAACCTGGGAGACGTAGTCGAGGTAGGTGTTGGCCGGGTCGGCGCTCATGGCGGTGTCGCCGAAGAGGACCATGCCGTCGGAGGCGGCGACGATGTCGGCAACAGCGGCGACGATGGGCTTCACGGCGCTGGTGTCATAGTCGGGTGTCCAGGCGGGCAGGCCGGAACCGGCCAGGTAGCCGTAGTGGCAGATGTCCTTGCCGAGCTCGAAAGCGGCGGCAGCGGCAAGCTCAGGATTCTTGCAGTAGGCGGAGACAGCCAGAGAGTCGGCCGGGCCGCCGATGACCTGACCGTAGGTGGCCTTGGCGGGATCCATGACGGGGAAGAGGGCGACGGCGGCGTTGAAGCCGGCGTCATTGACCTCACCGCAGTTCCAGGAGCCGTTCTGATAGAAGGCGGTCTTGCCGGCCAGGAAGTTGGCCTTGACCTCGTCGTTGCCGAGGGCGATGCCGGCGGGATCGAAGTACTCCTTGTTGATCATATCCTGGAAGGTGTCAACAGCGGTGGCGATGGCGGGATTGTTCCAGGTAGCCTCGCCCGCGAAGATCTTGCCGAGCTCTTCATAGCCGATGGTCTTCTCAATGATGGGCTCGAGATACTCGGTGACGCACCAGGTCTCCTTGCCGGCGCAGCCGAAGGGGATGATGCCCTTGGCCTTGAGAGCATCGCAGCAGGCGGTCAGATCCTCGAAGGTCTCGGGGACATGATCCCAGCCGACCTCGGCCAGCTTGTCCATGTTGGCGAAGAGGGCGACGATGTTGTAGGTCAGAGGAATCGCGTAATGATGTCCGTTATAGGTGGAGTTCTGGAGCATGACCTCGGGCAGCTCAGCGGCAAAGGGCTTGTAAGCCTCGTCAACGCAGTAAGCCGTGCCGGCTTCGGCAAAGTCGCCGAGGAAGGCGCCGGACCAGGTGAAGAAGATGTCGGGCAGGGTGTCGGGATCGCTCATGGCAGCCTTGATCTTGGTCTTGTAGGACTGGTTTTCAAAGGCTTCCCACTCGATCTTGATATTGGGATGCGCGGCCTCAAACTCCGCAACGGCTTTCTCGTAGGCGGGACGGTTGGCGTCGCTCTCGGTGGCGATGCACCACATGGTCAGTGTAATATCTTCGTCTGTGGGGAGATCCGCGGCGAACGCGGCGGGAACGAGGGTGAAGACCATGCACAGGGCAAGCGCGATTGCAAGAACCTTTTTCATGATAAACCTCCTGATAATAAAAATGTATTAAGATTTAGGACAGTACCGCCCTGCTCTTTGTCCAGGGGGGCAGGACAGGCCTGTCAAAAGTCTTCCAGGGTAAAGCGGGACCGGGTTATTGGCTCAGGGATACCGACAGGGTTCTGCGGCCCGTAAGCTCTTCGGTTCGCTGATCCGGCGCGCCGAAGCCCGCGTAGAGCGTCCAGCGCCCGCTGCCGGGAACGCGGCGTCCTCCGTCGTCCACAACGGTGAAGGCGTCGGGGTGGAGCGCAATCTGTACGACAGTCTCCTCACCGGCTTCGAGATGGATGCGCTGAAATCCGCAGAGGATCGGATTCGGCGCGGCAAAGGGGGAGCCTTCGTCCCGCATATAGAGCTCGACGACCTCGTCGGTTCCGCGAGCCCCGGTATTGCGGACGCGGACCTTTGCACTCTCATGGTCGGTCTCCAGCCCGGTGACCTCGCATTTTGCGTAACTCAGACCGTAGCCGAAGGGGTAGAGCGGTTTGCCTTCATAGTAGCGGTAGGTGCGCCCCTTCATGGAGTAGTCCGTGAAATCCGGCATTTCCGAGAGCGCGGAATTATAATAGAAGGTGACCGGTAGCTTTCCGGAGGGGGAGACCCTGCCGAACAGGAGCTCGGCGACCTCTTTTCCGCCGCCCGCGCCCGGATACCAGGTCAGCAGGATGGCGTCGGCCTTCTCCTGCGCTCTGCTCAGATCAATGGAGCTGCCCGCCATGAGAATGACGACGGTGGGCTTGCCGACGGCGAGCACGCGCTCCAGCAGGACGCGCTGCCCCGCGGGGAGAAGCAGATCCTCCTTGTCGCCGGAGAAATAGCTGTTGCCGGTGTCGCCCTCTTCGCCCTCCAGCGTCTCGTCCAGACCGAGGACGAGAATCACCGTGTCGCTCGCCTTCGCAACCGTGACGGCCTCGGCAATGCGATCATCCGGCTGGGCCAGCGGCTCAACACGGTCCTTGCCCAAGGCGCTGCCCTCGGAGTAGAGCACGCGGCACTTTCCGGCGGTGAGATCCTGAATCCCCTCCAGCACCGTGACATAGCGGGAGGCAGTGCCGTGATAGTTGCCGATGAGCGCCGTGCGGTTGTTCGCGTTCGGCCCGATGACGCCGAGCGTCCCACAATGATCCGGATCCAGCGGAAGCAGCCCGTCGTTCTTGAGCAGCACGCAGGATTCCAAAGCTGCCTGACGCGCGAGAGCCAGATGCGCCTCGCATTCGACGACGGTGTAGGGAACGTAATCGTATTCGCTGCCGCCCTCGCCGAGGGTGCCCAGTAAATAGCGCGTGGTGAACAGACGCACGCAGCAGCGGGTGATATCCTCCTCCGTAATCATGCCCTGCTCATAGGCGGCCATGATGTGCTGGTAGGTACAGCCGCAGTTGAGATCGCAGCCTGCCTTCAGCGCCTTGGTGACCGATTCGGCGGGCTTCGAGGTGACCTTGTGATTTTCGTGGAAATCCCGGATTGCCCAGCAGTCCGAGACAAAATGCCCTTCAAAGCCCCATTCGCCGCGCAGCTTGCGCATCAGCATGTCGCTTGCGCAGCAGGGCTCGCCGTTCGTGCGGTTGTAAGCGCCCATCACGGCCTCGACCTTTGCCTCCCGTACCAGCGCCCGGAAGGCGGGGAGGTAGGTCTCTTCCAGATCCTTCCCGGAGGCGACGGCATTGAAGTGGTGGCGCAGCGCCTCCGGCCCGCTGTGTACCGCGAAATGCTTGGCGCAGGCCGCTGTGCGCAGGGTTTCGCCGTCCCCCTGCAGGCCGCGGACAAAGGCTTTGCCGAGCCGCGCGGTCAGATAGGGGTCCTCGCCGTAGGTCTCATGCCCGCGCCCCCAGCGGGGATCACGGAAAATGTTGATATTCGGGGACCACATGGTGAGCCCGTGATAGATATCCCGGTCGCCTTCGGCGGAGTACGCGTTGTATTTCGCACGGGCCTCGGTGGAGATGGCCGCGGCGATTTCTTCCAGCAGCTCATCGTCGAACATGGCCGCCAGCCCGACGGCCTGGGGAAAGCTCGTGGCGGTGCCGCCGCGGGCCAGGCCGTGCAGCGCCTCGTTCCACCAGTTATAGGCGGGGACGCCCAGCCGCTCGATCGCGGGCGCGTCAAAACGCAGCTGCGATGCGCGCTCCTCAACTGTCATGCGCGAGACCAGTGCCTCGGCGCGTTTTCTTGCTTTTTCCCGATCCATTTTGGAACGCCCCTTCATCGAAACTGCCCGGTCACGGCTCTTACTTAAACGTTTACGCTGACCTTATTTTACTCTAAGTTCAGAAAAAAGCAAGTGTTTGCTGAAATAAATTCAATAATTTGAAAAACTTTGTGATAGTTCAACAATTTCACATCCCTGTTTTTGTTCATCCCATCTAAGCGGCGGGCGTTCATCATGCTGACAAACTCCCGGAGAAAACAGAAACCCGTCGGACGGGCGGGATGACTCCGCCGATCCAACGGGATTCTTTAATTAAAATTATAGAAATTTTCCGTTCTCATACCGCAGGACGCGGCAGGCGAGGGCGCGCGCCTCCGCCTCGCTGTGTGTGACCAGAAGAAGCGCCGCACCGCCGATGGATGCGGCCACAGTCCGGACCACGCGCTCGTTGAGCTTGTCGTCCATGGCCTTGAAGGGCTCGTCCATCACCAGAAGCTGCGGCTTTGACGCCAGCGCCCGCGCGATGGAAAGCCGCTGCTGCATCCCGCCGGACATTTCCGAGGGATAGAGCGCCTGCGCGTCGGAGAGCTCCAGCGTGTCCAGCCAATGAAGCGCTTCCGGCATGGTTTCCGCCTTGTCCGAGAGGACGAGATTGACATTCTCCGCCGCCGTGCGCCAGGGGAGCAGACGCGGCTCCTGAAAGACGGCGGCGACGCTTTGAAACGTGCAGCCTGCCGAACCGCCGTCCGGGATCTGAAGCCCCAGCGCCGCGCGCAGGAGCGAGGTTTTGCCGCAGCCCGACGGCCCCATGAGGGCGATCCGCTCCCCGGCATTCAGACGCAGGCAGCACCCGTCGAGTACCGTCTTCCGCTCAAAATGCAGGGTGACGTCCTTCAGTTCAAGCATATGTGCCGTCCTTTCTGCCAAAGCTGTCCGTCAGCCGAAGCAGCAGCTTTTCGATGAGCAGGCTCACCAGGATCACCGCGGCGGTCCAGGCGAAGAGCTCGGTGGTCTCGAGATAGAGCTTGGCCTCATAGATGCGCTTGCCGATGGAGTATGGCGGCACGGTCAGCACCTCCGCGGCGATCCCAGCCTTCCAGCCCAGACCCAGGGCGGAGCGCAGCGCCGCGCGCAGATGCGGCAGCACCGAGGGCCAGGTGATCCGCCGCAGCACCCGTCCGCGCGGCAGGCGATAGACCCGCGCAAGCTCCAGAAGCTGGGGGTCGACCCCTTTGAGTCCGGCGGAGACGTTTGCCCACACCACCGGCAGCACCATGAGAGCGCTGATGAACACCGGGACGACGCTGCGCCCCAGCCAGACCAGCGCGAGGATGATGAAGGAGGCCACGGGCGTGGACTTTACCAGCGTCATGACCGGGCTGAAAAGCGCGTTCATCACCGCGCTTTTGTGCGTCAGAAACGCAAGCCCCACGCCAAGGCAGACCGCGCTCAGAATCCCGGTCAGCACGCGCAGTACGCTCCTGCCGATGGTGAGCCAGAAATCGGGCATCCGGGCAAGGCCTATAAGTTCCCGCGCTGCCTGAACAGGGGAGGGCAGGAGCAGCTCCTGCCCCACCGCTGCCGCAGCAAGCGCCCATACCAAAAGCCAGAACGCGAACACCGCCGGCGTCCGTAAAAGCTTGCGGACGGCAGGACTCATTTCAGGATGCAGTAGAAGTCCTCACCGGGCAGCTTTCCGCCGATGGACTGAGGCGCCTTCTCAAACATGATCTCCAGGAACGCGCCGAGCTCACGCTGCATATCTTCGCCGGTGACGAAACAGACATTGCAGTTGGGGATGGCCCTGGCGGCGACGGCGGCCTTGTTGAAGATGCCGGCAGCCTCGATCTTCTCCGCGGCCGCCTGCGCGTCCTCGCTCAGAAGTCTGACGGAGGCCTCATAATCCGCGAGAAACGCCTTGACCGCTTCGGAGTTCTGCTCGGCAAAGTCACGCCGCACGACGACACAGCCCTGTACCAGGCTGCCCGGCTCCATGACCTTGTCCCACTCTTCGGTGAGGTCAAGGGCGACGACGAGGTCCTGATTCTGGCTTCTCGCCACCGTCACCATAGGCTCAGGCAGGACGGCGAGGCTGACCTTTCCAGCCGCGACGGCGGCATTCAGCTCCGCGGGCTGGGCGTAACTGTTGTCAATGTCGAGCGCAATGCCGCACTTGCTGCAGAGCGCGGCAAAAATGAAGCTGGGGTTCTGTGCCGGGGCATAGACCGTCTTGCCGCTGAGATCGGCGATGCTTTCGATCTTCTCCTTGCCGTCCGTCACGAGATACAGGACGCCGCGCGTGTTGAGCGCCAGCACCTGTACCTTGCCCCCGGTCTTGTTGTAGAGGGCCGCGGCGGCGTTGGTGGGCAGGGCCGCGATGTCGCAGTCGCCGCTGACAAGCGCGGCGGTCACGACGGAGGGGTCGGTTTCGACGGTGAAGCTGTAGCCGGGCTTCGCGTCCGCGATCATGCCCGCCATGCCGAAGCCGGTGGTGCCGTTGAGGGTGCAGACGCGCACGGCCTCACCGTCGGCAAAGGCGGCGGCCGCGCCGGCAATCATGCACAGGCACAGCAGCAGGGAGAGGGTGATGGTGAGAAAATTCTTTTTCATGGTGATTTCCTTTCTGTTTGCATCATTTGCTTTCGGGGTCATGGCTTTCTCCGGCATTACGCATCCCATACGGGATTCTTCGCTGTGCGCGGAATGACACGGCTTTACTTTGCGCTTTTCGGGGTGACGGCCTTGGCGCTCACGCCGGGGAGCTTGCCGAGCTTTCCCGACAGGGCGTTGATGACGTCCATGGGCGCGTCCAGCACCAGGCAGATCACGTTCAGGCCCTTCTCCCGGTAGGGGATGCCGAGCCTGCCGAGGATATACGGGGCGTAGTCGTGCAGGATGCCGTTGATGGTCTCCACCGATTCCGGGCCTTCCACCAGGATGGAGACGGCGGCGATACGTGTTTCCATGCTGCTCCTTTCCGTCGAAAAAACAAAAAACCATGCCGGAAGGCATGGCAAAAGAGCGTATAAAACGCAGATATGCGGCCTTCCGCCTCAAGCACTCTTTCGGCGTCAGTCAAATCGGGTCTCCTCACCGCAAGAGCTTCTCACGGATCGGACGGCCTTATTTTAACGAATAAACGCAAAATGTCAAGTGTTTTTCGCATTTTTGCCGCATACAGAAAATGCCGCTTGATAAAATGGACGAACATGTAAAAACCGCTTGCATATTGATATAATATGGGATATAATGAGCCGAAAAGGAGTGTTATAAAATTATCAAAGAAGCGCTGATTAAATCGACGTGTGCAGACTGGCGCGTGAATTTTTCGTCTGGCAAAGCCTGAAAAGCGATGGAATACTTTGTGTATTTCGAGTTTTTCAGGCAAAGACAGGCGGAAAATTCGCCGTCAGGATGTTCGCGGGAATTTACTCAGCGTTTCCAAAGACACTCTGACCACACAACGAAAGGATGCGATCACTTTGGAAACCGTTGATTTCGGGTTTGTTGATTCCGTTCTGGAAAAATACGGCGGCGACAAGGCGAAGATCATAGCGATCATGCAGGATGTGCAGGAGAAGTACCGTTATCTCCCGCAGGAGGCGCTGGAGTACATCGCCAAAAAGGTCGGCATGAGCGAGTCGAAGCTCTACGGCGTTGCGACCTTCTACGGCAATTTCTCTCTGGATGCCAAGGGCAAATATGTCATGAAGGTCTGCCGCGGTACGGCGTGCCATGTGCGCAAGAGCAGCAACGTGCTTCAGGCGCTCTATGACGCGACCGGCACGAACGAGCACAAGCCCAATTCGGACGACGGCCTCTTCACGCTCGAGATCGTCTCATGTCTCGGCGCCTGCGGGCTCAGCCCCGTCGTCATGGTCAACGACACCGTCCACGCGGCCATGACCCCGGAGAAGGCCAGGGCATTGGTCGAGAAGCTCAGAGAGGAGGCCTGAAGCCATGCGTGAAAAAATCAGGAGTCTGGAAGAATTCCGCGCCCTGCAGGAGAAGTACGTCCAGGCACGCGGCCATGAAAAGCGCAAGGTGCTTGTCTGCTGCGGCACGGGCTGCGCGGCAGGCGGAAACCTCGCCGTGTACGAGGAACTGAAAAAGCAGATGGCCGAGCACGGCGCCGCTTACGAGCTTTCGCTCAACGACAGCTGCGGCGGCGACTCCACCGGCATCAAGAAATCCGGCTGCCACGGCTTCTGCGAGATGGGCCCCCTGGTGCGCATCGAGCCGGAGGGCTGGCTCTATACCAAGGTTCACGCCGAGGACGTGAAAGAGATCGTCGAGAAGACCATCCTGGGCGGCGAGTTTATCGAGCGCCTGGGCTACAAGCAGAACGGCCAGCTCTACAAGAGGCAGGAGGACATCCCCTTCTACAAGAAGCAGACCCGCCGCGTGCTGGAGCACTGCGGCCACATCGACGCCGAGAGCATTGAGGAATACTTCTCCATCGGCGGCTACGCGGCGCTGGCCAAGGCCCTGTTCGAGATGAGCGGGGAAGAGGTCATTCAGGAGGTCTCCGACTCCGGCCTTCGCGGCCGCGGCGGCGCAGGCTTCCCGACCGGCAAGAAGTGGGCTCAGGTCGCGGCGCACACCGAGGAGCCTGTCAAGTACATCGTCTGCAACGGCGACGAGGGCGACCCCGGCGCGTTCATGGACCGCTCCTGCATGGAGGGCGACCCCCACAAGATCCTGGAGGGCATGATCATCGCGGGCGTGGCCACCGGCTCCACCGAGGGCTACATCTATGTCCGCGCGGAGTACCCGCTGGCGGTCTCCCGTCTCCAGATCGCCATTGCCCAGGCGGAGGAATACGGCCTGATCGG
>ONVI01000007.1 GCA_900321275.1 uncultured Eubacteriales bacterium | reverse complement strand
TTCGCAGGAATACTTTGTGTATTTCAAGAAAAAGTGACAAAATCAGAGCGCAAATTTTCCAGGAGGTGCCGAAGGCGGATTGTGCGGTGCTGCCTTAAACACATATCGGCTGTGCCGCTTACGAATCCTGGATCGTGACGGTCAGCTCCCCGATGGTGTCTTCCCTGACGGTGAGCACGTCGCCCGGCTGGAGCCAGTCCTGCTGATCCTCGGGTCTGCCGAGGATGACGCCGGAGGGCGTGCCGGTGAGGATAACGTCGCCCGGCTCCAGCGTGCAGCAGCCGGAAAGGAAGGTCACCAGCGCGGGAATGTCGTGGATCATGTCCGCGCTCCATCCCTCCTGGCGCAGCTCCCCGTTTTTATAGCCGGTGATGTGCATTTTGTCAAAGTCCAGGGCGTCTGCGGTCACGATGCAGGGGCCGAGCGGGCAGAAGGTATCGCAGGTTTTGCCGGGCACCCACTGGCTCGTCGCCTTCTGCAGATCGCGGGCGGAGATATCGTTTGCCAGGGTGTAGCCGAAGATATGCTCGTCCGCCCGGTCGAGCGTGATATAGGAGGCGCGCTTGCCGATGATGACGGCGATCTCCGCTTCATAGTCGTGCTTTTTCGAGCTGCGGCAGCGGATCACCTTTCCTCTATGGGGCGCAAGGGTATTGTTGAACTTGGCAAAGATCGTGGGCACACCGGCGGGTTCAAAGCTGCCTCTGGTCTCCTCGATATGCGCGCGGTAGTTGACGCCCGCGCAGAGGATCTTGGAGGGCGCGTCCACAGCCGGGGCATAAGTGATCGTCGATTCGTCAAGATAATGCGTCGCCAGGTTTTCCGCCATCTGCAGCAGCGGGAGCGCATTCTCGCGCCCCATGCGGATGGCCTCCATCATGGTGCACGGGATCTCTGAGCCGGGCCGGACGGTGCTTACATCGACGACGCCCTTCTCCGTCAGGATGCCGAGACGCGGCTTCCCGTCCACGATCATGTTGATCAGTTTCATATTTTTTCCTTCCTTTGGATAAGAGTCAGCGGCGGCGGATTAAAAAACCGCCGCCGGAAACTTTTTTTCTCAGCCGATCACCTGCTCGGACAGGACGCTGGCGTCGACCGTTTCAACCTTCGGCGCGTCTGCGTAGGGCGAGGGCTCCGGCATGGGGAGAGACTGCATATATTCATGCATGGCCTCCGCGACGCGCTTGCCCGCGGCCACGGCATGGACGACCGTGCTCGCACCGTGGGCCACGTCGCCCGCGGCGAAAACGCCGGGACGGGAGGTGTGGCCGTCCTCGTCGACGGCGATGATGCCGCCGCGCTCCTTTTCAAGGCCTTTGGTGGTGTTGATGATATTGCTGCCGAGCTCCTGACTGACGGCGACGATCACGCCCGTGCAGGGGTAGAGCTTCTCGGAGCCGGGGATCGGATGCGGCTTGCCTTCCTCGTCAAACTCGTTGTCGGCGAAGACCACGCCGTCGTCCCGGATCTCCAGCGGCGTCTTCATCATCTCAAACTCAACGCCCTCGAGCTTTGCGTAGCTGGCCTCGTACTGGCTGGCGGCGATCTTGTCGCGGCGGTTGAAAACCGTGACATAGCGCGCGCCGTTGCGGATGGCGGTGCGGGCGCAGTCCATGGCGGAGTTGCCCGAGCCGATGACGATAACGCGCTCGCCCAGGCGGAAGGCCTTTGGAGACGCCAGATAGTTGATGGCGAAGGCCACATGGCCCAGGGTTTCGCCCTTGATGTGCAGGGTCTTGGGGCGCCAGAGGCCGGCGCCGACGAAGATGCTCTGATACCCGTCGCGGAAGAGATCGTCCAGGCCGATCGCGCCGCCGATGGTGGTGTTGGGGCGGAACTGGATGCCTTTGAGCTCAAGGTGGCGATAGGCGATATCGTCAAGCACCGAATCGGGGAGGCGGAAATCCGGGATGCCGTAGCGCATGACGCCGCCGATCTTGTCCTTGCTGTCAAAGATCGTGACCTGATACCCGTAGCGTGCCAGGATGATCGCGATGGTGAGCCCCGAGGGGCCCGCGCCGATGATGGCGACCTTGCGCCCGTTGGAAGGGGCGGGGCCCTGCGTCATTTGGTTTGCGTAGGTGGTGGAAATGTAGTTTTCGATAATGGAGAAGTGAACCGGCACATCCTTGATGCCGCGGATGCAGTGCCCCTCGCACTGCTTTTCATGGTTGCAGACGATGGAGCAGACCGTGGTGAGCGGGTTGTTCTCGAAGAGCATCCAGCCCGCATCGTTGAGCTTGCCCGCTTTCAGCAGGCGGATAACCTCGGGAATGTTGGTATGGATGGGGCAGCCCTCCCGGCAGCGGGGATTCTTGCAGCCGAGACAGCGGTTGGCTTCCTCCATGACATGCAGCGCCATAGTATCCTCTCCTTGAATTATTATATTGCTCACATATTATTGCTCCCCCAATAAATTCTTGAATTTTTGGGGAGCAATTTTGCCATGTTTCGCGGCTGCCCCGCTCAGGGGCGAGCGAAACGGCAATTTAATCGTTATTGATGTGCCGGAGAAATGCTATGTCCTGATTCAAAACCGGCACATCAATATATCCATGAAAGGAATTCAAATCGTTTTTGAGGCAGCTTTGCCGCCTCAAAAACACCTTAGGTGAGCAAAGCGAACCCTCGCGCCGACCAAACGCGGCGTGTCACGCACCGCCGCGTGCGATAAACGCGAGTCCTTCAAATGTGGGCATTGCCCGCATTTGATTATAATGTCACGCCGTCTTTGAAAATTGCGATCTCTCGCGCGCCGCGCTCTTCGGCGTGAGTCTTCCTGCCGCTTGCGATCTCCAGCACGAAGTCGAGCAGCCTGTCGCCCGCGTGATCCAGATCCTCGCCCTGGGCGACGGTACCGGCGTTGAAGTCGATCCAGTTGCCCTTCTTCTCATAGAGCGGCGTGTTGGTGGAAATCTTCACCGTGGGGGCGGGAGCGCCGAAGGGCGTGCCGCGGCCGGTGGTGAAGAGGATAATATGCGCGCCCGCAGCGGTCAGATCGGTGGCGGAGACAAGATCGTTGCCCGGACCGGAGAGCAGGTTAAGACCCTTCTTCGTCACAGGCTCGGCGTATTCCAGCACGTCCACGATCTGGGCGCTGCCGCCCTTCTGGACGCAGCCGCAGGACTTGTCCTCCAGCGTGGTGATGCCGCCCGCCTTGTTGCCGGGGCTGGGGTTTTCGTAGACCACCTGGCCGTGGCTGACAAAGTAATCCTTGAAGGAGTTTACCATCTTCACAGCCTTGTTGAAAACCTCTTCACTCTCGCAGCGGGAGAAGAGGATGTTTTCGGCGCCGAACATCTCGGGCACCTCGGTCAGCACCGTGGTGCCGCCGAGGGCGGTGAGGCGGTCGGAGAAGCGGCCGACGGTGGGGTTTGCGGTGATGCCGGACAAGCCGTCCGAGCCGCCGCACTTCATGCCGACGACCAGCTCCGACGCGGGGAGCTCCTCGCGTTTAAACTGAGAGGCATACTCCGCCAGCTCTTCAAGCAGCTTTGCGCCGGCCTCAAACTCGTCCTCCACCTGCTGGCAGGTCAGGAACTTGACCCGCCGGTCGTCCCACTCGCCGAGTTCTTCGGCGAACTGCTCATGCGTCAGGTTCTCGCAGCCGAGGCTCAAAACCAGCACGCCGCCCGCATTGGGGTGGCGGCACAGCGCAGCCAGAAGCTTGCGGGTCTGAGCGTGGTCGTCCCCCATCTGGCTGCAGCCGTAGGGATGGGCAAAGGTATAAAGGCCGTCGATGCTGCCCTTGACAAGGTGCTGGTTATCCTGCACCAGCTTCGCCGCGATGCTGTTGACACAGCCGACGGTGGGGATGATCCACAGCTCGTTTCTGACGGCGGCGCGGCCGTCCTCACGGCGGTAGCCCATGAAGGTTCTGGGGCTGACCGCGGGCTTGTCGTAGACCTTATGGCAATAGGTGTAATCTGCCGACTCGCTCAGGCCGGTGCGGACGTTGTGGACGTGCGCCCATGCGCCCGCGGGGATCTCCGCCTTCGCGACGCCGATGGGGTTGCCGTACTTGACGACAGGCTCCCCCTCGGCAATCCTGCGCAGAGCGATCTTGTGTCCGCGCGCGATATCCTCGGCGGCGGTGACGGTGATTCCGTTCAGTTCCAATACGTCGCCCTGACGGATATCCTCCAGAATCACGGCGACATTGTCGTCGGGGTGGATGCGGATTGCTTTCATTTAAGGCATTCCTCCATGGCCTGGTACATGCCGACTTCTTCAATGCGCTCGAGATCGGCGGCGACGGCCTCCTCGAATCCGGGCAGCTTGGCAAGCTCCCCATCCCAGAGCGCCTTGTTGTTGATGACTGCATGGGCCAGGGTCTTGCAGTCGTCGTTCTTATGCTCCTCGAAGAAGGCGAGAACCCAGGGATCGTCGCTCACTTCGTAGGCCACGCCGTCTCTCACGCCCTGGTGATAGAAGGCGATGAATGCGGCAATGGAGAAGGTCAGGCAGCGGGGCAGCTTGCCCTCGCGCTTGACATATTCGGTAACGCTGGGCATCACGCGGGCTTTCCACTTGGAGGCGGAGTTGAGCGCAATGCTCAGGAGCTGATGGTCGATGTAGGGGTTATCAAAGCGGTCAATGACAGAGGCGGCAAAGCTCTCCAGCTCGTCCTTCGGCAGGTCGAGCGTGGGAATGATTTCATCGAACATGGCCTTGTTCAGGTAGGCGCGGATATTCTCGTCCTGCATGCAGTCGCGCACGATGTTCTTGCCCGCGAGGTAGGCGCCCAGAACCATGGAGGTGTGTGCGCCGTTGAGAATGCGGACCTTGCGCTGCTTGTAGGGGGTCACGTCGTCGACGACCTGAATGGGCAGGCCGGCTTTCTCAAACGGGAACTCGGCCTTAATGGACTGCGGGCCTTCGATGACCCAGGCGGCAAAGACCTCGCCGGTATCGATGAGCTGATCTTCATAGCCCCACTTCTCCCACAGCGCGGGGGCCTCGGCCTTCGCGCCGCCGGTGACGATGCGGTCGACCAGGGTGGAGCAGAAGATGTTCTCTCCGTTTACCCACTTGGAGAAGTCTTCTTCCAGACCCCAGAGCTTGATGTACTCGTTGACGCAGCGCTTGAGCTCGTCGCCGTTGTGGTCGATCAGCTCGCAAGAGAGGATGATGAAGCCCTTGATACCGGTCTTCCAGCGCTCATACAGCATGGCGGTGAGCTTGGCGGGGAAGCTGGAGGGAGGCGCGTCGTCTTTTTTGCAGGCGGGATCGAAGGCGATGCCGGCCTCGGTGGTGTTGGAGACGATGAAGCGCATATCGGGATTATGCATGCATTCGAGCATCTTCGCCCAGTCGCGCTTCGGATCAAGGCAGCGGTCAACGCAGGAGATAATGCGGGTACGCTCCACCGGCTGGCCGTTGTCGCGGCCGCGGAGGATCAGGGTATAGAGCCCGTCCTGCTCGGCGAAGCGGTCGGCGGCTTCGGGATGGCCGCCGCGGGGCTGGCACACGACGACCTTGGCGTTGAAGCCCGCTTTCTCGTTCATCTGGTCGATAAAGTCCTCCACAAAGGCGCGCAGGAAGTTTCCCTCGCCGAACTGGAACACGCGCTCGGGCGCTTCGCGGAGAAGATAGCCCTTGTAGCCCTGGGCGTCAAGGGTTTTGTAGCTCAGTCTGTCCATTTTATTCTACCTCTTTCATCATAGAGTATGTCGTTTTTGCCGTGGCAGAGCCACGGCAAAAAGCACATTTTGCAAGCATATCAAATTACAGGTTGAAGTAGCGCTCGGCGTTTTTAAAGCTGACGCCCTCGACGATCTTCTTGAGCGTCGCGTCGATATCGGGATACTCGCCGTTTTCGACCCAGTTGCCGATCAGGTTGCAGAGAATGCGGCGGAAGTAGTCGTGGCGGGCATAGCTCAGGAAGGAACGGGAGTCGGTCAGCATGCCGACAAAGTTGCCGAGCAGGCCGAGGTTTGCGAGGGATCGCATCTGGTTTTCCATACCGCTCTTGGTATCCATGAACCACCAGGCGGAGCCGAGCTGGATCTTGCCGGGGATCTCGTCGGACTGGAAGCAGCCGCACATGGTCGCCAGCATGTCGTTGTCGACGCCGTTGAGGGAGTAGAGGATGGTCTTGGGCAGCTCGCCGGTGAGATCAAGTGCCGACAGGAAGCGGGCGATGTCCGCGCCGCAGGTGGTCTGGGCGATCATGTCCACGCCGGTGTCGGGTCCGAGCTTGGAATAGATGCGCTCGTTTGCGTTGCGGTAGCAGGAATAGTGGATCTGCATGGCGATGTTGAGGCGGTGGTAGGCCTTGCCCAGGCACATCAGAACTGCGGTCTGGTACTTCTCAGCCTCCTCGACACTCACGTTGCCGCCGGCAATAGCTTTGGCATAGATCGCCTGCACTTCCTCCGCGGGCGCGGGACGGAAGGGGATGTAATCCAGGCCGTGGTCGCTGGCGCGGCAGCCGAGCTTCGCAAAGAACTCCAGACGCTCAATCAGGGCGGCGCAGACCTCGTCCACGGTCGCAAGCTTCGTCTTGCCGACGCTCTGTGCGAGTTTGCCGATGTATTCCACGAAGCCGGGTTTATTGATGTTGATGGCCTTGTCGGGGCGGAAGGAGGGGCAGACCTTGACCTTGATGGTGGGGTCGGCCGCGATCTTCTCATGCCATTCAAGGGTGTCAATGGGATCGTCGGTGGTTCCGATAAAGGCGACGTTGGCCTTCTCGATAATGCCGCGCACGGTAAGGGACGGGTCGTTCTGCAGCTTCTCGTTGCAGAAGTCCCAGCACTCTTTGGCGGTCTCGGGCGTCAGGGGCTTGTTGAAGCCGAAGAACTGACGCAGCTCCAGATTGCACCAGTGGTACATCGGGTTGCCGATGGCCAGCTGCAGGGCATCGACGAACTTCAGGAAGCGCTCGTAATCGGGCTTGCTGCCGGTGACGTACTCCTCGGGCGTGCCGTTGGAGCGCATGACACGCCACTTGTAGTGGTCGCCGAAGACGGTGCCGTCGGGCGCCGTGCCGCCGAGCCAGACCTCTGCCAGGTTGTTGAAACGGCGGTTTTCGTAGATTTCGCGGGGCGGGATGTGGCAATGGTAGTCAGACAGGGGCTGAGGTGCGGCATAGTCGTGGAAGAGATGCTGCGCGGTTTTGGTCTCGAGCAGGAAGTTTTTATCCATAAATTCTTTCATTGGCTCACCTCTTGATATCGTAATCCATATTCATAAGCGCCCGGATGCTCTTGGCGTCGTCGGTGATGTTGGCATCGCCGTGGATGGTGTGCTTCAAAACGGAGCTTGCCACGGCGAAGTTGACCATCTCCATGGGCCTGTAGTTGTTCATCATCGCATAGATCAGGCCGCTGGCAAAGGCGTCGCCGCCGCCGACGCGGTCAAGGATGTTGAAGGTAAAGAGCTTGCTTTCAAAGGTGTGGCCCTGATACCACATGTAGGCCATGAGGCTGTTTTCGCTGCCGGAGTGGGCGTAGCGCACATGGCGTGCGATGCACCTGAGATTCGGCCAGCGGCGGACGAAGGCCTGGAAGATCTCGTCCTGCTGCTCATAGCTCGGCTGGAGGGGTACGCCGTCCTTGAAGTCGCCCTTTGCGTGGTCGTTCTCGTCCCGCCAGAGATGGTAGGGCTCAATGCCGAAGAGGACGTCCACATGGGGCAGGCACTGGGTGCAGAAGTCCCGTGCCTCGTCCCAGGTCCAGAGACGGGAGCGGAAGTTGCCGTCAAAGCTGACGGTCAGCCCCAGCTCCTTGGCCTTCTGAATGCAGGCGAGGATGAAGTCTGCGCAGCTCGGCGACAGGGCGGGGGTGATCCCGCTCAGGTGCAGCCAGTCAAAGCCCGTGAGCAGCGCGTCCAGATCGACCTTGGAAAAGTCGTATTCCGTGATGGCGCTGTGCTTGCGGTCATAGGTCACCTTGCTGGGACGGATGCCGTAGCCGGTTTCCAGGTAATAGGTGCCGAGACGGTGGGTCGGCGTCTCCTCCGGGGTGGAGAGGATGACGGGTGTGCAGTGCACATCGTTTGAGCGGAGCATCCTGACGGCGCTCTTGCCGAGGGAGTTGTTCGGCACGACGCTGAAGAAGGTGCTGTCGATGCCGAGGTTTGCCAGGGCGAGAGCGATGTTTGCCTCGCTCCCGCCGTAGCTTGCCTCGAAGTTGGTGGCGACCCGGATCTTCTCGTAGTTCGGTGGCGTCAGGCGCAGCATGATCTCGCCGAAGGTGATGAACTTCTGGGAGGAAACCTCCGGCAGAAGCGGATTCCGGTGCTCCATGGGATCAACGCTTGACGCGCGCGCCGGCGCCGCCCATGATGGCCTCGACCTCGTTGACGGAAGCCATGGAGGTGTCGCCCGGGGTGGTCATCGCCAGAGCACCGTGGGCTGCGCCGTAGTTGACGGCCTTCTCGGCGTCGCCGGTGGTCATCAGGCCGTAGACAAGGCCGGAGGCGAAAGAGTCGCCGCCGCCGACGCGGTCCATGATCTCCAGGCCGTTGTACTCCTTGGACTGGTAGATCTCGCCGTCTGCCCAGCAGATGGCCTTCCAGTCGTTGACGGTAGCGGTCTTGACGGTGCGCAGGGTGGTGGCCACGACCTTGAAGTTGGGATAGGTCTCGGCGGCCTTGCCGATCATTTTCTTGTAGCCGTCGATGTTGAGTTCCTTGAGATTGGCGTCGTTGCCCTCGATCTCGAAGCCGAGGCAGGCGGTAAAGTCTTCCTCGTTGCCGATCATGACGTCGACATACTTGGCGACCTCACGATTGACCTCGCGGGCCTTGTCCAGGCCGCCGATGGCGCTCCACATGGAGGGGCGGTAGTTGAGGTCATAGGAGACAACGGTGCCGTACTTCTTGGCGGCCTTGCAGGCGGCGATAACGGTCTCGCAGGCCTGCTCGGAGAGGGCCGCGTAGATGCCGCCGGTGTGCAGCCAGCGCACGCCCAGCTTGCCGAAGATGTACTCGAAATCGAAGTCCGCGGGCGTGGCCTGGGAGATGGCGGTGTTGGCACGGTCGGAGCAGCCGACGGCGCCGCGGATGCCGAAGCCGCGCTCGGTGAAGTTGATGCCGTTGCGGCAGATGCGGCCGATGCCGTCGGTCTTCTTCCAGTAGATGAGGTCGGTGTTCACGCCGCCCTGCTCGATGAAGTCGCGCATCAGCTTGCCGACCTCGTTGTCAGCAAAAGCGGTGATCACGGCGGTGTCCATGCCGAAGCACTTGTGCAGGCCGCGGATGACATTATACTCGCCGCCGCCCTCCCAGGCGCGGAAGGAGCGCGCGGTGCGGATACGGCCCTCGCCCGGATCGAGGCGGAGCATGACTTCGCCGAGGGATACGGCGTCAAAACGGCATTCTTCTTTCGGACGCAGGTTCAGTTCCATGATAATCAATCCTCCTGATAATATTCAAACAGACGTTTTTATAAACGAATTACTTTCTGGCTTCTTCGACGATTTCTCTGGACTTTTTGCACAGCTCGGTGATCTCGTCCCACTTGTTGTTGTCGATGAGATCTGCGGTTACCATGTAGCTGCCGCCGCATGCGGCGATGACGGGCGCGGAGATGTAGTCCTTGAGGTTTTTCAGAGAAATGCCGCCGGTGGGCATAACCTTGAACTGGGGGAAGGGCGCGGACAGGGCCTTGATCTTGGCAAGGCCGCCGGACTGCTCGGCCGGGAAGAACTTGATAAGCTCCAGCCCGAATTTGAGCGCCTGGTGATATTCGGACGCGGTAGTGCAGCCGGGGAAGATGGGGATATTTTTTTTCTGGGCGTATGCGACAAGTTCCGGATCAAAGCCGGGCGTCACGATAAAGTCGCCGCCCGCCTCGATGACCTTGTCGATCTGGTCGGTGTTGGTGACGGTACCCGCGCCGACGAGCATGTCGGGGCAGGCTTTCTTCATGAGCTTGATGGCCTTGTCGGCGCCCGCCGCGCGGAAGGTGACCTCCGCCACGGGTACGCCGCCCGCGCACAGGGCGTTTGCGAGACCCACAGCGTCACGCTCGGGGTGGTTGAGCTTGATGACCGGCACCACGCCGATGGCGCTGATCTTCTCGTTCATGGCATTCATGATGTATTCCTCCTCACTGGTTCTGGTATTTCTGTCCGGTTACAGCAGTTCAATCATAACAGGAAAACGCGCTCCTGTATAGCG
The DNA here is from genome assembly GCA_900321275.1 of uncultured Eubacteriales bacterium. Classification (GTDB taxonomy): domain Bacteria; phylum Bacillota; class Clostridia; order Oscillospirales; family Oscillospiraceae; genus Limivicinus. The sequence continues at coordinate 66,252 of ONVI01000007.1, read as the reverse complement.
GAATCGCAGTTTGTTTTCGGAGATTTTTTCGAGTGAAAGCGCTTTTGATGCGCGACGAGCCGATCATAGTCGTCCTGTAGGGTAGCTATGACCGGCGCGTTGCGCGCAGTGAAAACCGCGAGTATTCAATTAGGGCTGCTTGCCGATGTAGGCGAGGATGCCGCCGTCGACATACAGGATATGGCCGTTGACGAAGTTGGAAGCGTCGGAAGCGAGGAAGACGGCGGGGCCCATCAGATCCTCGGCCTCGCCCCAGCGGGCGGCAGGGGTCTTGGCGACGATGAACTGGTCGAAGGGATGGCGGCTGCCGTCCGGCTGGCGCTCACGCAGGGGCGCGGTCTGGCTGGTGGCAATATAGCCGGGGCCGATGCCGTTGCACTGGATGTTGTATTCGCCGTACTCGGAGCAGATGTTGCGGGTCAGCATTTTCAGGCCGCCCTTGGCAGCCGCGTAGGCGGAGACGGTCTCACGGCCGAGCTCGGACATCATGGAGCAGATGTTGATGATCTTGCCATGGCCTTTTTCGATCATGCCGGGAATGACGGCCTTGGAGACGATGAAGGGGGCGTTCAGGTCGACGTCGATGACCTGGCGGAAATCCTCAGCGCTCATCTCAATCATGGGGATGCGCTTGATGATGCCGGCGTTGTTGACCAGGATGTCGATGACGCCGACTTCTTCCTTGATCTGCGCTACGAGAGCTTTGACGGCCTCCTCGTCGCAGACGTCGCAGACATAGCCGTGGGCATCAACTCCGTTGGCCTTGTAGGTCTCCAGCGCACGGACTCTGGAACCCTCGCTGGAGCAGTTGAAGCAGATCGTCGCGCCGGCAGCCGCAAAGGCGTTGGCGATCGCCATGCCGATGCCATGGGACGCGCCGGTAATGAGAGCAACCTTGCCCTCGAGGGAGAATTTTTTCATCATGTCCATGTTGATCGTTCCTCCTGTATTATTTCAGTTTGTTTGTGGGAATAACGTCCATGTCGTCGAATTCCTGGTTCTCGCCGCCCATGGCCCAGATAAAGGTGTAAGCGCAGGTGCCGGCCCCGGCGTGGATCGACCAGGACGGAGAAATGACGGCCTGCTCGTTGGTCATGACGATGTGGCGGGTCTCCTGTCCCTGGCCCATCATGTGGAAGACGACCTGATCCTCGGGGACTTCAAAGTACATGTAGACCTCCATGCGGCGCTCATGGGTGTGGGCGGGCATGGTGTTCCAGACACTGCCCGGCTCCAGCACGGTCATGCCCATGGAGAGCTGGCAGGTTTTGAGGACGGCGGGATGGATAAACTGATTGATGACGCGCTTGTTGGAAGTAGTCATGTCGCCGAGAGGCTTCTTGTTCGCGTCGGCGATCTTCAGAAGCTTTGTCTCATAGCTCCGGTGCGCGGGGGCGGAAACCATGTAGAACTTGGCGGGCTTGGAAGCGTCGTCGCTGGAGAAGAGGACTTCCTTCGCGCCCATGGTGATGTAGAGGCAGTCCTTGTAGCCAAGCTCGTAGACCGTGCCGTCGACGGTGATCTTGCCTGCGCCGCCGATATTGAAGATGCCGATCTCGCGGCGCTCCAGGAAATAGTGGGTGCCGAAGTTTGCCCAAATGTCGATGCCCTTGTCGATGGAGACGGTCTCCTTGACGGGCATGCAGCCGAGCGTCACCATGCGGTCGACATGGCTGTATACTGCCACAACGGTATCGGGAACGTACAGGTTTTCGATCAGGAATTCCTTCCTGAGCTCTTCGGTGGTATAGCGTTTTACATCATTCGGGTTTGCCGCGTAACGGATATCCATGTGTTACCTCCTTATTCAATGACCTTCTCGGTTTCGCCGTCAAAGAGGTAGACGCTCTCATACGGGATCGAGAAGAGGATTTCGCTGTCGATTTCGGGCGTGTCGTGCGGGTCGACCTTGAGAATGGGGTGTATGTCGCCCATGGTGATGTAGACGTTGGTGTTATCGCCCAGCATCTCGGTCAGCTCCACTGTCGCCGGCAGGACATAGGCCTTGTCATGCGAGCCGAGACGGATGGCCTCGGGACGGAAGCCGAAGACGATCTCCTTGCCCTCGTATGCGCCGAGCTTTTTGCCCAGCTTTGTGAGATCGAGGGTCTTGCCCGCGATGTCGATCTTCCCGCCGTTGAGCTTTGTGCGGATAAAGTTCATGGGCGGCTCGCCGATGAAGCCCGCGACGAAGACGTTGACGGGGTTGAAGTAGAGCTCCCGCGGGGTGCCGACCTGCTGGACATAGCCGTCCTTCATGACGACGATGCGGTCGGCCATGGTCATGGCCTCGGTCTGGTCATGGGTGACGTAGATGGTGGTCGCGCCGGTCTCGCGGTGGATCTGCGTGATCTCGGAGCGCATGGTGACGCGCTGCTTGGCGTCGAGGTTGGAAAGCGGCTCGTCCATAAGGAAGATGCCGACCTTGCGGATGAGCGCACGGCCGATGGCGACACGCTGGCGCTGGCCGCCGGAGAGCGCCCTCGGCAGACGGTCAAGGTAATCGGTCAGGCCGAGGATGCGGGCCGTGTTGCGCACCTTCTCGTCGATATAATCATCGTCCGCGCCCTGGAGCTCCAGACCGAAGGCGATGTTGTCATAGACGCTCATCTGGGGATAGAGCGCGTAGCTCTGGAAGACCATCGCCACGCCGCGCTCCCGCGGGCCCTGCTCGTTGGCGCGCTTGCCGTTAATCAGGAACTCGCCGTTTGAGATATCCTCGAGTCCCGCAATCATGCGCAGCGTCGTGGATTTTCCGCAGCCGGAGGGTCCGACAAAGACGATAAATTCGCCCCGCTCCATATCCAGATTGAAATTGTGGACCGCGTGATAGCCGTTTGGGTAGATCTTGTTGATGTTCTTCAGCGTTAAATATGCCATTCCTGAATCCCCCTTGATCGTCTCAAATTACTTCATTATATGGATTAAAAGGATTTTCTATATGGACAAAACGGACATTTGCTGTTACACTATACAGGAAAGGAGCGATCGCATATGAATGAGATCATCTATGCGGGAAAGCATCTGATTACTTTTTCCGTATCAACACATGCCCACACGAGCTGGGAGTTTATATACTGCACCTCCGGCGAAGGCCTGCTTACTTATAAAGAGGGCAGCATTTCCTACAAGGCGGGCGATCTGCTTCTGATTCCTCCGATGGTCTACCACCGCAACGAGAGCGGCACCGGCTTTACCAACATTCACTTCAATATGGTCAAGCCCGCCCTGAGTCTGCGTGAGCCCGCTGTGCTCCACGACGACGGCAACCACTTCATTCTGGACGCCGTGACTGCGATCTTCTATCATTTCAGCAGCGAACCCGGCAAGCAGTCGGTTCTGCTTTCGGCTTATGCAAACCTCTTTCTCGTCCTCGTCAGCACTTATCTGCACGCGCCGGTACAGAATCCCATTGTTGAGGAGATCGCAAGCTACATCATCCGCAACTACCCGGACGAGAATCTGGAGTTGGATCAGTATCTCCGCTCCCTGCCCTTCAACTACGATTATCTGCGCAAGCTTTTCAAGAAGACGGTCGGCACAACGCCGCATCAGTTTCTCAGCGATACCAGGCTGCAGGCAGCGGCGGAGCGTCTCGGCCGCAGCGATAAAAACGGCGCAAATATTTCGGAAATCTGCCACCTCTGCGGTTTTCGTGAGCCGCTGTATTTCTCCAAGATCTTCCGGAAGAAATACGGGGTCTCCCCTTCCCGGTATCAGGAGGAACGACAGTCGGAGCGCGAGGAGGTAAAGGACGGAGACTCCATCAAGATACGCCCAGACGCTTGATCTCCGTATAGCACAGCACAAAGGGCGCGACGCCTTTGGCGTCGTTTTCCACGACAGGCTCGGAGATATAGTACTCATAGCTGCCGTCGCGCCGGGGATTGTCCTCCGGGCCGAGACCCGCCACCAGGCAGATGCCTCCCAGATTCAGTTCCCCATCCGTAAAGGACAAATACTTATCCACGATGCCGCGGAAGGTTTTCTCGCCTTTCGCGGCGTATTCTTTGGGCAGTACGCCGAGGCGCGCGCCCTTGAGCATCGAATAGGCAAGCATGCTGCTGCCGCTCGTTTCAAGATAGTTGCCCTCGCGTCCTCCCTGGTCGACCACCTGCCAGTAGAGGCCGGTTTCCTTGTCGGCATAGGGGGCGACGCCCGCGATCAGCTCGTTGAAGATTTCGCACAGGCGATCTCTGCCCGCGCCGTTGGGGAGGATTTCGCAGAGATCAACGAGCGCCACGGAAAACCAGCCGACACTCCTGAGCCAGAAGTTTTTGGAGCAGCCCGTCACGGGATCGGCCCAGAAAATCGTGCGGGTCGCGTCATAGCCGTGATAATAAAGCTTGCGCGCCTCGTCGAACATGCGCAGGCGGACATTGGCGATTTGGGAAAGGGTATCGCTCACGTCGCCGCTGCCGAAGGTGGTCTCATACAGGGCATAGAAGGGCTGGGCCATATACAGGCCGTCCAGCCAGACCTGATTGGGATAGATGGCCTTGTGCCAGAAGTTTCCTTCAAAGGTGCGCGGCTGCTCCTGAATCTGCCGATAGAGATTCCCGGCGGCCTTTTTATACTTCTCCTTCCCCGTCTTTGCGTACAGGGGGAAAAGGACGCGCCCCTCGTTGATATCGTCGAGATTGTATTTTTTACGGTCATAGGTGCGGATCGTACCGTCGTCCAGCACGAACCAGTCGATAAAGCTCTCCGCAAAGTCGAAGTAACGCGCGTCCCCGGTGATATCGCTCATGGCAAGCAGGGCAGTAATCATGCAGCCGTCGATATAGTTCCAGCTTGCGGGTCTTCCCTCCCGGACGCTTTCGATGTTCCAGGCCGTGTGAGACGGCGAGGACTTTTCGATCAGGCCCCGGACGTAGGCGTCAATTTCTTCGTACATACTCAACCCTCACAAAAGTTCTTCAAATCAAGCTTCTCGTAATGATCGGCGATGAGATTCTCGCCGTCCACGTTCGAGAGCCGGACGTTCTCGAGACGAATGCGGCGGACATTATCAAAATACATACCGAGGCGGCAGCGCTGCTTTGCGAAGTTTTCCATGATCGGAACGCCGGGCTTTGCATCCGGAGAGAAGCGGATATCCACATTCTCAAAGCTGACCTCGCCGATCGGCGCTTCGGGCAGACCGTCGATGTAGCAGGCGGCGACCTCCGCGTCCGTGCAGAGAAGATTTTTGAAGTGGAAGGAGCCCATATACGGCGTCCGGTCGTCCACAGGCAGGTGCTCGCGCGACCAGACGTATTCGCTATCGCGATCCGGATCGCAGCAGTTGTACCAGAGGTTGATGGCCACCGGAGTCAGCACACCCTCCATGCGGATATTGTCAAAGCTCACGCCGTCGATGCGGCAGTTCTTTCCGCGCCCGCGGCGGCTCTTGATGCGCAGACCGCGGTCAGTCCCGCGGAACAGGCACTGGCTGACACTCAGATCCTGCACGCCCGCGCCGATCTCGCTGCCGAGCGTGATCGCGCCGTGGCCGAAGGCCATAAGGCAGTTGCGGATGGTGTGGCGGATCGCGGGGCGGTTGAACTTTGTGCCGAGCTCAATCTTGCCGGACTTGATGGCGATGCAGTCGTCGCCGACGGTGAAGCGGCAGCCGATGATCTCCACGCCGTCGCAGGACTCGGGGTCCAGCGCGTCGGTGTTGGGGCTGTTCTTGGGCGCCGAAACCTTTACGTCATAAAAGCCGAGGTGTTCGGAGTAATAGGGATGAATCTGCCAGGAGGCGGAATTGCAGACGTGTACGCCGTGTACCGTGATGTTCTTGCAGCGGTTGAAGAACAGCGTGCGCGGTCTTGCCGCAGGAAAGCTGTGGAAGTCGACCCAGAAGTCCGTATTGGGGGCGTTGCCGTCCACCGTGCCGGGGCCGACAATGGTGATATCCTCGGCATACTGGGCAGTGATCAGGGAGCGGTACATGGGCACGGCGTTGCCCTCGAAGCCGCTGAAATGGATTTCGTTTCCCTTTGTGTCAATGACAAAGGCGGGGTCGATGGGATAGTCTTCACGCTTTGTCCAGCCGAGGAGCCTTGCGTTCTCCTGAAGCTCGAGCGTGATATGGCTCTTGAGCGTCAGCGGGCGTGTCAGATAATCGCCAGCCGGGAAAACCAGGCGTCCGCCCTCCGGCAGGTAGCTGATCGCCGTCTGGATCGCCTGGGTATCGTCGCGCTCCCCGTCGCCGACGGCGCCGAATGTACGCACGTCGATGCAGCAGCACTCGGCCGCGGTGGAGAAAGACAGTTCCGCTTCAAAATTCGTTCCCGCAACGCGCAGGCTGTAATCCTTCTTCGGCTCAAGGCCGTAGAGGGAGAAAACATTGCTTTCGCAGGTATATTGCTCCTTGCCGTCCAGGAGCACTTTGAATTCTTCGGGGGCATAATAGGGAGCTTCGTTAAGCAGCTCAAAGCAGGCGGAGCTTGCCCCGGAGAAGAGGGTTTTCAAATTCATGGTCAATCGCGCCTTTTCGCATTTGATTTCGCATCTGCAACAATTTCCTGCAGCATGCGTTTTATGGAGATAAACAGCAGGTCAAACGCCGTGTAGAAGACGCCGAAGAGGATAGGCCCCACGCCGAGCGTGTAGCCGCCCGCCCCGCCGGTAACGCCGGCAATGGCGAGATTGATGAGCATATAGAGGAAATCCGTGCACAGAAGCAGCACAATCGCGTACAGGATATTGAGAGGAAAAGTGATGTAGCGCTTTTCGGGAAACATCATCCAGCGGTCGTTCGCGCCGGGCGTCTCCGCGTAGGTGCGGAGGATATTGTTGGTCAGAAGATCGGTCACAATGCCGAGGACAATACCGAAGATCAGCAGCAGGTCCAGCCGATCCGCGACATAGGAGCTCAGGCCCCAGAAAATGAAGAAGCAGACTGAGCCCGCAAACCAGATTTTGATGAGGATCGCCTTGGCCCAGTTTTTGAGGCGGATCTTCGGGCCGGAGCGGTATTTGTCCAGCTCCTCCTGCGGGATCTCGGGCGAGTTGTTTTCATCGGCCTCGGCCAGATCACGAACCGCCTGGGTGTGGAGCTTGTAGTATTCAGCGGTTGTGCGGCTGTCCTCAGGCGCCGTGCGGCCGTTTTTCTTGCGTGCCATAGGTTTCCTCTTTTCGCTGTGGTAAATGGCGTTCCGTAGGGGCCGATGCCTTCATCGGCCCGCAGACGGGCATAGCATGACCGGCAGGTCGATCAGGGGATCGACCCCTACGGGAAAGGAAAATTTTAATCTTCGCCGGAGATGTCGATCACGTCGAGCTTGCCGTTGTCCTCCACCGTGATGGAGGTGTTGATCTTGCGCAGCAGCTTGCTGTAGACCGGCATAAGCAGCACCAGAACAACGCCGACGCCCTCAAGTATCATGTGATTCTGCAGGACATTGTAGGCCTGTGCGATGTAGGTGGTGGAGGCGTCGAGCTTGATCGGGTTGACCTCACGCGTCAGCGCCGTCATGATCAGGCCGGAGTAGTGATAATCACAGTAGATGATGATCCCGAACATCACGAACATCAGGACGACCATGGGGATCACGGGCTTTTTGCGCTTCGGGAAAGCGTTGAGGAAGCAGACCAGAGACAGCATGGAGAAGAGCATCGTCGCAAAGCCACTCAGACCCATGCCGGGGCCCTGGATCTTTGCCGTCGTATCGGAGATATGCGTAAGGTTCAGAGAGTAGTAGAAGAACGCGATAATCAGCACGACCAGTGCGATGATGGAGGGCTGACGCTTCAGCGCAACGAAGAAGCGGCGCAGGAACTCAGGCATGTTCGAGGATTTCTTTTCTTTTGCGCTCATGCTTTGGCCCCCTTTCTGATGGCAACGCCGCTCTCCTTATCAAAGAAGTGCTTGCGCGCGAAGGCGACGTTCACATTGTCTCCGTTTTTATAATCGTACCAGCCGCGCAGCTTGGCGGAGACCTTCTCGCCGCCGCCGAGGTGGCCGTGCACCAGGGTATTCATGCCGAGGTTTTCGTTGGAAAAGACGTTCATGGCGATTTCGTCGCCCTGAATGACGTCCTCGGGGCGGACGCCCAGGTCGATCTCCTTGCCCGCGTAGGGAAGCAGGATCCCCTTTTCCTCCTCACTGAGCGCCACGCGGAAGCCTTTGCCCTCGAGTGCGCCCTCACGGACGGTGGCGGAGAAGAAGTTCATGGGCGGCAGGCCGATGAAGCTTGCCACGAAGCGGTTTGCGGGAGCGTCGTAGAGCTCCAGCGGGGTGCCGACCTGCTGGACGTGTCCCATGGACATGCAGACGATGCGGTCGGCGAGGGTCAGGGCCTCGGTCTGGTCGTGCGTAACGTAGAGCATGGTGGCCTGCAGGCGCTTGTGGAGCAGCAGGATCTCACGTCTGGTCGCGCCTCTGAGCTTGGCGTCGAGGTTTGAAAGCGGCTCGTCAAAGAGGAAGACCTTGGGGTTGCGGACGATGGAGCGGCCCATGGCCACACGCTGGCGCTGGCCGCCGGAGAGCTGGCTGGGCTTCTTGTTGAGCTGGCTGGTCAGGCCGAGGATCTCCGCCGCAGCCAGAACCTTCTTATGGATGACGTTGGGGTTTTCCTTGCGCAGCGTCAGCGAGAAGGCCATGTTTTCGTAAATGGTCATGTGGCCGTAGAGCGCATAGCTCTGGAAGACCATCGCCATGTCGCGGTCCTTGGCCGGGGTCTGGGTGATGTCCTTGCCGTCGAGCAGGAGCTTGCCCCTGGAGATATCCTCCAGCCCCGCAATCATGCGCAAGGTGGTGGATTTGCCGCAGCCGGAGGGGCCGACCAGGACGATCAGCTCGCCGTCCTTGACGTCAAGGTTGAAGTCGAAGACCGCCTGTACGTTGTTGTCATAGATCTTGTCTACGTGCTGAACATTCAGTTCTGCCATACGTTCTTCCCCCTCCTTTACGCCGTGAGACCCAGGGCCTTGAGATGCGCGCTGAGCTGTTTGCTGCGGGTCATGCCGACGAACGCGCCCACAAACAGGCAGGCGGCCGACAGCACCAGATACAGAGCGCAGCGGATGAACTGCGGCGTCTCCATGACGGTGACGGCCTGCTCCTGAATGATGACGGTGGAGTTGTGCGCCGTCACCGGGTAGATGAAGATGCGAACGAGCTGGATGATGCCGAGCACGATCATCACATACGCGTAGCTGATCTTGTAATTCTTGATGCCCTCGGAGCAGAGAAATGCCGCCAGGAGGAAGATCAGGTTATACAGGATGGACGCGCCCATAAGGATGTTGTAGTACCAGGAGCCGACATTGGATTCATAGATGCTGATGAAGAAAAACACGTCAAACAGGATCGCCAGCAGTGCGAGGCCGGACGCCAGCGTGTTCTTGGTATAGCGCATGCGGTCAAGCCGGGTGAGTTTATCATCGTTCATGCCGTCGCCCTCCTTCCGTCTTCAATGAGTTTCTTTTCTTCCTTCATCAGGCGGATTTTCCATACCGTGCAGGCAATCAGCGCCAGAGACACGAGAATGGAGAACGCAAAGATCGCATAGTGGATATCGAACCAGAAGGTCGATTCGGTATATGCGGTTTTCCAAAGCTCCGAATGAGCCTTGAGCGCCTCGAAATCAACGCGGAGGAAGCGCTCTTTAAACGCCTCGATATAGCCGTGGGATTCAAAAGCGAGGTAGAAGTTTGCAATGGCAAATGCGCCGATCGCGATGTAGTTGCCGATGTAATATCTGCGGCGGATATGCGTGTTTGTGATGAACAGCAGGCACGCCAGCAGGATCATCCCGATGGACCAGTGCAGAAAATAGGCGTTCCAGGGCTGCATGTTGTAGTAGACAATGGAGCCGGGGACGTCCGTCTGGGTCAGGTCCGCAGGGTTGCGCATCGTCGAATACAGGGTGTCGTACAGATCGGTCATGATGCCAAGCGCGTACAGGAAAATGACCACGCTCGAGGCAAGCGCCAGAAAGCAAAGGATCTTTTGCAGTGTTAACTGTTTTTTGTACATGTTAGCCTCCCTGCTTCGGCTCACGGCCCGCGGAGGATTTCTCCTCCGCGATGCCGCGGCCTTGAGAATCTGCGTTCTTCAGGATCGAAAGCGGCGCGCCCCGATCATTTGTTCATGGCGTTGTAGTAAGCGAGAAGACGGTTCCAGGCGTCGGTCTTGAGAGCCAGGTACTGCTTGCCGCCCCATTCGCCCGCGACCTTCTCGGCAGAAGCATCGGCATTGCCCATGCCCTCCTCGGCGTAGCCGTTGACGATCTGGTTGACAAAGATGTTCTCGCCGTCCTTGTTCTGGGAGAATCTGCCGTTGGCGGTGAGCTGGGTGTAGGTGTTGAGCATGTCATTCTCGGCCTTGGTGGTGGGCAGGACGGTCGGGACGGACATGTACCAGGGGTTCTCGGTCACGGCGAGGATCGGGTGCTTGATGGTGCCGAGCGCGATGGCGTTGGAGATGTAGCCCGCGCCCTCACGGCCGACCTCAGTGGTGCACTGGAACTCAAAGGCCTGGCTCTTTGCAAAGCTCAGGGTAGAGCCGAGGAACTGACGCGCGTAGTTGGTGTAGTTGCCGCTGGCCTTCTCCCAGAGCTCGACGCGGGTGGCGTCGGCGATCTGGGGCATCTCCTGGCCGTTGAACTGGAAGGTCACGAAGCTGCCGTCGTCATTGGTCTTGATGAAGGCGTCGGGGCCGTAGCTCATGAGGATCATGCCCTCGGGAGAGTAAGCGTAGTCGATGAGCTTGAGCGCGGCGTGGAGCTTGTCGTCATTGCCCTTGACGCCGGCGGCGCTGATGCCCCAGCCGTCGGTCTTGACAGAGCGCCAGGACTCGGTGAAGCGCATGTAGTTGCCGCCCTCGGTGCCGTCCATCCAGCAGGCCACGGGGACCATGACGGCCATGTACTTCTCGCCTTCGTCAAAGACGCCCTGGCTGGGATCGTTGTACAGGGTCTGGGTCTGGTTATAGTCGTAGTGCATGAAGCCGGAGTCATTCTCCAGATACTGCTTGGTCTTGCCGTCGGCGTTGTCAACGAAGTTGACGGAGATGAGGCCTTCCTTGACCATGTTGTTCATGCGCTCCATGGCCTTGTAGGTCTCGGGATTCTGACGGGCGTCCTTCAGGGAGCCGTCATAATCGAAGTAGAGGTAATCCTGGCGGGACTCAATGCCGCGGATGCCGAAGAGGTTGCCGGCAAAGCGCATCACGTCGACGCGGCGCTGGTTGTTGTTGTCCTCGCGGGAGAAGAGGCCCTGGATAGAGTCGGTGCCGTTAAGGGTCTGGGGGTTGGCGACGACGCAGCGGAGAAGGGCGACGAGTTCGTCGGCGTCCCACGCGGCGTTCTGGCCGATGAAGAGGTTGGAGCGCTCGGTGCCGTAGTAGCCGTTGTAGGCCTTGTCGATATACTCACGGAGCATGTTGACAGCGGTCACGCCGTCGATGGAGCCGGCCTCGTTCATCTTGGCGACGATGTTGCCGGCGGCGTCGTAATCCTTGGCGATGGTCTCAACCGCGGAGCCGTCGGGCTTGACGACGTCGATCTCGATCTTGCCGGAGGTGGGCATGTAGGGCTCATAAACGGGAGCGGAGGTATTGTTGCACTTGTCGGCAGTGAACTCGCCCTCGCCGTCGAGGAGCTTCTGAACCATGTCGGAGCGCATGAGGGGCATACGCTCGATATCGTTCACGCCGTCAAAGTAGGGGCTGAAGTAGATGGCGCCGTTGTTGGTGTTGCCGGTGATGGAGAGGCGGACAATGGGGTTGGCCTCGAGATAGGCCTTGAAGTTGGGCATAGAGTCGAGGTAGTCGCCGATGTTGACGACGACGCCCTGCTCGCCGTACTCGGTGAGCTTTGCGGCGGTGCCGGAGACCATGTCCACGTCACCCATGCGCTCTTTCCAGTAGTCGAACTCGTTGTTGGCGGTATTGCCCTGGTACTTGTCCTCGAACTTGACGTTCAGGCGCTTCTCAACCTCGACCCAGGTGGGCTTGAGGTCGCCGGCATGGTAGGTCACACCGTCGGCCAGGGTGATGCCTTCGCCCGCAACCTCGGCGTCGAGGCTCAGGCCGGTCTTGGTGGAGTTGTAGCCGGTGGCCATGCGCAGCGTGGTGCCGGGCGCGTAGCTCAGTTCGGCAGGAGCGGCGGCCTCTGCGGGCGCTTCGGCAGCAGGGGCTTCGGCGGCAGCGGGCGCCTCGGTGGCGGCAGGCTGGGCGATCTGGTCAACATCAATCTTTTTGCCGCAGCCTGCAAGCAGGGTCGCCATCATGGCGACGATCAGCAGCAGGGAAATCACTTTGCTGGTGTTTTTCAGTATTACATGGTATCGTATCCGGGAAACCGGTAATGCCCTGGATTACTCCTTCACGCCGCCGACATTGGTGCCCTTGGCAAAGTATTTCTGAATGAAGGGGTAGATGATGAGAATGGGAACGATGGAGCACACGATCAGCGCGTAGATGACGGAGTCGGAGGCGTAGGGCTGGTTCCAGCCCGCCATGGCCTCGGCGTCGGTGAACTCCTCGAGACGCAGACGGATGAAAACCTGCAGCGGGTGCTCGTTGGAGTTGGAGATCATCTGGCGTGCCCAGAAGTAGCCGTTCCAGCGGGAGATGCCGAAGAACAGCGCCACGGTGGCGATGGTGGATTTGCACATGGGGAGGTAGACCTTGGTGAGCACCTGGAACTCGCTGGCGCCGTCGACGATGGCAGCCTCCTCGATCTCGCTGGGGACGCCCTCAAAGGCGTTGCGCAGCAGGATGATGTTCATGGCCGCCATGCCCATTGCGATAACGACCAGCCACTTGTCGTCCATGATGCCGATGGCGTTGAAGATCTGCTTGGTGTCCAGATAGTTCAGGTACTGCGGCACAATGCCCGCGGCGAACCACATGGTGAACACCAGGAAGAAGTTGAAGAACTTGCGGAACAGCAGTCTCTTCTTGGACAGGGCGTAGGCGCCGAGGATGGAGTAGAACAGCGCCCAGACCGTGCCGTAGAAGGTGACGAACAGGGTGTTCGAGTAGGCGTTCCAGAACATGTTGTCGTTGAACATGCGCTTGAAGGCGTCGAACTGGATGTTCTTCGGGAAGAGGACGATCTGGCCGTACTCGACCGCGGTGCGGCCGCTGATGGCGGCGGAGATCGCGTACACGAAGGGATAGAGGCAGGCCAGCGCGAAGATGGTAAGCAGGGTGTAGCTGATGATCTTGAAGATCAGCTCAGAGACTTCCAGCTTTCTTTTCATTGCCGTCCCCTCCTTTTAGTAGAGCGAAACATCCGACGCCTTGCGCGCGATGGTGTTGGCGCCGATGACCAGCAGCATGCCGACGACGTTGTTCATCATTTCGGCGGCGGAGGCGATGCCCTTGGCCGCGCCCGCGAGGCCGTAGCGCTGCGCGAAAGTGGAGACCACGTCAGCGGTCACGTAGGTATTGGTGTTGTAGAGCAGCAGCACCTTCTCATAACCGATGTTGAGAAGGGAGCCGATACGCGTGATGAGCATGATGACGATGGTGGACAGAATGCTCGGCAGGACCACATAGCGCATCTGGGCCCACTTGCCCGCGCCGTCGATCTGCGCGGCCTCGTAGCTCGTGGGGGAGATGGCGATGATGGCGGCGAAGAAGACGATGCTGTCGTAGCCCGCGCTCTCCCAGATGCCGCTGATGATGTAGATCGGGCGGAAGAAGCGGGGATTGTTCAGCAGGCCGGATCTCGCCACTTCCTCGCTGATCCAGCCGACTTTCGCCAGGAACTGGGAGACGATGCCCATGCCGCTCGTCAGGGAGCCCTGCTTGACCAGCATCACGACCAGAGAGGTCATAACAACCGTGGACATGAACTTGGGCAGGTAGGTCAGCACCTGATAGACGCTGCGGGCGATGTTCGACTTGATCTCGTTGAAGAACAGCGCCAGGATGATCGGCATCGGGAAGCCGAAGCAGAGACCATAAAAACTGAGGATAAAGGTATTGCGCATAGCCCGCCAGAACTCGGCGGAAAGATCGTCCCCGCCGATGAGCAGGCGCTTGAAGTACGAGAAGCCGGAGAAGAGCTGCTCCGACACGGGGAGCACCTCATCCGATACCTTGAAGCAGCCAAGCAGCTCGTACATCGGGAAGTAACGCCAGAACAGGAACACCAGAAGCATGGGGATCAGCATGAGGTACAGCCGCCAGTCCTTCAGGATCGAACGCCCGACGTGCAGCCAGTAATGCTTCTCCACATCATCTCGGACGGCCTGCTCCGGACTCTCGCGGTACCGGCCTGTTGCCTCGTCGTAGATGAGAAAATCTGCCGCTTTTGATTTCATCAAAATCCTCCTTTTTCTTCGTTGTGAATGCGCAGAAGATAGTGCTTTTGATCTTCAAAAATTCCGTCCGCCCGCCGGGCCACCCAGAGTATCAGCCCGGTGAAGAGGAGGGAAAGCGTGTCCGTTGTAAAAAAGCCGAGTGCGCTTTGGAGCTCGGCGCCCGTCAGCATCGCCAGAAGCGCGCGGCCAAGCTGCATCAGCAGCAGCGTCCCGAGGCCGAAACAGACGCTCAGAAAGCTGTCGTTTCGTATCCGCTCACCGCCGAGACGGCGCAGCGGAATCAGCATGAGCATGGAGAGCAGGTTTCCCACGGCGTAAATCAGGAACTGTCTCCCGCTGCCGTGAGAGGCAAGGCAGAACACCGCGCCGCCGAGGAAAGCGTGGATCGCCGCCCATGGACCCCAGCGCATCATCACGATCGCCGTAAGCGCGCCGACAAGCGAAACGGTGTAGAGCTGGTCGGGAAACCAGCGCGTGGCGGAGGTGACGAGCAGCCATTCCGAGACGCACAGGATCACTGCAAAGAGCGTTAAGTCGATGCTCCGATACTGCCGAAAGCTTAGCTGTCGTTTCATGGCGTTCCTTTTCGTTTGGTTGTTTGGTTTTTCCGTAATGCGGGGGCTAATCCCCAATATCAGTTTTATTTTAACAGCTTCTCCCCGCTTCAAACATGTCTAAATCGGAGAACCTGCATGGATAAAACGGGCTCCTTTGGCAAATCCGTTTGCCCCGCCTCTTTTGCCTGTGTTATAATCATATATAGAAATATATGGAAGAGAAGGGAAACCGGTATGGCTGAAATATTTGTTCTTCCGGGTGAAAATCTCCAGGCCGCGATTGACCGCGCAGAGCCCGGCGCCGTGCTCCGTCTCGGCGAAGGTATCTGGCGGGAGAAGCTTGTCGTCCGGACGCCCGGTCTGCATCTGGTCGGAGAGGGCGCTGCAAAGAGCGTCCTGGTCTGGGACGATTACGCCAGGAAGCTTGACGCGCAGGGGCGTGAGTACAACACCTTCCGCACCTGGACTGCGGCAATCTGCGCCGACGGTGTGAGCATGCGTGATCTTGCGATCGTCAACGACGCGCTTGACCCTGCCGAAAAGGGGCAGGAGGTTGCGTTGAGCGTCTATGGCGACGATTTTGAGATGGATCGCTGTCTGCTGCGCTCCACGCAGGACACGCTCTTCCTCGGCCCGCTGCCGGCGGATCTGATCGAGCGCTACGACGGCTTCCTCCCGGATGAGCTGCGGCAGAACCGGCTCCTGCGTCAGCGCTTTACGAACTGCCGGATCGAGGGCTCGGTCGATTTCATCTTTGGCTGCGGCGAAGCCCTGTTTGAAAACTGCGAGATCGTGTCCGTTTTTGACGGGCGGGATCACGGCTATGTGGCGGCGCCCGCACACGCTTTGGAGCAGCGGGAAGGCTTCACTTTCCGGCGCTGCGATTTTACGCGGGATGCAGGTACGGCGGACGCCTCCGTCTTCCTCGCCCGGCCCTGGCGGGATTACGGGCTGGCGCGTTTTGAGAACTGCCGTTATGAGGCGCATATCAAGCCCGAGGGCTTTAACCCCTGGCGCGATTCCGGCCGCGACCGCACCGCGCGGTTTTATGAGACGCCGGAGGTTTCGGGAAGGGTCGATTGGTGCAACAGAGCGTTTTATTACTCCGGCAGTTAAATACTCCCATGCCATAGGGCTGTACAGCCGGAGTAACATTATAAATATGCCATTTTTCTCGCCCTTGTCGGGGTAACCGAAAAAATGGCATTTATTAATTCGGCAATTTCTTACGTTTCTGCAAGAGATTTGCGATTCTTTAATTGCCGAATTAATAAATCATGCTTTCATTGCGGGCAGTTTCCGCACATCGGTCACCGGTGCGCGATGACCGGATTGGGAATAAGTCAGCGCCCTATATTTCCTGATACTTTCTCTCAATAAACTCTCTCGCCTGAACGGCGTTTTCGTTTGTCGTGTTCTCAAGGGTCGCCTGGATCCAGGGCTTTCTGGCCTTGATAAAGCGCAGGATCTCCGTATAGTCCATCTCGCCCGTGCCCGCCGCGACGCTGACAAGCTTTCCGTCCTGACGGACAAAGTCCTTGAGATGCACCACCGCAATGTGGTCGCAGAGCTTGTCCATCGCGTCCTCAAACACGCGCTCACGCTCGTCGACATTCTCTGAGCCGAGCAGATTCACCGGATCAAAGATAATGCGGAGGTTCGGGCTCTTCATGGCCTCAAGCACCTCAAGCGCGCGGTCGGCATTGTAGACGATATGATTCCATACCGGCTCGATGGCAAACATGACGCCGTACTTTTCCGCCCGCTCCAGAATCGGCTCCAGATTCCACATGAAGGTGCGCAGCGCCTCCGGGCTGTGCGTGTTGGCGTCCAGCTTGTAGGCCGCATTCGGCGCGCCGGTTTCGGTACCGACCACGCTGACGCCCGCAAGCGCTGCCACACGCAGGCTGCCGAAATAGCGCTCCTGAAACGCTTTCAGCTTCTCGCGGTCCGGATGGGCCAGATTCAGATAGCAGCCCAGCACCGCCACATCAAGCTCCTGCTTCCGGAACACGCGGCGCACATAGGCGGCCAGGCCTTCGGTCAGCGCGGCGTCGTCAAAGTCAAAACCAGGGATACATTTGGAAAGCGCCAGATGAACGCAGCAGAAGCCCTCCTCCCCGGCCTTGCGAGCCCGGGCTTCGAGCGTCCGCTCCGCCTCCGGCGCTGACGCGTTTACATCGTGCAAACGGATGCCAAGCTGCATTTTTTCCTCCTTTTGTACAAAAAACGCCTATCGTTTTTGGTGAAAATGCTTCAATTCCCTTGCAATCACGATTCTATTTCTGGTATATTTTACAGTTTTTGTTGCGTGATTAATACAGATATTCCACGACTATTTCATAATTTTACTGTTTCTTCAACACTGGCAGGAGGGATGACATGAAAAACGAGATCCGAACGGTGAGCGGCGAGATCACACGGGTGCATGTGGATCGGAAAACCCGCGAAGCAGGCTGCGTGATGCAAGGCCATCATTGTCATCCGTATTATGAGCTCGCCTATATCGAGCATGGCTCCTGCCGCTTTTTCATTGAAGATACCATGTTCGATCTCCATGACGGCGACTTTCTTCTGATTCCGCCGCATGTCTTCCATTTCACGCGTTATCTTTTCGGCTCCTGCCTCCGCTGCGGCATCTATTTCCGCGCCGGGGACCTGGAAAGTGAGCTGATATCCCATTTTCCTGACGGTGCGGACTTTCTCTCCCAGGTGCGTATTTTTCAGGTGCCCACCGATGCCCGGCGGGAAATCGGCCGGATTATCATGCGCATGGCAGCGGAGGATCGCGGTTTTGATGAGCGCTCCCCGCTCATGCTCCGGCTCCAGCTTCAGGAACTCCTGCTGCTGTGCAGCCGCGTCTGCCTGCTGCTGACGGAGACGCCTGCCAGCATCCACACCACGGATCGCCAGGTGCTTCTGGCCGCCCGCTATATCAACGAGCATTTCCGTCAGCAGATCAGCGCCGCGGATATTGCGGCGGCCGCAGGCTTCAGCCCGAATTATCTCAGCCGGAAATTCCGGGAAGCGGCGGGCATCGGGGTGCACGACTATCTGGTCTTTATCCGCCTGCGCAGCGCCGCCTTTGAGTTGATCTCCACCAACGACAGCGTGACGGATATCGCGCTGCGAAACGGTTTTTCCGACAGCAACTATTTCAAAGATGTTTTTAAGAAGAAATACGGCATGACGCCGCGGGAATACCGCAAAACGCGCTGAGGGGTGATCCTATGGCAATCAAAGCAGAATTAACAAGCCGCGACAGGCGCTTTCTGGACATGAGCTTGAACGCGCCGATGTGGAAGGTAATCCTTTATATCGGAACGCCGCTGGCGCTGTATCAGGGGCTTGCTGCCATTTTCACCATTTTGGACACGCTGATGGCCTCGCACATCAGCAAGGAGTCTGTCTCGGCGGTCGCATATCTTGCGCAGATAAACCTTCTGCTGTCCTCCGTGGGCGGCGGTCTGGCGGTCGGTGCGGGCATTCAGATCAGCCGCGCCTACGGGGAAGGCGACTTTCTGCTGGTGCGGCAGCGGGTGAGCAGTCTCTACGCGCTCAGCCTGACGCTCGGGCTTCTGATCCTCGCCGCTATTCTCCCCTTTACGGAGAGCTTTCTGCGTCTCGCCGGGACGCCCGAGGAGCTCATCGCTGTGGGCAGGGAATACTTCACGATCCAGCTTTTCGTCATGGTCGTGAACTTCCTAAACAGCGTCTATATCTCGGTCGAACGCGCCCGCGGAAACGCAAGGCGCATCTTCATCCTGAACATTGCCATGATCCTGGTCAAGCTCGGGCTCACAGCATATTTTGTCTATGTTCTGGAGAGCGGCCTGAATATGATCGCCGTAGCTTCTCTTGTGTCAGAGCTGTCCATGTTCGTGTTTGCCGTCCGATACAGTCTGTTCGGGGACAACGCCTTCAGCTTTTCACCGAAGGCCGTCTCCTTCAGCCGCCGCGTCACCACGCCTATGGTTCGCCAGTCTCTGCCTGTGATCGCCGAGAAGGCGCTCTTCGCCTTCGGCAAGACCATTGTCAACTCCATGTGTACCCTCTACGGCCCGCTGATGGTGGGTGCCATGGGTGTCTCCAACAATCTGGGCGGCATCACCACGAACCCGCAGAACGGCTTTGAACAGGGCAGCGCCTCCATCATCAGCCAGAACTTCGGCGCGGGCAGGTTTCGCCGTGTGCTGGAGGCCTTCTACGTCACCGCCGCGATCAATATGCTGATCGGCGCCGTGATCTCCGGGCTCGAGCTCTGGCAGCTTGACTTTCTTTCCGGACTCTTCGACGGCGGAAGTGAGGACTTTCGCCGCATGATCGCGATGGTCTACCGCTATGAGGCCCTGGGCGCTGTGCCGCTGGGCTTTAACGCCGCGGTGATGGCCCTGCTGTATGGGCTTGGGAAAACGCAGCTCACGCTGGTGCTGAACTTTTCCCGCGTTTTTATCTTCCGCATCCCCGTGTTCTGGTTCCTCCAGCATTGCACCGAAGTGGGCGAAAAAAGCGTCGGCATCGTGATGATGGTCAGCAACGTTTCCGTCGCTGTCGCGGCCGGTCTCGCCGCCGTGTTTGTGATCCGCCGGTTTCAACGCGAATTTCCGGTTTCGCCCTCTTGACGCTTGCATTTGCCAACGCATTTTGTTACAATGTTTATAATAATGTCAAAGCAGGAGGGACCTGTATGTATTCAGCCGAAGATCTTTCTGCCTATCCGTTCTTTCGGGAAGTGCTGAAGGCTTCTTCTCTCCCGACTATTCACGACTCCCTCACCGGATTGATTGCCCGCCCCTTCATGCTCCGCTTTGTCCAATCGCTGATTCAGGATCGCAAGCCCTTCACGCTGATGATTGTCGATCTCGACAATTTCAAAAACATCAACGACAACTACGGACACAGAGCCGGAGACGAGATGCTTGCCGCAGTCGCCGAAGAGCTGAGGCGCGTGATCGGGAAAGACGGCATTGTCGGGCGCTACGGCGGCGATGAATTTCTGATTACGTATTTCGGGCACACCGACTATGACGGCGTTCATGGCTTTCTGGATGAGCTCTATAACGGCGCTTCCAAAGTTTTTCGCAAAAATATGCCGGTCAGCGATCGCAGCATTTTCTCCACCGCAACGGTCGGATGTGCGATCTTCCCTTCCGACGCCGATACTTTTGAGTCGCTTTTCGCGCTGATCGACAAGACGCTTTACCGCGGAAAGTCCAAGGGCCGCAACTGTTTCATCATTTATGTGCCGGCAAAGCACGCCCATCTTGAGATCCCCACGCTCGCCCGGCGCAGCCTGTACGACGCTTTCCAAAGCATGGCAGAGGGCTTTGACAGCGGCAGCACGGCAGTTGATAAACTGCAGAGGGCTTTTGTCCCCGTGCGGGACAATTTACGCATGTACGGGTTGTTTTTCATCGACGCGGACCTCCGTCTGTTCGATGAGCAGGCCGGCGCATATCTGGAAAACGTCGAGACACCGCAGCCGCTTTTGCACAACGGGCTTTTCACAGCCTGCGGGCTTGATGAGCTGGAACGCTGCTGTCCCGCTCTGAGCAGACAGTTGGCCGAGCGCTGCTTTGAGTCGGTCCTGATTCTGGAGGTTTCACGCCCCGGGCATCCATACGGTTACCTGGTTTTGTGTCCCGAGATCCGCACGCTGCATATCTGGCAGGAGCATGAATGCGCCGCCGCCTTTTTCCTCGCCCGCATGCTGGCGCAGCAATTGGAAGCGCAGGGCGGGCGGTTCTGAGGAAACGCTGATCTCTGATTATCACTTCCGCTTTCTGCGGAACAGTTTTCTGATTCGCTGTTCCAGGGGTTCCGGAAGCTCTCCCGCTTCCGCGAGACAGTACAGCTTCTCTGCCAGCTCCTGCGGCATCTGACGCAGTTCGCTGTCCGGCATCTGCATGAGCACGTCGAACATTTCTTCGATCTCGTCCGGCCTGATTTCTTCATCCTGAAGCTCCGACATGTGATCAAGCAAATCCTCGATCACGTCATCCAGTGCCTCCGGCTCGTCCGTCCGCTCCGGTGTAATCCCGGTTTTCGCGCACAGATCCTTCAAAAGCGCATAGCTGCGATCGTCTCCGCAGCGAATCGTGCGCGGGACAGTTTTTAGCGTCAGAAGATAATCCGCAAATTCATTCAGCATCTCGTCGGGGTCTTCACCATTGGTCACGATGGGCTGCTGCACCATCTGATTTTCAAGCTCGACAAAAATCAAGGCCAGCGGATAGTACGGTGCCTCATCTTCATGCCCCTCCTCCTGAACCGGATTCGGGAGCCGCAGCGTGCCGCATTCCCAGACGCCCGCTTTCGCTTTCCGCTTGATGCGCGCCGCCGTCACGTCATTGGCAAGCACGGGTTCCGGATAGCGCATCTCCGCCGCGGGCAGCGGTGTATATTTCATAATCCATCGACCGTCCGTAAAAGCGAGCATGGGGATTTTTTTCGGTTCTTCATCCACGGAGCAAAAACCGAGGTCTTCTTTACTGTAGTTGCGGAGCATCTTTTTCAGCGCGACGGCAGCGGAGAGCGCGTCGCAGATTCGCTGCTCGTCAAGTTCGGAATCATAATGCCATGGGAAACGCCCGGGGTTGTATTTGGTAAACTGCGGAAAGGCGTTCTTTCCTCGGAGTGTCTTTCCGTGCGCTTCGGCATACCGGCGCACCTCTTCAAGCTCCGCATCCGACAGCATATCCTTGGTTTCGAAGGAACATTGCAGGCAGTTCTGCGATGTTGCCAGTTCGCCTATCATCTGTTCGGTCATGCGATCCTGATCCGTGTTTCGCAGATGCTGATAACTCTGATAACTCTCGTCGCCCACATAGAGCGCGAGCGCGTTATGCTGACCGATCATACCCATCACGCAGCAATAGCCGATTTCTCCGTCTGACAGTTTGACCGCAAACAGCTCATCGTCATAAAACTGCTGCCAGAGCTTGGTCCCCTTGTACTGAAATGCCAGGTCATACATTTTCTCTGTTGCCATGGTTATGAACTCCTTCGTGTTTAAGTGGGCGCCATGAATATATTGTCATGATAACAGCCTCACGTCTTTTGCGCAAGCTGTTTTTCCTTGCTCATAAATGCTCCCTTTACTGGAAGCGCTTTCCTTTTTTACGTTGACGAAGAATCTCTTGAATGGTATATTCATAATGTCGCAGAAGTCCTGAGGAAACGCTGAATAAATCCCCGCGCACATCCTGACGATGCATTTTCTGCCTGACGAAAAATCCGCTTGTCAGTCTGCACACGTCGATTTCATCAGCGCTTCCATAAAACGAACGGGTTGGAGGATTTCCGATGAAAAAGTTTGTGTCTTTATTTCTTGCCTTTGCACTGATTGCCTGCCTCTGCGCCTGCGGTACGCAGCCTGCGCAGACGCAGCAGAGTGAACAGCAGCCCGCGCAGAACGAACCCGCCGCCCCCGCTGAAGAGGCCGCAGGTGAGACGATCCGCCTGAAGGTCTGGGGCTCCCAGTCCGATCAGGAGCTGTTGAAGGAGCTCTGCGAGGCTTTCGCCGCCGGGCATCCCGAGAACACCTGGGAGTTTGAGTACGGTGTGGTCGGTGAGGACGACGCGCAGGCTCGCTATCTGGAAGACCCGGCCGCTGCCGCGGACGTGTTCTCCTTCCCCGATGACCAGCTCATCATCCTCGTGCAGGCGGACGCGCTGTATGAAGTCACTCGCAACCATGACGAAATCGCAGCCGCCAATACGGCAGGTACGATCGACGCCGCAAGCTGCAACGGTGTGCTGTATGGCTATCCCATGACCGCCGACAACGGCTACTATCTGTACTACGACAAGTCCGTTCTCACCGAGGACGACGTGAAGACGCTGGACGGTATCCTTGCTGCAGCCAATTCTGCCGGGAAGCAGGTCCACATGGACGTTTCCAACGGTTGGTATCTGGCATCCTTCTTCCTGGGCAATGGCTGCCAGCTCACGCTGGACGCCGACGGCAACCAGATCTGCGACTTCAATAACGCCAACGGCCTTGCTGCCGCCGAGGCGGTCCGTGCCTTCTGCAACAATCCCGCCTTCATTACCGGCGACGACAGCGTGCTGCAGGGCGGCATCGGCGACAACATCTGCGCCGGCGTCAGCGGCCCCTGGGTCTCTGCCAGCATCAAGGAAAAGCTGGGCGAAAATTTTGGCGCCGCGAAGCTCCCGACCTTTACCTGCAGCGGTCAGCAGGTGCAGATGGGCTCTTTTCTCGGCTGCAAGCTGCTGGGCGTGAATACCCAGACCAGGCACCCCGTGGAGGCCATGATGCTTGCCGAGTACCTCACCAATGAGCAGGCGCAGCTCCGCCGCTTTGAGGTGCTGGGCTACGGGCCCTCCAACATCAAGGCAGCGGCTTCTCCGTCTGTCGCGGCTGACCCTGCCCTGACCGCTCTTGCTGAGCAGAGCCGGTTTGCCATCAGCCAGCACGTTCTGGGCCAGTATTGGACGCCCGCCGAGGCCTTCGGCGCGGAACTGGAAGCCCATTCCGAGGGCGATCTCCAGCGTATGCTCGATCAGCTCGTCGAGCAGGCCACTGCGAAATAAGTGCATTCTGATTCTTTATACCGGGAAAAGGCTGCCGCAGGCATAATTGCGACAGCCTTTTCTTCCATTTCATACGGAGGTGATGATCTTTGCATCGTGGGCGTCCTTTCTGGCTTCAAGCCTTCCGAAAAAGCAAACATCCCTTGACCTGGCTCTCGCTGCTGGTCATGGGAAGCGGCTGCTTCCGCTTCCGGCAATTCGGAAAAGGGCTTTTGTATCTGCTCTCTGAGCTTGCTTTCTTCCGCTTCTTTTTCGGCTTTGGCTGGAAGTACCTGTCCCACTTTGATACGCTGGGAGAAAACGCACAGCTCAAGGTCTGGAACGAGGAGCTGCAGATCTACCAGCGCGTCCCCGGCGACAATTCCATGCTGATTCTCTTATTCAGCGTACTCACCATTGCGGGGACGATCCTGTTTGTATACTTGTGGTATCTGAATCTGAAAAGCGCGGGAGAGCTGTGCCTGCTTGATGCGCAGGGCAAGCATATCCCGTCCTTCCGCGAGGATCTGAGGAGCCTGCTGGACAGCCGCTTCCATATTACGCTGCTGGCCGCCCCGATGCTTAGTCTGGTGGCCTTCACGGTGCTTCCGATCGTGTTCATGGTGCTGATCGCCTTCACAAACTTTGACTCCGCCCATCAGCCGCCCGGCGAGCTCTTTACCTGGACGGGGCTTACCAATGTGACGGATATCTTCCTTGGCAACCAGACAAAGACCCACACCTTCTTCGGTATCTTTGGCTGGACGATCGTCTGGGCGATCCTGGCGACCTTCACGAACTATATTCTCGGGATGCTGCTGGCGATTCTCATCAACCACAAGCTGGTGAAGCTGAAAAAGATGTGGCGGACACTCTTTGTCATTTCCATTGCCATCCCGCAGTTTGTGAGCCTTCTGCTCATTTCCCGCGCCCTGGAACCGATGGGCGCCATCAACATTGCACTGATGAAGCTCGGCTGGATCACGACCCCGCTTCCGTTTCTGACGGACAAGACCCTGGCCCGCATCTGCGTGGTAGTCATCAATATGTGGATCGGCATCCCCTACACGATGTTGAACTTCACCGGCGTGCTGATGAACATTCCCTCCGACCTCTACGAGAGCGCAGAGCTGGACGGCGCCGGACCTTTCCGACGCTTCACCAACATCACACTGCCTTACATGATCTTCGTGACTGCCCCGGCAACGATCACGACCTTTGTGGGCAACATCAACAACTTCAACGTCATCTATCTGCTGACGGCCGGCGGTCCCTTCGCACTGGACTATTATCAGGCGGGGAAGACAGATCTGCTGGTCACCTGGCTGTACAAGCTGACCGTGGATCGGCACGACTACGCCCTGGCCTCCACCATCGGCATTTTCATCTTCATGATCGTCTCGACGCTCTCGATCACGGTATATAACCGCACCAGCGCTGTAAAGAAGGAGGATATGTTCCAATGAGCAGAAGAAAGAAACTGACCGGAATTGCCCTCCATGCGCTGCTGACGGTACTGGCGATCCTCTGGCTCGTGCCGGTATTCTGGCTGGTGCTGTCCTCCTTCCGGGCAGAGAAAGGCGCATACACCTCCTACCTTTGGCCCAAGGGCTTTACCTTTGCCAACTACCGGCGGCTCTTTACGGACACCACACTCTTTAACTTCCCGCGCTGGTTCCTCAATACGCTCTTTGTGGCGTGCTGCTGCTGCGTTATCACCACGATCCTGACGCTGATGGTCGCCTATGTCTACTCCCGGCTCCGTTTTCCGGCTCGCAAGGCGCTGATGAACATCTCGCTGGTGCTGGGCATGTTCCCGGGATTCATGAGCATGATCGCCATCTACCACTTTCTTAAGGCCATCGGCTTGGATCAGACGCTGCTGGCGCTGATCCTGGTCTATTCCGGGGGCGCGGCGCTGAACTACTACATTGCCAAGGGCTTTTTTGACACAATCCCCAAGTCGCTGGACGAGGCGGCCATGCTGGATGGGGCCACCCAGCACATCATCTTCTGGAAGATCATCCTTCCAAATTCCAAGCCCATTGTCGCCAATATCGCCATCAACGCCTTTATCGCGCCCTGGGTGGACTTTATCTTCGTCTCGGTCATTATGAAGGACAACTACAACAACTACACCGTAGCCAAGGGCCTCTATACCATGGTGGACAAGGCCAACATCTTCGAATATTACACGGCCTTCTGCGCCGGGGCGGTGTTGATCTCTATTCCCATTGTGCTGGTCTTTATCCGGCTGCAGAAATACTATGTGGGCGGCGTGACGGCCGGCTCGTCAAAGGGGTGAGAAGGCGAGCCTCTCCTTTTATTCCTTCAAAAACAAGTGCTAAACCGCCTTGCTCTGCACATATACATTACCCAGAGAACGTGCGGCGAAGTTCACGCCGCGCAGGGGAGTGGTGTGAGTGCGATACAGCTTGGAGGAACGGGCCTGCGATCTGGCCGTGTACATTGTCGAGAACCGCGCGACCGTCCGCGCCGCCGCCAAAAAATTCGGCATAAGTAAATCCACTGTTCACAAGGATTTGACCGAGCGGCTGCCGCATGTGAATCCGGGGCTTTACCGGCAGGTGCGGGCGCTGTTGGATCTCAACAAGGCGGAACGGCATATCCGCGGCGGGCTTGCCACCCGGCGCAAATATAAGGGCGAATGATACGGAAAGGGACTGTCTCAAACCGCCGCTTGCTGCTCTGATTTCCTGTCAGGAAATCAGAGCGCAGCGATTGAGTCAGCCCCTTTATTGTGTAGTTTACATAAATCTGTCCCAATATCTTGCCAGCTCGTCAAGCTTTCCGCGCAAAAGCTGCTGTTTGGATTCGATCTCGGCATTCAGGCGGTTCTGCCCGTCCTGCAAGTCCTCGATGCGCCGCTGGCCTTCCTCCAAAAGCTCGTCCCGCAGCTTCTGATAGCTGCCGGTCAGCTCCCGCACCTGCTTCTTCTGCCAGTCGTACATACGGTTGTAGCCTTCCATGCTCCGGGCAATGCTGTGGATCAGATCGTCCGTAAGGCCGGTATGGCGTGCATACTTGCCCGCCCGGTAGTTTTCGATTACAGCCTCATAGCGGCGGCATGCATTGTCGACGGCCTCTTCCCAGGAGATATAGAGCTCCAGCAAGGCGCCCTCTCCGACCGTTTTCAGGGCTTCCGGGTTCTCGCAGAGCTCCGTGAGCTTCGCCGCCATGCTCTCCGCGTTTTCCTCGATCAAAAAACCGCTTACGCCGTCCTCCACATCCTCTGCCGCGCAGCTTCCCGCAATCAGCACGCTTGCAAGGGAGCAGGCAGCGGCCTCGCGCACAACCAGGCCGTTGGTATCAAAGGTGGAGGGAAAGAGGAAGAGATCCGCCCGGCAATACCAGGCGCGGATGCAGTTTCGATCCTGGATCGGATCGATAAAGAAAACGATATCCGTAAGCCCCAGCTTATCCGCGTAGGCGACGATTTCCTTCTTATCCCCGCCGCCGCCGACAAAGACCATGCGGAAATCCTGTCCGGCGCCGCGCAGCGTTTTCAGCGCGTCGAGAATGATGCGGATGCCCTTGTACCACATCATGCGCCCGACAAACAGGAACACCGGCACATTCTCCGGCAGATCATATCCAGCCGTCACTTCCGCGACAAGGCTGTCGGGGACGCGGCCGCGCGGGAAATCCACGCCGTTGGGCATGACGATATAGTCGCCCTCGTAGCCGAGAGAGCGCAGGTTCTCCCCTGCCCCCCGGCTGACCGTCCAGACCTCATCGCAGGCGGCGATGTTCTGGACGAGGATCTTTTTTGCCTCCTCCTGCAAAAGCTTCACGGAGATGGCATTGGCAATGTCAATATCGAACTTGGTATGGTAGGTCATCACCACCGGCACGCCGATCCTGTCGCGCAGCGAGCGGGCCAGCATTGTGGAGGTGATGGGACAGTGGCTGTGGATAAGATCAAATTTTTCCGCGACAAGCTTCCTCTGTACCTCGGGCGAGAAGGGAAATCCCGCGTAGTAGCCAACCAGCTTTGTGAGGTCGACGCTCGGGTAGCGCAGAACGGGAAAACGGAAGGTCCGATCGTCCGCCTCCGGATTATTGGGTGTGACAACGGTAACCTTTCCGTGTTTTTTGGAGATGATATCCGCATAGTTTTTTACGGCGTTGGCCACTCCGTCGATCTCCGGGGGGAAGGAATCGTTGACAAGACAGATGTTCAGGTTTTCGGACATAGATTACTCCTTATAAATACCGGGCAAGGCCATCGGCCGAACAAGACGGCTCCTCAGAATGACACCGGTTTTCATATTTGGCTTTGCCCGGTCAAACTATACGATTGTTGATGCTATTATTTGTCGATCCCGGCGCTGTCGCGGTACTGCTTGACCGCGCCGGTGCGGTAGGCCTCCAGCAGCAGCTTGAGATCCTCGATCTGCGCGGCGATCTCGCGGCCGTCATCGGTGTCGGCAATGGTGACGCGCCTGGCATAGGTCTTGACGGGGATGATCCGCGATTCCATATCCCGGTTGTTGTGCACCATATCCTCGGCCGTGGCAAAGGGCTCATGCTCGGACAGATACATCTGGTGGGAGTTGGAGACCAGCGTGTAGCCCGCGATGCCTGTGACGGACTGGTAGGCCTTGGACATGCCGCCGTCGATGATGATGAGCTTTTCGGGCACCTTGATGGGACTCTCGCCCTTGCGGATTTTCACCGGGATATGCCCGTTGACGATAACGGCGTCCGGGTCGGTGATACCGAACTCCTTCAGCACGCGTTCACAGGCCTCCGCATTGTAGGCGAGCCTGAAATAGGGATCGGAGGTCTCCTTGTGGGTCGTCTTCTCGGCGATGAAATAGCGCTCAAAGGTGGCCATCTTGTCCTTGCCGAAGAGCGGCGACTTGCTGCCGCACCAGAGATACCACATATAGTCCGCGCCGCGCTGACGCTTCGCCTTGTCCTTGGAGAAGCGGCCCTGACGCACCAGTTCTTCGCAGCGGTCGAAGAGACTGCGGCCCCGGCAGGTGACGCCGTAAATCTCCAGCTCCGTAAAGCTGCCGTCCGGCTCCATGGGGATGCAGCCGTGGAACATCAGGCAGCCGTTGTAGTAGCGGTACATGGAGCCTTTCTTATACAGGAAGTCGATATGCCGCTGGAGCTTTTCGCAGTTGAGGAAGGAAACCTGCAAACCGTCAAGAATCTTCTTTTCCTCAGGCGTGAGCGCATAGGGATCCTTCGGGTCGACCGTCGGGAAGTTTGTGTCGAGCAGCGGATACTCCACCCCGTCGAGCGTCACGACGCCGCGTTTGAGATCCATCTTGTCCAGCAGCAGCCGATCCTCCATCAGGTACTCGGGATGGAGCTTTGCGGTCTGGCCCTCGATCTTGAACTGGATGACCGCCATAGCCTTGTGCATCTTGGCGATGATCTCATCGTCGTGCGGGTCGGCGGCGGCCTCCGGCCCCTTCTTGGGCTGGAAGCAGGCGCAGGGATCGTTGGCATAGGTTTCGATGGCGAAGAGCGACAGCGGGCGCATGTTGATGCCGTAGCCGCCCTCCATGAAGTCGTAGTTGTTATAGCGCAGGCAGATGCGCACGGCGTTGGCGATGCAGCAGAGATCGCCCGCCGCGGCGCCCATCCAGAGGATATCGTGGTTTCCCCACTGGATATCCACATTGCGCTGCTTTTCCAATTCGTCCATGACGAGGTGGGGGCTGTCGCCGCGGTCATAGATATCGCCGACGACATGGAGCTTGTCAATGACGGCCTCCTGCACCAGATGGCACATGGCGATGATGAACTGGTCGGCAGCGTCCGTCTCGATGATGGACTGGATGATCTGGCCGAAGTATTCCTCTTTGTTGAAGTCCTTGCTGCCGGTGGTCATCAGCTCGCTGATGATATACTCGAACTCCTTGGGCAGGAGTCTGCGTACCTTGGTGCGGGTATACTTGGAGATCGTGATCTTGCACACGGCGATGAGCTGCTTGAGCGTGATGGTATACCACTCCGGGCTTAGCAGCCCCCGGTGGCGCATGTGGCGGAGCTTGAGTTCGGGATAATAGATCAGGGAGGCCAGCGCGTCCCGGTCGGCGGCGGAGACGTAGTCGCCGAGGGCCTGGTCGATCTTGCGGCGCACCGAGCCGGAGGCGTTGCGCAGGATGTGGCGCAGCCCCTGGTATTCGCCGTGGATATCGCTGATATAGTGCTCGGTTCCTTTGGGCAGGTTCAGGATCGCGCGGAGGTTGATGATCTCGGTCATCACCGTCTGGGTCGTGGGATACGTGTGCGAAAGGGTTTTCAGGTAGCGCAGCGTTTTCTCGTCAAATGTCGTTTCCGTCATGGCCCGCTCCTTTTCCGGTTTTGTGTGTTTTGGTTCTCCTGGCAATCGGTCAGGCTGATTTCTTGCTGACAGTATACCGTAGTTTTTCATGCCCTGCAAGATTTGTTTGCAAGAAAAGGCATGACAAAGCGCGGCTGCTGTGCTATGATGACAAAAAAGAACATCGTTCCTCTCTGCCCGCTGCGCGCGGGACATGGAATCGGGTGCAAGGCCCGGCGAGTCGGTCACTGTGAAGCCCTGTAAACGCAGGGATAAGTCAGATACGTGGGAGAGGGGCGCTGCTTCTGCCGGAACCGGAAGCACGTTTTTGAGACAAAATCCCCGTCATTGCATGCGCGAATATGCGTTCCCTTAACCTCCCTCTCTGAGGGAGGGGGGACCACGAAGTGGTGGAAGGAGTCGACTCCCTCAGTCACGGCGCTTGCGGGAGACGCGCCGTGACAGCTCCCTCGGAGAGGGAGCCAAAGCGGAGCGCGGCAATAACGGTCGGCCCTTGTCATCCTTTGACGTGCCCTTTCGGGGCGCGTCTTTCTTTTTTTGGAGGTATTTATGGTTCATTTTGTGGGTGCCGGACCCGGAGCCGTGGATCTCATCACGCTGCGGGGCGCGAAGCTTCTCGAAGAGGCCGATCAGGTCATCTACGCCGGGAGTCTCGTCAACCCAGCGCTGCTTACACGCTGCCGCCTGGACTGCCGCATTTTGAACAGCGCCGAAATGACGCTCGAACAGGTGATCGCCGCCATCGAAGAAGCGGAACAGGACGGCCTCATGACCGTGCGCCTGCACACGGGCGACCCCAGTCTCTACGGCGCGGTCCGGGAGCAGACGGACAGGCTCGACGCGCTGGGTATCCCCTACGACGTGACGCCGGGAGTGTCCAGCTTCTGCGCGGCGGCGGCGAGTCTGCACGCGGAATATACCCTTCCGGGTCTCAGCCAGACGCTGATCCTCACCCGCATGGCCGGGCGCACCCCGGTACCGGATCGGGAGCGGCTGGAGGAGCTTGCAAAGCACGGCGCGTCCATGGCGCTTTTCCTCTCCGCCGGGATGCTGCGTGAGGTACAGGCGGCGCTTCTGCAAGGGGCCTATACGGAGAACACCCCCGCCGCCATCGTGTATAAGGCGAGCTGGCCGGAGGAAAAGGCGCTCCGCTGCACCGTCGGCACCCTCGCTGAGACGGCGCAGGAAGCCGGGATCACAAAAACGGCGCTGATACTGGTCGGGGATTTTCTAAAGGGCGATTATGCGCGCAGCCGCCTCTACGCCCCGGACTTCACCACCGGCTATCGAAAGGGGACGGACGCGACATGAACGTGACGCTCATCGGCTGCGGCTGCGGCGATATCACAGGGGACGCCCGCACCGCGATCTCCGAAGCCGGGCTTCTGATCGGCTCAAAGCGTCTGCTGGATGCTTACGGCGAAGACAAGCCGCAGATTGAGGCGGTCACGGCGGAGACAATCGCGGCGGCGATTCGCAAAGCGGACTGTGATACTGTCTGCGTTCTTTTCAGCGGGGACAGCGGCTTCCATTCCGGCGCACGGCTTCTGCTGCCGCTGCCGGAAGATTGCGATACGCGCGTGATCCCCGGCGTTTCCAGCGTCCAGCTTTTCGCTGCCCGCCTGCAAAGGCCGTGGCAGGACTGGCTGCTGCGCTCCGCCCACGGGACGGACTGCGACGCGGTGGAGTCTGTCTGCCATGGCAGACCCGTCTTCTTCCTCACCGGGGGAAAGCGCAGCCCCGCCGCACTCTGCCGGGAGCTGACGGACGCCGGGCTCGGTTTTCTCAGCGTGCATGTCGGTGAAGACCTCGGCACGGCGCGGGAACGCATTACCCACGCAAGTGCCGCCGCACTTGCGGAGCGGGACTTCTCCCCTCTGAGCGTGATGCTCTGCGAGCCTGCGCCGCGTCCCGAGAGGCGCGTTCCCGGCATCCCGGACGCGGAGTTCCTGCGGGCGGAAAAGATCCCCATGACCAGGCAGGAGGTTCGCGCGGCGGCGCTCTCCAAGCTCGGCGTCGGGCCGGAGGATGTCTGCTGGGACATCGGCGCGGGGACGGGCAGCGTATCGGTCGAGCTGGCGCTGCAATGCCGCGTGGTCTATGGGATTGAGCGCGAGGCGGCGGCGCTGGCGCTGGCGGAGGAAAACCGGAAAAAGCACGGCGCGTGGAATCTGCGGCTTATAAAGGGTGAAGCGCCCGGCGCGCTTTCAGGGCTGCCCGTGCCGGACGCGGTATTCGTCGGCGGCAGCGGCGGCAGGCTGCGTGAGATTTTGCACGCCGTCCAGGAAGCGAATCCGAAGGCGCGGGTCTGCGTCGCGGCCATTACGCTGGAAGCCCTGCACACTTCCTTTACTACCTTGCGGGAGCTCGCCTATGCGGCGGAAGTGACACAGGTTTCGGTCACCCGAAGCCGTCCGGCGGGCGGGCTCACGCTGATGCTGGCGCAGAATCCCGTATATCTGATCTGCGGGGTTGCGCCATGAAAACGCTGATGATTGCCGCCATGCAGAGCGGCGCGGGCAAAACCGTCACCACCTGCGCCCTGCTCGCGGCTTTGAAAAAAAGAGGGCTGCGGCTGCAGGCCTTCAAATGCGGCCCCGACTACATTGACCCGATGTTCCATGAGCGGGTACTGGGCGTGCCGAGCCGGAATCTCGATCTGTTTTTGCAGGGGGAGGACGGCGTGAAAAGGACGCTCTCCCGCGCGGGAGCGGATTTTGCCCTCATTGAAGGGGCGATGGGATATTACGACGGGCTGAACAACACGGACGAGGCAAGCGCCTTCGCCCTGGCGCGGCTTACGAAAACGCCGGCTGTGCTGGTCGTTCCGCCGAAGGGCAGCGGTCTCACCCTGGCAGCGCAGATACACGGGCTCGCGGATTTTCGCCCTGGCAGCGGAATTACCGCGCTGATCCTCGCAAACTGCACGGAAAAACGCGCCGCGTCCCTTGCCCCGGTGTTGGAAAAAGAAACCGGTCTGCCGGTGCCGGGCTTTCTGCCGCCGATGGACGAGGCGCGGTTTGAGAGCCGTCACCTCGGTCTGATGACCGCCGCGGAAATCGGCGATCTGGAAGAGCGGCTGGAAAAGCTTGGCGACACGGCGGAACGATTTATTGACATAGATCGGCTGGTTGGTCTCGCCGGGAGTTGGGAAACGGATTACGGCTGCAAACGCGCGGGGCAGCCTGCCCGCGTCCGGATCGCCGCTGCGCGGGACGAGGCGTTCTGCTTCACATACGCCGATAATCTGGACGCGCTGCGGGAAGCCGGGGCGGAGCCTGTCTTTTTCAGTCCCCTGCATGACACGGCGCTGCCGGAGGCCGACGGTCTGTATCTCCCCGGCGGCTACCCGGAGCTGCACGCCCGCGCTCTTTCGGAGAACACCTCAATGCGGCTCAGCATCGCAGATGCTATCGCGCGGGGCATCCCGACGGTCGCTGAATGCGGCGGCTTTCTGTATCTCCAGGAGATGCTGGAGGATATGTCGGGTCAGGCTTATCCCATGTGCGGCGTATTGCCCGGAAGAGGATACAAAACCACGCGCCTGCAGCGATTTGGTTATCTGAAGCTCCGAGCGGAGGAGGATTCCCTGCTCTTCCGGGCGGGAGAAGCGATCCCGGCGCATGAGTTTCATTATTGGGACTCCACGGAAAACGGCGCGGCGCTTCTCGCGGAAAAGGCCGACGGCAGGATTTGGCGCTGCGGCTATGCCTCCCCCACGCTCTATGCCGTCTTCCCCCATCTGCATTTTGATGGGGAGACACCGCTTGCCCAACGCTTTGTAAAGGCATGTGAGACATGGAAAGCATCTATGAAATAATACAAAAGATCACCCCGCCGGACGAGGCGGCGCGGGCGGCGGCGAAGACGCGCTGGGACAGTCTCGCCAAGCCCCTCGGCAGTCTGGGTCTGCTGGAAGACGCGATCACGAAAATCGCCGCCCTGCGGGGGAACGCGGATGCGCATCTCTCCGACCGCCGGCTGCTGGTCTTCTGCGCCGATAACGGCGTTGTCGCGCAGGGCGTGACCCAGTGCGGCAGCGAGGTCACGGCGAAGGTTGCGCAAGCCCTGGCCGAGGGGCACAGCAGCGTCAGCCCGATCGCCCGCGCAGCAAAGTGCTCCGTTACGCCGGTGGATGTGGGAATACTGGACTTCCCCGGTCATCCCGGCGTGCTGGATCGCCGCATCCGAAACGGTACGGCGGATATCAGCCTCGGCCCCGCCATGCGGCGCGGGGAATGCCTCGCGGCGATGGATGCGGGCGCGGCGCTTGCGAGACAATGCGCCGAGGCCGGGGCAGATGTCCTGCTCACCGGCGAAATGGGCATCGGCAACACCACCACCGCCGCCGCGGTCGTCTCCGTTCTGCTCGGCCTTGATCCCGACACTGTAACCGGTCGGGGCGCGGGGCTTTCGGACGAGGGGCTTTCCCGCAAGCGTGCGGTGATCAAACAGGCCATCGCGTTCAATCGGCCTGATCCGGACGATCCCGTGGACGTTCTCACAAAAGTCGGCGGGCTTGACCTTGCCGCCATGTGCGGGGCGTATCTCGGCGCGGCGGCCTCCCGCGTGCCTGCGGTGATCGACGGGTTTATCAGCGCGGCGGCGGCGCTCTGCGCACTGCGAATGTGCCCCGAGGCCGGAAAGGCGATGTTGGCAAGCCATGTCTCCGCCGAACCCGCGGGTCAAATCCTGATGGACGCGCTTGGTCTCGCAGCGCCTGTCCATGCCCGCCTGCGCCTCGGCGAAGGGAGCGGCGCGGTCATGCTGCTGCCGATGCTGGATATGGCGCTGGCCTTATACCACAGCGGCCAGAGCTTTGAGCGCCTCGGCGTCGAAGCTTACACGCCGCAGAATTGAGGGAATCATGCTGACGCTTGTGATCGGCGGCGCGGGCAGCGGCAAGAGCGCCTTTGCCGAAGAACTGGTCTGCCGTCTGCCGGGGGAAAGAATCTATCTTGCCGCCATGCTTCCGCGCGACGTGGAATCCCGCAAGCGCGTGGAGAAGCACCGCGCCCAGCGGACCGGAAAAGGCTTTGAGACGTTGGAGCGCGGGCTTGATCTTGCGGGCGCGGCGTTCCCCGAGAACGCAAACGTCCTGCTGGAGGATCTGTCGAACCTGCTGGCAAACGAGCTGTATGAATCTTCCGGCGGCGGCACGGAGGCTGTGCGGCGCGCTCTTGCGCATCTCATCGCTGCCTGCGAAAACCTCACCGTCGTGACGAACGAGGTCTTCTCCGGCGGCGCGGATTACGCGGCGGAGAGCCTGCGCTATATGCGCACACTCGCCGATCTGAACCGGGAGCTCGCCGCCCGCGCCGATCTTGTGGTCGAGATCGTGTGCGGCCTGCCGAACATATTGAAAGGAAGTCTGCCGTGATCGTATTGGAAACCATCGCCGTGGCGTTTTCCATGTTCTCCGCCGTCCCCATGCCGCAGTTTGCGTGGAGCGCGCGGAACATGCGGTACAGCCTCTGCGCCTTCCCGCTGATCGGGGCGGTCATTGCGCTTGCCCTGTGGGGATGGGATCTGCTGTGCGCGATGCTCGGTTTTCCCGCGATTCTCCGCGGTGCGGGGCTGTGCCTGCTGCCCGTGCTGATTACCGGTGGCATCCACCTTGACGGCTATGCCGATGTCTGCGACGCGCTCGCCGCCCACTCCGGAACTGATAAGCGGCAGGAAATCCTGAAAGATCCCCACATTGGCGCATTTGCGGTTATTCATCTCTGCGTGTATTTCCTCGCGGATTTTGCGCTTTGGACGTCGCTGTCGCCACGCCGTCTGCCCGTGCTGCTGGGGATGTTCTGCATGTCGCGCGCGCTGTCCGGGCTCGCACTGACCTTGTTTCCGCTGCGCCCCGGGTCAGGCCTCGCCCGCTCCTTTGCCGAGGCCGCGGATCGGAAGCGCGTACGGATTTCTCTGCTGGTGCTGTCAATTCTCCTTGCGCTGCTGATGATCTGGGAGCGCGCCGGTGAGACCGTCCTTGCCGCCGCTTTGGTATTCCTATACTACCGCCGCATATGTGAAAAGGATTTCGGCGGCCTGTCGGGGGATCTGGCCGGGTGGTTTTTACAGACGGCGGAGCTTTGGATGCTCGCCGCGCTGGCAGTGAGACAATATGGGGAGGCTGCGCTGTGATTTTTGTGACCGGCCCGCTCTATGCGGGAAAACAAACGTATATTCAAACCGCGCTGGGGCTGAGCGACGGGGAATTTGCCCGCCGCGCCGTCCGCGACGTGCAGGAGCTGGCCGTCGGCAGCGATCCGGAAGCGCTTGCCGATGAGCTTGCAGGGTATGAGATCGTCATTGCCACGGAGCTCGGCGGCGGGCTGATCCCCATTGACCGGGCAGAGCGCGAAAAGCGGGAGGCTGCGGGACGGCTCGCCTGTCTGCTGGCAAAACGTGCGGACACGGTGATCCGCGTCTGCTGCGGTCTGCCGCAGGTGTTGAAGGGAAGGCTGCCGTGAAGGTCTGGCTGATCCGCCATGGGATGACCCGGCTCGGAGAGGAAAAGCGCTATCAGGGCGCGCTGGACGAGGGCCTTTCCGCCCAGGGCCGCGCCGCGCTGAAACGGGCCGCGTTTACCCCTTCCCGCGTCTATGTCTCTCCCCTGCTGCGCGCCCGGGAGACGGCGGGGCTTCTGTTCCCCGCTTCCGAACAGATCGTCGTCCCCGATCTGCGGGAGATGGACTTCGGTGTCTTTGAGGGCCGCGGCTGGTGGGAGATGGAACAGGACGAGGACTACTGCGCCTGGGTCGACGGCGGCTGTACCGGCCGCTGCCCCGGTGGAGAGAATCGCGCTTCATTTTCGGCGCGGGTCTGCGCCGCCGTTGAAAAGCTGCTGCGGAAGAACGAAGACGGGCTTGCGATCGTCGCCCACGGCGGGACACAGATGGCACTGCTCGACCGCTGGGGCGTACCCGCGCGGGAATACTGGCAGTGGCAGCGCCCCTGCGGCTGTGGCTGGCTGCTGGAATATAACAGGGAACGGGACAGAATGACGGTTTTGGAAGAGGTCGATTTTCTGAAATGAGGATTCTCTGCGCCGCGCTGTGCGGCTTTGCGCTGGATCTGCTGCTGGGCGATCCGGACTGGCTCACGCCCTTTCATCCCGTGGTGCTGATGGGAAAGGCGATCAGCACCACGGAAAAGCGGCTGCGCGCTCTGTTTCCCAAAACAGGGAAGGGCGAGGAAGGCGCCGGGTTTCTGCTGGCAGCAATCATGACGACCGGGACGTTTTTGTTTTGTAAGCTCATTTTGACTTTGCTCAACGCCGTTTTTCCGCCTCTTTCTTTCGCGGCGGAAGTGATCTGGTGCTGGCAGGCGCTGGCGGTCAAAAATCTGCGGGACGAGGCTCTGCGGGTACAGCGTGCGCTGGAAAACGAGAGCCTTGACGCGGCGAGAAAAGCCGTATCCCGCATTGTGGGACGCGATACCGCCGCGCTCGGTTTCAAGGGGGTAGCCCGCGCGGCGGTCGAGACCGTGGCGGAGAATTTCTCCGACGGGGTGATCGCGCCGCTGATATATATGCTGCTCGGCGGCGCGCCGCTTGCCTTGTGCTATAAGGCGGTCAACACCATGGACAGCATGGTCGGCTACAAAAACGCGCGTTATCTCCATTTCGGGCGTGTCCCGGCGAAGCTGGATGACGCGGCGAATTTTATCCCCGCGCGCCTCGCCGCCCTGCTGCTCATCGCGGCGGCGTTCTTCACGGGGGAGGACGCGGCCTCAGCGCTGCGTATCTGGCGGCAGGACAGACGAAAGCATGAGAGTCCCAACTCCGCCCAGTGCGAGGCGGCAATGGCGGGGGCACTGGGGCTGCGGCTCTGCGGCCCGGCAAGCTATTTCGGTGTAAGGCACGACAAGCCCTGGATCGGTGATCAGCGCCGCGGGATCGTCCCCGGCGACATTCGCCGCGCCTGCCGTCTGGAATATGTGGGAGCGGTGCTGGGCCTCGCGGTCTTCGGCGCGGCGCGGCTGGCGGCAATTATGAATTTCCCTCTTTGAGGACACCATAAAGGATGATGACAATGCGATCAATCCACGGCGGCGACTGGGCCGGATTTGAAAGGGAATACGGGACAAGGCCGCTGGATTTCTCGGCCAACGTCAGTCCGCTCGGCCTGCCCGCCGGCGTCAGGGCGGCGGTGATTGATGCGCTGGAAGGCGCCGACCGCTACCCCGATCCGATGTGCCGGGAGCTTCGCGCGGGGCTGGCGGAGCATCACGGTGTTCCGGCGTCCCGCATTGTCTGCGGAAACGGCGCGTCGGAACTGATCTGGCGGCTCTGCCTTGCGCTGCGCCCGAAAAGGGCGGCGGTGTTCGCGCCCTCCTTTGCCGAGTACGCGCTCGCCCTGCGGGCGGCGGACTGCGAGGTCACGGAGATTCCCCTGCCCGCGGCCGATTTCCGCATGACCGAAGACTGTATTCGGATGATCCCGCACGATTGTGAATTGGTTTTTCTCTGCAATCCCAACAATCCCACGGGGCTGCTGACGGAGAAGGGGCTGCTCCAGTCCCTGTCGGAGCGCTGCCGGAAAATTGGAAGCGTTCTCGCGGTGGACGAATGCTTTCTTGATTTTTGCGCCGCCCCGGAGGCATACAGCCTTGTCGAAGCGCTGGCAGCTTATCCGAATCTGGTGATCCTCAAGGCCTTTACAAAGACCTGCGCCATGGCGGGGCTGCGCCTCGGCTACGCCCTGTGTGGGAACGAAACGCTTGCTTCAAGACTGCAAAGCGCCGGGCCCCCGTGGGCGGTGTCGCACATCGCGCAGGCGGCGGGCGCGGCGGCCTTGCGGGAAAAAGACTACGGCAGCAAGCTTCGCAAAACAGTCTCCGCCGAACGTCGGAGAATGATCGACGCGCTCGTCAGGCTCGGTCTGCGGGTGATCCCCGGTGAAGCAAACTTTCTGCTGTTTCAGAGCCGCGACACGACGCTGGCGGACAGACTGCGCACGCGGGGAATTCTGATCCGCGACTGCGCGAATTTCGCCGGTCTGTCCGCGGGCTGGTACCGCACGGCAATCCGCACGGCGGAGGAAAACAGCGCGCTGCTGAACGCGCTTTCGGAGGTGCTGCATGGCTAAACGCATCATGGTTCAGAGCACCATGTCCGGCGCAGGCAAGAGTCTGCTGGTCACCGCCCTGTGTCGGATCTTCGCACAGGACGGATACCGCGTCTCCCCCTTCAAGAGCCAGAACATGGCCCTCAACAGCTTTGTCACACCGGACGGATTGGAGCTCGGCCGCGCCCAGGCGGTACAGGCCGAGGCCGCCGGGATTGAGTGTGACGTGCGCATGAATCCCATTTTATTGAAGCCCTCCAGCGACACGGGAAGCCAGCTCATTGTGAACGGCGAGGTGCGCGGGCATTACGACGCGAAGGAATACTTCAAAATGAAGCGCGGCCTGATCCCCGATATTCTGCGCGCCTATCACAGTCTCGCCGCCGAAAACGATATTCTCGTGATTGAGGGCGCGGGCTCCCCCGCCGAGATCAACCTGCGCGAGG
Source organism: uncultured Eubacteriales bacterium (assembly GCA_900321275.1). Lineage (GTDB taxonomy): Bacteria > Bacillota > Clostridia > Oscillospirales > Oscillospiraceae > Limivicinus. Next base: position 27,050 of record ONVI01000007.1, on the reverse strand, counting down.
ATGACATTGTGAACATGGGGCTTGCGGAGCTTGTCAACGCGCCGGTGCTGCTGGTCGGCGACATCGACCGCGGCGGCGTCTTCGCCCAGCTGTACGGTACCGTCGCCCTGCTGCGCCCTGAGGAACGGCGGCGCGTGGTGGGGACGATCATCAACAAGTTCCGCGGCGATACGGAACTGCTGCGCCCCGGTCTGCATCAATTGGAAGGATTGACGGAGGTTCCGGTGCTCGGCGTCGTTCCGTATCTGAAAACAGACATTGACGACGAGGACAGCCTTGCCTCGCAGCTGAATCGTGTACAGACAGAGCGGGCGCTGGAGCTTGCCGTCATCCGTCTGCCGCACATCTCCAACTTTACGGATTTCGCCGCGCCGGAGGAGCACCCAGGCCTCGGCGTTCGCTATGTCAGCCGGATTGATCAGCTCGGCGATCCCGACTGCATCCTTTTGCCCGGTACGAAGAACACGATGGGTGATCTTCGCTGGCTGTATGACAGCGGCCTTGCCGACGCGATCATTGACGCGGCGGGGCGCGGGACGCCTGTTTTCGGAATCTGCGGCGGATATCAGATGCTGGGCAGGACGCTTTCCGATCCCCTCGGCACGGAGCAGAAGGGCGAGCTGCCCGGGCTTGGGCTTTTGCCTGTCGACACCGTGTTCACGGGGGAGAAGACCCGGACGCGCCGAAACGCTGTCTGCTCCTGCGATCCCTTCGCGGGCGCGGCGCTCACGGGTTATGAGATCCACATGGGGCAGACGGAGACAAACGGCGCGCCGCCCTTTTGCCGTCTGGAGGACGGCGGGACTGACGGCGCGGTCTGCGGCAGCGTGTTCGGGACGTATCTGCACGGGCTTTTTGACAGCGGAGAGCTTGTGGAAAGGCTGGCTGCATATCTTGCGGAGCGGAAGGGTGTGGAGATTCCGCAAGTTCCTGTCGAGACCCGCGCAGCCTGCCGGAACCGGCAGTATGATCTGCTGGCCGACGCCGTGCGCGAGGCGCTGGACATGAAGCGGATCTACGAGATCATGGAGGGATATGCCGATGAAGACTCTCCCCGCGGAAATTGAGCGCGGCAGCATGGCGATCATCGCGGCGGAGCTGCGGGAACGGGGCATTATGCTCCCACCCGAAAACGCCGCCGTGGTCATGCGCTGCATCCACGCGAGCGCGGATTTTGACTATGCGGAGAATCTGCGCTTTACGCCCGGCGCGGTGGAGGCTGCGGTCGAAGCCCTCCGGCGCGGGGCGGAGATCGTGACCGACACCAACATGGCGCTGGCCGGGATCAGCCGCCCGGGACTTGGAAAGCTCGGCGGCGCGGCATACTGTTTCATGGCCGATGAAGAGATTGCCCGGGCAGCGAAGGAACGGGGTACGACCCGCGCCGCTGCCGCGATGGATCACGCGGCGGCACACCATCCGGGCGCTATTCTCGCCGTGGGAAACGCGCCGACCGCGCTTTTCCGCATCGTGGAGAAGATCGGAGCCGGCCTGCGCCCCGCGCTGGTGATCGGCGTGCCGGTTGGCTTTGTAAACGTCGTGGAGAGCAAGGAGCGCATACTCGCGGTCTGTACGGAATACGGCGTGCCCGCGATTGTCGCCCTCGGGCGCAAGGGGGGCAGCAGCATCGCCGCCGCGATCTGCAACGCGCTGATCTACACGGCGGCGGAGATGCTGGACCCGAAGGAGCGGGGATGAGAGTAAAGATGAAACACTATCAATTCTTTCAAAACACCGGCTGTGAGTACTTCCCCTGCCATGAGGGCATACCGGCGGAGGACTTCAACTGCCTGTTCTGCTATTGCCCGCTGTACACCCTGGGCGAGGGCTGCGGGGGAAACTGCACATACACCGAAAAGGGCGTAAAGAACTGCGAGAGCTGCGCCTTTCCCCACCGCCGCGAAAACTATGCCGCCGTGCTGAAACGCTTCCCGGAGCTTGCGGCGCTGGCGAAGAAACGCGAGGACAGCCATGGGCTTTGAGCGCTATATCAGAAGCGGCGACAAGCTGCTGCGCTGCGGCTATACCACCGGCACCTGCGCGGCGCTGGCGGCCTCGGGCGCGGCGGCGCTGCTGCTCACAGGCGAGGCCCCGGCAGTCCTGCGCCTTGTCACGCCGAAGGGCTGGCCGGTAGAGCTTGAACCGGAATTCTGCCGCATGGAGGGCAGCGCCGCCCTATGCGCCGTCAGAAAGGACGCGGGGGACGACCCGGACGTGACCGACGGCATGCTGATCTGCGCGGCGGTCACAAAGACCGACAGCGGCATCGAAATCGACGGCGGTGAGGGCGTGGGGCGTGTGACGAAACCCGGCCTTGACCGGCCGGTCGGCGAGGCGGCCATCAACTCCGTGCCGCGGCGGATGATACGCGAGGCGGCGGAAAAGCTCTGTAAAGCCTGCGCTTATACCGGCGGCCTCAGGATCGTGATCTCCGCCCCCGGCGGAGAAGAGCTTGCGAAGAAGACCTTCAATCCCCGGCTCGGCATTGTGGACGGGATCTCCATTTTAGGCAGCAGCGGCATCGTTGAACCGATGAGCGAGCGCGCCATCATCGACACCACCGCGCTGGAAATCCGGCAGGCCGCGGCAGGTGGAAGCAACCGTCTGATCCTGCTGCCGGGCAATTACGGCATGGACTACCTGGCGGAGAAGCTGCCGGAGCTTGCCGCGGTCCCCCGCGCCAAATGCTCCAACTACATCGGCGAGGCGATCGACGCGGCGAAGCTTGCGGGCTTTGGGGAAGTTCTGCTGATCGGGCATATCGGCAAGCTTGTGAAGCTTGCGGGCGGGATCATGAATACGCACTCCAAAGCCGCCGACTGCCGCCGGGAGCTTTTCGTGTGTCACGCCGCCCTCCGCGGGGCGGATACGGAGACCTGCCGCGCGCTGATGCAGGAGGTCAGTACGGAGGGCTGCCTGGATGTTCTGGAACGCGCCGGTCTGCGGCACGCCGTTCTGGACAGCCTTCTGTGCGCGATTCAGGAAGCGCTCACGCATCGGGGCGGGGAAATGCGTATCGGCGCGCTGTTGTTTTCAAACGGCGGCGCTCTCGGAATGACAGAGGGGGCGGAAAAAATGTTGGAAGGATGGCGGCAGGGATGAGAGAGGGCGCCGCGCTGACGGCTTTTACAGAACGGGGACGGGCGCTGGCGGAGCAGCTTGCCGATGCGCTCGGCGGAACGCTGCGCCCGGTGGGGCAGCCGCTTTCGGATTGGACGGCAGAGTGCTTCCCAGCATGTGAGGCGCTGGTTTTCGTCGGAGCGGTCGGCATTGCGGTTCGCGCCGTCGCGCCGCATATCGGAAGCAAGGCAAGCGATCCCGCCGTGATATGCGTGGACGAGACAGGGCGCTGGGCAATCTCCCTTCTCTCCGGGCATCTCGGAGGGGCAAACGCGCTGGCTGCCAGAATCGCCGCCCTCACGGGGGGCGAGGCCGTCGTGACCACCGCGACGGATCTGAACGGGCTTTTTGCCGTGGATCTCTGGGCGAAAAAGCAGGGCATGGCGGTTGTCAATCCGGAGCGGATCAAACAGGTTTCCGCAAAGATCCTGCGGGGGGAGGCTGTTGTGATCGACTCTCCCTATCCTCTCCCCCGCCCCGCGCCGGAGCCGGTGCAATGCGGCGCGCCGGGGGATGTGCTGGTGTCGTACCGTATGACAGAGACGCGCGCCCTGCAGCTTGCGCCTAAGGTGCTCACACTGGGGATCGGCTGCAAACGCGGGACAGACGCCCAAACGCTGGAAGCCGCCTTCTCCCGTTTCTGCGCCGAGCGCCGCATTCTGCCCGAGGCGGTCGAGAAGGCGGCAAGCATCGACGTGAAGCGAGACGAGCCAGGCCTTTTTGCCTTCTGCGCAAGGCATGCGTGGCCCCTTGCGTTTTACGGCGCGGAAGAGCTGCGGAATGTCCCCGGCGACTATACCGCGTCGCACTTTGTGGAGGACGCGGTGGGCGTGGACAATGTGTGCGAACGCGCGGCGGTTCTCTGCGCAAACGGGAAATTGATCGAAAAAAAATACGCCCGCGGCGGCGTGACCTTCGCCCTGGCGGAGCGCCGGGCGGAATATGATTGGAGCTGGCAGGATGGCTGATTTGTATGTGGTGGGCATCGGCCCCGGCGACGGTGAGAGTCTGACCGGGGCGGCGCGGACGGCGCTGGAAAGGGCGTCGCTGATCTGCGGCTATAGCGTCTATGTGGAGCTGCTGCGCCCCCTGTACCCGGAGAAAGCGTACTACAGCACCGGCATGACGGGGGAAATGGAGCGCTGCCGCTATTGTCTTGAACGCGCGGCGGCGGGACAAACCGTCGCCCTCGTATGCAGCGGGGACGCGGGCGTCTACGGCATGGCGGGACCGGTGCTGGAGCTTGCTCCGCAATACCCCGGCGCGGCGGTGACGGTGATCCCCGGCGTCACGGCGGCCCTCTCCGGCGGGGCGCTGCTCGGCGCGCCGCTGGGGCATGACTTCTGCGTGATCTCCCTCTCCGACCGGCTGACCGACTGGGCGCTCATCGAAAAGCGCCTGCGCATGGCGGCGCAGGGGGACTTTGCGATCTGCCTGTACAATCCCGCCTCGAAGCATCGCGCGGACTATCTGCAAAGGGCCTGCGATATTCTGCTTGAAGAGAAGGACGGCGCGACGGTCTGCGGGCTTGCGCGTCTTGTGGGACGTGAGGGCGAGAGCTTAAGGATACTCCGTCTGCAAGAGCTGCGGGATGCGGAGGCCGACATGTTCACCACCGTGTTTATCGGTTCCTCGCAAACCCAGGAAATCGGAGGCCGCATGGTGACGCCGCGGGGGTATCGCAGATGAAGATCGTCCTGTTCGGCGGCACCACCGAGGGGCGGGCGCTTTCCCGTCAGCTTGCCGAGGCCGGAGCCGCGGTCATAGTCTGCGTCGCCACGGAATATGGGGAAGAGGAGCAGGGCCGCGTCCCCGGCGTCAAAATCCGTACGGGGCCGCTCAGTCCTGATGAAAAGCGGGTGCTGTTAAAAGACGCCGCGCTCTGTATCGACGCCACACACCCCTACGCAAAGCATGTGACCGTCTCCGTCAAAGCCGCGTGTGAGGAAGCGGGCGTGGAATACCTGCGCCTGCTGCGTCCCCCCTGCGATATGGAGGGCGCGGTCATTGTCGAGAGCGCGGCGGAGGCAGCGGCATACCTGCTGGCACACGAGGGCCGCGTCCTGCTCACCACCGGGGCGAAGGAGCTGACCGCCTATGCGGGACTTGACCCGGAACGATTGTTTCCCCGCGTGCTGCCGAGCCATGAAGGTCTTGCCGCGTGCGAAGCGCTGGGCATTCCCCACCGCAACATCATCGCCATGCAGGGCCCGTTTTCCCAGGCGCTCAACGCGGCGCTGATCCGTCAGGTCGGCATCCGGTACGTCGTCACGAAGGACGGCGGCGCGCCCGGCGGCTTCCCCGAAAAGGCGGCGGCCGCGAAGGAGACGGGGGCGCAGCTCATCGTCCTGCGCCGCCCGGAGGAAAGCGGCCTGCCCTTTGACGATGTATTGGATTTGTGCATAACGCGCCTGCGCGCTGCAAATAAAAACGAAACAAAAAAAGGAGAAACAACATGAGTACCATCAAGAAAATCCTGGCCTGCATCCTGAGCCTTGCCCTGCTGCTGAGCGTCAGCGCCGCCCTGTCGGCCTTTGCCGAGGGCGAGGATGAAGAAAACTACGAGACCGGCGACGCGTCCCTGGACGATCCCCGCAACGCCGACGAGATCGGGAAGCGGGAGCTTCTCGTCGTGTCCTTCGGCACCAGCTACAACGACAGCCGCCGCCTGACCATCGGCGCGATCGAGAGCGCCCTGCAGGAGGCGTTTCCCGATTGGAGCGTCCGCCGCGCCTTCACGAGCCAGATCATCATTGACCATGTGAAAAACCGCGACGGGGAAGTCATCGACAACGTGCGCGAGGCGCTGGAGCGCGCGGTCGATAACGGCGTCAGGACCCTGGTCGTGCAGCCGACCCACCTGATGCACGGCTTTGAGTACAATGATCTCAAAAACGAACTCGCCGAATATGCCGACGCCTTTGACATGATCGTTCTGGCGGAACCCCTGCTGAACATCGACCGCGACTTCGACACGGTGGCTGAGGCGATCGTCGATGCCACAGCCGACTATGATAATGGAGAGACCGCCGTCTGCTTCATGGGTCACGGCACCGAGGCCGAGTCCAACGAGGTCTATGAAAAGATGCAGACCGTCCTCAGCGAGGCAGGGTGCGCGCATTATTATATCGGCACCGTCGAGGCTGAGCCCTCTGTGGAGGACGTGCTCCGGCAGGTGCAGGAGGGCTCCTATAAGCGCGTCGTGCTGCGCCCCCTGATGATCGTGGCGGGCGACCACGCCAACAACGACATGGCGGGCGACGAGCCGGACTCCTGGAAGAGCGTCTTTGCCGGCGCGGGCTATGAGGTCGAATGCGTGGTTGAGGGCCTGGGCCAGCTTCCCGCCGTCCGGGAGCTGATCGTGGAGCACACCCGCGAGGCCATGGCGGCAAACGGGCTTGAGGAGAGCGCGAAATGAGAAAGGGTCTTGCGCTGAGTCTTGCGCTGCTTCTGCTTCTCGGCATGACGCCGTGCGCCCTTGCCGATACCTCCGATGTAGCCGACGCCTCGCAGATGACCACGGTGGAGGACGTTGTGGAGGCGGGCATGACCCCCGTGTACGCCGGGAGCCTTGCGGACGGGGAGTACCCTGTCACGGTGGAGTGCAGCTCGTCCATGTTCCGCATGGAGAGCGCCGTTCTGACCGTGAACGACGGCAGTATGACCGCCACGCTCACCATGGGCGGCAAGAGCTATCTCTATGTCTTCCCCGGCGAAGCGCAGGCGGCGGCAGCGGCGGACAAGAGCGCCTATATCCCCTTTGCCGAAACCGAAGACGGCGCGCACAGCTTCACCATCCCTGTCGAGGCCCTGGACGCGCCCGTCCCCTGCGCGGCCTACAGCAAAAATAAGGAGCAGTGGTATGCGCGCACACTGCTCTTCCGCGCGGATTCCCTGCCCATGCGCGCCTTCCGGGAGGGCTTTTTCACCACGGCGGAGAGCCTTGGCCTTTTAGACGGGCGCTATACGGTCGATGTCACGCTTTCAGGCGGCAGCGGCAGGGCCCGCGTGCAGAGCCCGGCGGTGCTGAACGTTGCGGACGGGAAATGCAGCGCCGTGATCGTGTGGAGCAGCAAGAACTATGACTATATGAAGGTGGAGGGGGAAAAGTATCTGCCCCTCCCAAATGAGGACACCGCCGCCTTTGAGACCCCCGTGCTGTTTTTCGACCGGCCCATGGCGGTCATCGCCGATACGCTTGCCATGAGCGAGCCGCATGAGATAAGCTATACCCTCCGCTTTGACTCGAAGAGTCTGGAGGCCGCCCCGTGAGGCGGGCGTTCTGCGCCCTGCTTGTGCTGGCGGCACTGCTGCTCTGCCCCGGCGCGGCTTTCGCCGGGGCGGAGCCTCGCGGCAGCATGGAGCTGTCTTACGCCGAAAACTTCTCCGTGGACTACTATGACGGCGGGGCGGCCCGGCTCCGGATCGGCGAAAAACAGGACTTCCTGCTCCTGCCCGCGGGGGCGGCTGTCCCGGCGGGGCTGGAGGCGCTGCCGCGCATCCCGATCCCGGCGGAGAAGCTCTATCTTGCCAGCTCCTCCGCGCCCGATCTGTTTTTGCGGATGGACGCGCTGGATACGGTGCAGTACAGCTCCACAACAGCGGAGAACTGGCGCATCCCGGAGCTGCGCGCGGCGATGGAGGAGGAGCGGATCTGGTACGCGGGCAAGTACAGCGCCCCGGACTATGAGCTGCTGCTTTCCGAGGGCTGCGGCCTTGTCGTGGAGAACACCATGATCCTCCACAATCCCGCTGTGAAGGAAAAGCTGGAGGAATTGGGGTTTCCTGTGCTGATCGAGTATTCCAGCTACGAGCCCCATCCCCTGGGGCGCGTGGAGTGGATCAAGCTCTATGGACTCCTGACCGGGCGCCTGCCTGAGGCGGAGGCCTTCTTTGACCGTCAGGCGGAAACCTTCCGCAGCGCGGAGCAGGCCGCGCCGAGCGGGAAGACCGTCGCCTTCTTCCACATCACGCCGAGCGGCGGCGTCACCGTGCGGCGGCGCGCCGACTACATCACCCGCATGATCGAGCTTGCGGGCGGCGAGACCGCGATCACCGATCTGCCCGAGGCCGAAAACGCCCTGTCCACCGAGACGATCCAGATGGAGTCCTTCTACGCCCAGGCGCGGGATGCGGACGTGCTGATCTATAACAGCACCGCCGTCGGCGCGGTGCCGGATATGGAAGCCTTTCTCGCGCTCAGTCCCCTGCTTGCCGATTTCAGGGCTGTGCGGACGGGCGAGGTCTGGTGCACGGAAAAGAGCATGTTTCAGCGCTCCTCCGCCGCCGCGGATATCATACGGGAGCTCCATGCCATTGTCAGCGGCGAGGCGGGCGATCAACTCAGCTATTTTTACAGGGTCAAATAAGATGACGGTAAAGAATAAAAACCGAATCGCGCGCGGCTTTCTGCTTTTGGCGGTACTGACGCTGGGGCTTGCCTGTCTGAATCTGGCGGCGGGCAGTACCCGCATCGACACCGCCGCGCTGCTGCATGCGCTTTTTTCGGCGGATAGAACCGGCAGCACCGCGCGCATTGTCTGGGATATCCGTCTCCCGCGTCTGCTGGCGGCGGCGCTGCTCGGCGGGGCGCTGTCGGTGTCCGGCTTTCTCTTGCAGACCTTTTTCGCAAACCCCATCGCCGGGCCCTTTGTGCTGGGCGTCTCGTCGGGCGCAAAGCTCACAGTCGCGCTGACGATGATCTTCTGTCTCGGGCGCGGGATCGTCCTCAACAGCTGGGGGCTGGTTGCCGCCGCCTTTATCGGTGCGCTGCTGTCCATGGGCTTCGTGCTGCTGGCGGCAGGGCGCGTGAAGGGCATGGCGCGCCTCATTGTCTGCGGCGTGATGATCGGGTATATCTGCTCGGCGACCACGGATTTTGTGGTGACCTTCGCCGACGATTCCAACCTTGTAAACCTCCACCACTGGTCGATGGGCAGCTTTGCGGGCGTGGGCTGGGGCGCGCTGGGTACGGCAGCGGTCACGGTCTGCGCGGCGCTTCTTTGCTGCGTGTTCCTCGCAAAGCCCATGGGAGCCTATCAGCTGGGCGAAGCCTGTGCCGCCGGTATGGGCGTAAACATCCGGCGCTTCCGCCTCGCGCTGATCGGGGTTTCCAGCCTGCTGTCGGCCTGTGTGACGGCCTTTGCGGGGCCGGTCTCCTTTGTTGGAATCGCCGTGCCGCAGCTCATGAAACGCCTCTTTGCCACGGCGAGGCCGCAGATCATGCTGCCCGCCTGTTTTCTCGGCGGCGCGGGCTTCTGCCTTGGCTGCGATCTGATCGCCCGCACGCTCTTTGCGCCGACGGAGCTTGCCATCGGCTCGGTGACGGCGGTGTTCGGCGCGCCGGTGGTGATCTGGGTGCTGCTGCGCCGCAGCGGGAGGGAGCGCGCATGAGTGAACTTCTGTATACGGACAAGCTCTCCGTCGGCTACGGAGACAGGACGGTGGTTTCCGACATTGCGCTTTCTGCCGAGCCGGGGCAGATTTTATGCCTCATCGGGCCGAACGGCGCGGGCAAATCCACGCTGCTCAAAACGCTGCTCCGTCTGCTTCCCCCAACGGCGGGCGCGGTGTATCTGGAAGGGAAAGAACTGCGGACGTATTCCGAGCGCGAGCTTGCCAGACGCTCCGCCGCCATGCTGACCGGGCGGCCGGAGCCGGAGCTTATGAAAAGCGCGGAGGTTGTCGCCGCCGGGCGCTATCCGTACACGGGGCGGCTCGGGATTCTCTCCGAAGAGGATCGGCGCGTTGTGCGGGAGAGCATGGAAAAGGTCGGCGTATCAGAGCTTGCCGACACGGACTTCACCCATCTCAGCGACGGGCAGCGACAGCGGGTGCTGCTGGCGAGGGCGCTGTGTCAGGAGCCGCGCCTGCTTATTCTGGACGAGCCGACTTCTTTTCTCGATATCCGTCACAAGCTGGACTTCCTGCAGCTCCTGCGGGAGCTTGTGCGGGAGCGGCAGCTTGCCGTCGTCATGAGCATGCACGAGCTGGAGCTTGCCCAGCGTTTTGCGGATCGGCTCCTGTGCATCCGCGACGGGCGCGTCGACCGTGCGGGAAGCCCGGAGGAGATTTTTTCCGGCGGGTATATCGAGCGGCTTTACGGTCTTGCGCGCGGAAGCTATGACGCTCTCGCCGGGACGGCGGAGGCCGGGCGTATGGAAGGCGCGCCGCAGGTCTTCGTCATCGGCGGGGGCGGCAGCGGCATCCCGGTCTACCGGCTTTTGCAGCGTTTGGGCATCCCCTTTGCGGCAGGCGTCCTGCCGGAGAACGATCTGGACACGCCGACGGCCAAAGCGCTTGGGGTACAAGTCATCACCGACAGGGCTAACGAGCCGGTGAGCGCCGCGCGGGCAGACGAAGCGCTGAAGGTTTTGGCTTCCTGTGAATACGCCGTCTGCACGACAGGCTTCGGCAGCGTCAACCGGGAAAACCGGCGGTTGCTGGAATATGCCGGGAAGCGCGGGATGCTGCGCGGAATGGATGAAATCGGATGAAACGAGGCTGACCCGAATTTTGTTCAGGGCCAGCCTCGTTTTTATTTATTCGCTATTACACAAACGCGTACTTTCTCAGCCGCTCCATCGCCTCGATGAGGCGGGACTTCGGCAGGGCCAGGTTCATGCGGATCGTGTTCGGGAGCATGAATGCCTCGCCGTCCTGCCAGATCACGCCGCAGCGCACGCCGCGCTTTTGCAGCTGCTTAATGTTGACGCCGTGCTCCCTGCACCACTCGCCGCAGTCCAGGTAGAGCATGTACGTCCCCTGCGGGCGCATGACCGCAACGCCGGGAAAATGATCCCGGATGAAGTCGCAGGCGTATGTAAGGTTCCCGTCAATGACCTGGATCATCTCGTCGCACCAGTCGGCGCTGTCACGGTAGGCGCCGATGAGGGCGTGAACCGAAAGGATGTTGGGATCGTTATAGTGGCTGACCGTCCCGCGGCGCCGGATACGGTCGCGCAGGGCGTCGTTGTAGACCACATGGTAGGAGCCGACGAGACCCGCCAGTGAGAAGGTCTTGCTCGGCGCGTAGAGGGCAACGGTGCGCTGCTTCGCGTCCTCGCTCACGCTTTGGGTCGGGATGTGGCAATAGCCGGGCATGATGATGTCCGACCAGATCTCATCGGAGATCACGATGCAGTCGTTGGCCTTGCAGACCTCCATGGCCTTCTCGATCTCCCAGCGCTCCCAGACTCTGCCGCTGGGGTTGTGCGGGGAGCAGAACACGGCGAAGTGGATCTCGTTTTCCTGCATTTTGCGGTTCATGTCCTCGTAGTCCATGCGCCAGATCCCGTCGGCGTCGCGCACGAGAGGCGAATGGACGGCGATGCGGCCGGTATCATGGAAGGTGTGGGTAAAGCCCACATAGGTCGGGGAGTGGACGAGCAGCTTTTCGCCCGGCGCGGTGAAAGCCTGGAGTGCGGAGCTCAGGCCGCCCAGCACGCCGTTTTCATAGCCAATGTGCTTCGGTTCCAGTCCCTCTGCGCCGTTGCGGGTTTTGTGCCAGTTGATGATGGTGTCGTAGTAGAGCTCCGGCAGCTCGAAATAGCCGAAGTTCGGCATCTCCATGCGCTTTCTGATCGCGTCCAGAATCGGGGGCGCGGTGGGAAAGGACATGTCCGCAACCCACATGGGGATCACGTCGAAGCCCGGGTCGGGCTTTACGTCGTCAAAGGGGATTTTATCCGCCGCAAGGCAGTCATGCCCCGCGCGGTCGAGAACAGTGGTAAAGTCGTATTTCATCTGTGATTCTCCTGTTTTGGCTCCCCTATGGGGAAGCTGTCAGCACCGCCTGCGGCGATAAGTGAGAGGGCGTAACGCTTCCCCTCTCCGCTTAATTCAAGAAGTCTCTCAGCTTCTTCGATCTGCTGGGGTGGCGGAGCTTGCGGAGGGCCTTGGCCTCGATCTGACGGATGCGTTCACGCGTGACGTTGAATTCCTTGCCGACTTCTTCCAACGTGCGGGTGCGGCCGTCGACGATGCCGAAGCGCAGCTCCAGCACCTTCTTCTCGCGGGGGGCGAGGGTGTCCAGCACCTCCTCCAGCTGCTCGCGCAGGAGGGAGAAGGACGCGGCCTCCGAGGGCTCGGACGCGTCCTCGTCGGGGATGAAGTCGCCGAGGTGGGAGTCCTCCTCCTCGCCGATGGGCGTCTCGAGGCTGACGGGCTCCTGCGCGATTTTGAGGATATCGCGCACCTTGTCCACCGGCATGTCCATCTCCTTGGCGATCTCCTCGGCGGAGGGGTCGTGTCCCAGCTCCTGGAGAAGCTGGCGGGAGACGCGGATGGTCTTGTTGATGGTCTCGACCATGTGGACGGGGATGCGGATGGTGCGTGCCTGGTCGGCGATGGCGCGGGTGATGGCCTGACGGATCCACCAGGTCGCGTAGGTGGAGAACTTGTAGCCCTTGGTATAGTCAAACTTCTCGACCGCCTTGATAAGGCCCAGGTTGCCCTCCTGAATGAGATCCAGGAAGAGCATGCCGCGGCCCACATAGCGCTTGGCGATGGAGACCACGAGACGAAGGTTTGCCTCGGTCATGCGGTGCTTTGCGTTCTCGTCGCCGAGGGACATCTGCTTGGCAAGCTCGACCTCCTCCTCGGGGGTGAGCAGGGGCACCTTGCCGATCTCCTTGAGGTACATGCGCACGGGGTCGTCAGTGGAGAAGCTGTCCATCAGGGCATCGGTATCGACAAGCTCGCTGCTGGTGACCTCTTCGATCTCGGCAAGCTCCTCGGTCTCCGGCCCCACGTCGTCCAGGGGAGGGAGCAGCAGATCGTCGCTGCCGACGTCGATGTCGATGCCGGCCTTTTCGAGCATCTCGTAGAACTTATCCACGGCCTCGCCGTCCAGATTCAGCTCCTCCAAGATTTCCAGCTCCTTGGGCGTGAGCTTGCCCGCCTTCTTGCCCTTTTCAAAGAGCTCGTTCAGGCGCTCGTCCGGGGACTTTGCGGGTTCGTTCCGGTCTTCCTTCTTCTTGTTCTTTTTCGACTTGGGAGGCTCGGGAATCAATTCCGTCTCACCCGCCGCGTTCAGCAGCTCGTCTGCCATCTTGCTCAGTTCCTGTTCGGTGTAGATATTGTCTTCTGCCATGTCTTATCCCTCATATCCTTTTTTCTTTTTGAGCTGATCCCGCAGCGCCATGAGATCGGTGCCGCCGGAGCGCAGTTGTTTCTGTTCGTTTATTTTTGTTATGTAATCGGCGATGCTCTGCCGGCTTCGGCTGAGCGTCTCCGGTTTTTGCAGGATGGCGACGAGCAGTCCCAGCTCGTCCCCCGTGAGCTCCCCGGCCAGATGATCGGTGCTCACGCTCTGCCCTTTTTCGATCCGTTTCCGCAGCGCGCCGTAGATGCGCCCGAGTCCGGGGGCGGAAAATTCCTCCGGCGGGGGCAGTCCCGGCGTGGAGATCAGGGACGGTTCAAGATACAGCAGCCGGATGATCCCCTCCTCCGCCGCGGCGGAGGCCGGATCGTCGTAGCGCAGTTCCCTCGTCGGGGGCTGCAGCTGCTTTTCCGGCTGGGTCTGCTGCTTCTGCGTCTGCTTGAACATGCTTTTGACAAGCCGGTCACGCCGCCGCTCCACATCGGCTACAATAACGTCGGAGGGAAGCCCCAGCTCCCGCGCCAGATCCATCGCGTAGACCTGACGCCGCACTTCGTCCGGGAGTCTTGCCAGAAGCTCCACCGCTTCGCGGAGGTAATCAGACTTCTGCTCCGTGACGCTGAGATCGTACTTCTCCCGGATCGCACGCAATCGGTAATCCATCTGGTTTTCCGAGCCCTCCAAAAGCTTGCGGAAGGCCTCGGGGCCTTTGGTTTTGATATACTCGTCCGGGTCCTTTGCGCCGTTCAAGCGCAGGACGCGCACCTTGATGTCCAGCTTTTCCATAATCCCGATGGCCCGCTGGGAGGCCTTGAGGCCCGCGCCGTCGTTATCGTAGGCGATGATGACCTCGTTGGTATAGCGCGAGATGAGCCGCGCCTGCTCCGGCGTGAGCGAGGTGCCGAGCGACGCCACCGCAGAGTCGAAGCCCGCCTGATGCAGACTGACCACGTCTATATTGCCCTCTGATAAAATGATATATCCGCTTTTTGATTTTTTAGCCAGATTCAGGGCAAAAAGGTTCCGGCTTTTGTTAAAAACGAGCGTTTCGGGGCTGTTGAGGTATTTCGGCTCCCCGTCGCCGAGGATGCGGCCCGAAAAGCCGATCACGTTCCCGCGCACGTCGATGACGGGAAACATGAGGCGGTTGCGAAAGGCGTCGTAAAAGCCGCCCTGTCTGCCGCGTTTCACGAGGCCCGCGTCGAAGAGCTCATTCTCCGTGTAGCCCTTTTCGCGCATGGCGTCGCGGAGGCCGTCCCAGGTGTCGGGCGCGGCGCCGAGACCGAAGTTTTTGACCATGGCCGGCGAGATGCCGCGCTTTTGTATATAGGCCACCGCGGGCGCTCCCGCGGGCTGCGAGAGCTGCGCGTAAAACCAGCGCGCCGCGTCTTTGTTGAGCGCCAGCATCCGTGCACGCTTTCGCCCCTCGGCGCTGTCGGTCTCCTCCGGCATCTGCATCCCGGCACGTTTGGCAAGGAAGGCCACCGCTTCGGGATAGGAGAGGTTTTCGATCTCCATGATAAAGCTGATGACCCCGCCGCCCTTGCCGCAGCCGAAGCAGTGATAGATCTGCTTGTCCGGCGAGACGGAGAAGGATGGCGTTTTCTCGCTGTGGAACGGGCAGAGGCCGAACATGTTGGCCCCACTGCGTTTCGATAAGCGCACATAGCCCGACACCACATCCACGATGTCCGAACGGTCCACCAGATCCTGTATGAACTTTTCCGGGATCGCCATTCAATCACCTGCCTCTTTGGCTCCCTCTCCGAGGGAGCTGTCGCGGCGCGTCCCCCGCAAGCGCCGTGACTGAGGGAGTCAAAGTCCATCGTTCTGAGCGCTCAAAGAGACGCACGTTGACTTCTTCTGTCATCCGGCTTGCGGGAGACGCCGGATGACAGCAAGCTATGTTCGTCGCGCGTTTTTTGCGCGTCGCTATCCTCCCTCAAAAAGGGAGGCAGATTTATTTCACCGTCCAGGCGAACGGGATATAGATTTCCTCGAACTTCTCCACGGCGTAGCCGTCGGTCATGCCGGAGATATAGTCCACCGCGGCGCGGTCTCTGCCCTCGCGGTCGGCGATGGCGTGGAGCTCCTCGGGCATTTTCTCCGGGTAGTTTACATAATATTTGTACAGTCCCTCCAGGATGCCCTGCACCTTGTCCTCTTCTCCCTTGGCGAGGGGGTTGGTGTACACGTCGGAATACATGTAGCGGTGGAAGAAGTCAAAGGTCTGCTGCATCCGGGGCGACATTTTCAAAACGCCGTCCGTACTGTTGCGGATGAGGTCGGAGACGAGGGCGTTGATGCGCTCGCTGTTGCGCTCCCCGCAGTCCTCGCGGATGCGTTCGGGCACGGCGTCGGCGCGGATGATCCCGGCGCGGATGGAGTCGTCCAGATCGTGGTTTATGTAGGCGATGCGGTCGCACAGGCGCACACAGGTGGCCTCGCGTGTATCGTCCGGTTTTCCATAGGTGTGGTTGAGGATGCCGATGCGCGTCTCATAGCAGAGGTTGAGCCCCTTTCCGTCGCGCTCAAGCACGTCCACCACGCGCAGGCTCTGCTCATAGTGCTTGAAGCCGCCGGGATAGATCACGTTCAGCGCCCGCTCCCCCGCGTGGCCGAAAGGCGTGTGGCCCAGATCGTGGCCGAGACCGATGGCTTCCGCCAGATCCTCGTTCAGTCCCAGCGCGCGGGCGACGGTTCGGGCAAGGCGCGTGACCTCCAGCGTGTGGGTCAGGCGCGTGCGGTAGTGATCCCCCTCCGGGCGCAGGAAGACCTGCGTCTTGTGCTTGAGGCGGCGGAAGGATTTGGAATGCGTGATGCGGTCCACGTCCCGCTGAAAGCAGGTGCGGATCTCGCACTCCGGCTCCGGTTCCATTCGGCCGCGCGTATTCACCGCCAGCACCCCGTAGGGGCCGACGATCATGCGTTCAAGTTGTTCTCTCTCCTCTCTCGGACAGGACATGCGCTTCACCGCCTTTTGAAAGACATAAGAGCAAGGGATTTTTCCTTCCCTTACTCTTATACGACGCAAATTCTTATTTCCCTTTATTTTTTTGAAAAATCTTTTTTGGGGGTATCGGTTTGACACAGCAGGGTTCCCTGTATGACTGTAGGGGCGATTCACGAATCGCCCGGCGGCAGAGGCCGCGTCCGGCGAATGCGCCCAGGCGAATCCGAAAAACCGACCGTGTACTGCCGGGCCGTTCGTGAACGGCCCCTACGGTGTGCATGTTGGTTGTTTGCTGAATAAACCCGATACCCAGAAAAAATTTTGCAGGGCACGGGCATTCATCCTCTAACCCCGTCATTGCGAGGAACCAGTGCGCACACCGGGGACTGAGAGGGGTCCTCTCCGTCATTTCGTGACACCTCCCC
The DNA here is from genome assembly GCA_900321275.1 of uncultured Eubacteriales bacterium. Taxonomy (GTDB): domain Bacteria; phylum Bacillota; class Clostridia; order Oscillospirales; family Oscillospiraceae; genus Limivicinus. The sequence continues at coordinate 10,450 of ONVI01000007.1, read as the reverse complement.
CAAAACGCCGCTTCGCGGCTGGGGGAGGCAAGTTCACAAGCCGATACTCATCTGTTTATCACGCGGCGGGCATGAAGTCGAAGCCATGGGCAGCAGCGAAGGTCTCCGCCGTGCTGCCACCGGGGGCGATGATTGTGAGTCCGGTCACGCCGTCAAAGGCGGCGGGGTCGATCACGGCGGGTTCCGCACAGGCGGCGGCACCCAGGCAGAGGAAAACGCCAAGGCAAAGCAGCAGAATAAAAGCAAAACGCAGTGCTTTCATCATGTTCCTCCGAGAATTCAAATCAAAGGGTCGTATGGTAAAAACTGTTTATTTCATACTATCATTTCAGGTTGTGTTATGCAAGAAAAAATGCACCGCCGCATAATGGCAAACCTGCCGGATTTGTCACCGCAGCGGGACGGCGCGGAAGCTCTCGCCCGTGACGCGGACCTTGACGCTGCCGGCGGTCTGGTCAAAGATGCGGGCGGCGAAGGTTTCGCTCTGCTCCTCCGGCACCAGCACCTTGAGCGTGACGCCCGCGCCGTACTCCACGTCCTCGACGATCCCGCCCGCGGCGGCGGCTTCGAGCTTGAGCTTTTCCATCTGGGCGTAGGAGCAGGGCAGCTCCGTCTCCACCCAGCGGCGCACGGCGGAAACGCCCGCGGCCTCGAGGGCGTCGGCGGTGCTCCTGGTATAGGCGCGCAGCAGTCCGCCGGTGCCGAGCAGGACGCCGCCGAAGTAGCGCGTCACAACGCAGACGGCGTTGGTCACGCCTTGGCGGCGCAGCACCTCCAGCATGGGGATGCCCGCACTGCCCTGGGGCTCGCCGTCGTCGCTGTAGCGCTCGGGCCCGTCCTTGATGCTGTAGCACCAGCAGTTATGCCGGGCGTCGTAGTATTTCTTTTTCATCTCGGCGATGAAGGCGCGGGCCTCGTCCTCCGTCTCGACCATGCGGACATGACCGAGGAAGCGGGAGCGCTTTTCGGTGAACTCCGCCTCGCCCGGGCCGGTGGGGATATAATACTCGCTCATGTCTCCCATTCCTCTTTGGGCTCCACATAGCCCGGAATATAAGCCTTGACTTTGCCGAAAAGCTCCGGCGGGACGATGGCCTCGACCTCGATCCCGTCCTCGGTATACTCGCTTTTGAGTACCGCCGCCTCGCGGTTGAGGCTGTCCAGAAGCCCCGCCGCGGAATAGGGCAGCCTGATCGTCACATGGCGCTTGCCCTTATCCAGACGCGCGGCCAGCAGACGGATCAGCTCATCCGCGCCCTCGCCGCTTTTGGCCGAGATGCAGACCGTGTCCTCCCCGTGGGGCAGGATGCCGAAATAGGCGTCGCACTTGTTGTAGACGCGGATGCAGGGTGTGGCCTCGGCCCCGAGCTGGCGGATCAGCTCATCCACCACGCGGGCCTGCTCTGCCCACTCGGGATTGGAGATGTCGATCACGTGCAGCAGCACGTCCGCGTAGCTGAGCTCTTCGAGCGTCGCCTTGAACGCCTCGATCAGATGCGTCGGCAGCTTGCGGATAAAACCCACCGTGTCGGACAAAAGGATCTCCTGCGTCTCGTCGATTCTGAGGCGGCGGGTGGTGGTGTCTAGGGTATCGAACAGGCGGTCGTTTGCCGGGATGTCCGACCCGGTCAGGCAGTTTAAGAGCGTGGATTTTCCCGCGTTGGTGTAGCCCACGAGGGCCACGACGGGCATGGCGTTCTTCTCCCGCTTGCGGCGCTGGGTGGAGCGCACCTTGCGCACCTCGGCCAGCTCTTCTTCCAGCTTCTGGATCTTGCGGCGGATGTGGCGGCGGTCGGTCTCAAGCTGCGTCTCGCCGGGGCCGCGCGTGCCGATGGGCGACGAGCCGCCCGAGGCCGTCTGGCGCACCAGATGCGTCCACATGCCGGTCAGGCGCGGCAGGAGGTACTTGTACTGCGCAAGCTCCACCTGCAGCTGACCCTCGCGGGTTCTGGCCCGCTGGGCGAAGATATCCAGAATGAGGCCGGAGCGGTCAAGCACCTTGACGCCCAGCTCCTCCGACAAAACGCGCATCTGGGACGGCGACAGCTCATTGTCGAAGACGGCGAGGTCGCAGTCGTTGGCTTCGATCAGCTCCTTGAGTTCCTTGACCTTGCCGTCGCCGAGGAAGGTTCTGGGCTCGGGCGTTGGGCGCGACTGGATCAGCGTCGCCACAGTCTCGCCCCCGGTGGTCTCAACGAGGGCGGCAAGCTCCTCCATCGTCACGTCGCTGGAGCGCTCATGCTCGTCCATGCTCGCGGCGGCAAGCCCCGCCAGCACCGCGCGTTCTTTTTTCGTTTCGTTGTTGTTCATAGGCTCTCCGTGTGTTTCATATTCAGCTCCCTCTCCGAGGGAGCTGTCACCAGTTCGCAAACTGGTGACTGAGGGAGTGAGCGTTGGTCCATTGAGCGCTTGGAAAAACGCGGCATTGACTCCTTCCGCCACGGCCTCGCGGGAGATCGCCCGTGCCACCTCCCTCATAGAGGGAGGCAAACTCACGCCGCGCCTTTTTCCCCGAAGACCGGGAGTCTGCTCGGCTCGGGGGTAACGATCTCGCTCCCGTCGCTGTAGCGCAGGAGGTAGCAGACGGCGGCAATGAACTCCTCGTCGCTCATATTCAGGCCGCAGGTCACGGTCAGCAGGATCTGGCGCTGGGGTACGAAGCCGGGATCCTCCGCCATCATGCGGCGGGCGTCGGCAAAGTAGGAGCTGGGTGTAAGCTTCAGGATCTGTGCTATACGCTGCTCCTCAATTTTGGCCAGCGCAAAGTCCTTGAGATAATAGGTGGACAGGCGCAGCCTCTCCCCCTGCGGCATCATGAGATGCGGATACAGGCCGTTGTAGATCTCCTGTGCCGCCTCCATGGAGCAGAGCTCCGCCATCACGAACAGGCCCTCGTCCTCCTTCCCGTTCTTGGGAAGGTACTGATATTCAATATAGGCGTGCTCGGCGAGCTGTCCCGCGCCGTCCAGCATCACGTCATGATCCGTTTTTTTGAGACTCAGCTTCGGGTAGGGCGAATAGCTTTCCCCGAAGACGGCGGAGGGCAGGAAATTATACGGGAACAGCGCCGCGCACTGCTTGTGGGTGTACTTTTCCTGCGTGCTGCCGGGCGCGGCGCCGGGGTTGTTCATCAAAAGCAGCGCCGCCTCGTTCCACACGTAGCTCTCCGGACTGCCGCCGCCGAAGGACGGGGGCGCGGTGGGTACCGGCGTGGGCTTTACATCCACGGTCGGCATCACCCAGGGCTCCAGCGGTTCCTCCTTCCGGCAGGCCGTCAGCAGCGGACAAAGTGTCACGACAGTAAGAAGCAGCGCGATCATTCGTCTCATTTCGTTTCCTCCCTTTCGGGATTTTTTTCTTAATAGGGTATTATACTATATCTTTGTCTGTTTGCCAAGTTTTCAAAACCATCTGCTCTGCCGTTTCCGGCGCATGAACTCTTCCTTGATCTCAACAAGGATGATATCGGTGCCGATGCGCACGATATCCTTCCAGGGGAGAATATAGTCCTCTTCCCTGCCCAGCAGGCCGAAGAAGCGCGGGCGGCCGGGTGTGACCAGCGAGACCACGCAGCCCTCTTTGTCGTCAAGCTCCAGATCGCAGACATAGCCGAGGCGAAAGCCCGTATGGACGTCGATGACCTCCTTGTAACACAGCTCCGAATAATAGCTCATCATGAACGTTCCCCCTCCCGCTGCTCAGTGTATGCGGGGGGATTTTGTCCTATTCGGCCGAAAGCGCGCCTTCCCTCTTCGGCATGGGGATCTGCACCAGGATAATCGCGATGAACATGATGACACAGCCGAGAAGCTCCCGCCCGCTCATGCGCTCGTGCAGCAGAAGCGCCCCGCCGAGGACAGCGAAGACCGATTCCAGGCTCATCAGCAGCGACGCGACCGTGGGATCGGTGTAGCGCTGGGCAACCATCTGGAGCGTGTAGCCCACGCCGCCGGACATAATGCCGCAGTAGAGGATCGGCACCGCCGCCGCGCGCAGCTTGTCCCAGCCCGGTTCCTCCGCGATGAAGGCGAGCACGCCTGAGATGACGGCAACCGTGAGCAGCTGGATGGCCGCGATGCAGACGGGGTCTCCGCGGCGAGAATAATAAGCGCAGGCGAGAATCTGTCCGCTGAACAAAAGCGCGCAGATGCAAAGCTGAATATCTCCCGGCGCGAGGGTGAAGTCCTCCTTCATGCACAGGAAATACAGACCCGCAACGCCGATCGCAATGGCGATCCAGACGTGCACCCCGCAGCGTTTTTTGAAGAGGATGAGGTTCAGCAGCGGCACAAGCAGGATGTACAGGGCTGTGACAAACCCCGCCTTGCCGGCCGAGGTCGTCACAAGGCCCGTCTGCTGATAGATGCTCGCCGCCGTGAGGAACAGGCCGCACACGATCCCGCCGAGAACCGTTGCGCGCCGCCGCGCCTTCGATTGTGCCGGGCTCTCCGTTTCCGGCGCTCTCTTCCGCAGAAACAGGGCGGCGCTCCCCGCGGCGAGGGCCGCAAGAGCCATACGCGCCGAGGTAAAGGTGATGGGCTCAATGCTCTCCATGCCGGCGCGCTGGAACGCGAAAGCCATTCCCCACACAAAAGCCCCGAGGATCAGAAGCAGGTTGCCGAACATCTGCTTGTTTTTCATGTTGAATCACGCCTTTGTCGAAATGCTGTATTTGCATAGTATAAGCTGGAAACATTTTCGCCGCAAGTGTGGAAATTGCACAACTCTCTTGTTGACTTCATCGCCTTCATATCGTAAAATAACTATAAATGTTAAAAGCAATAACCTTCGACTGTTATATTCTTAAAAAGGACTGGTGTTTCCCATGAAGAAAGAAGAAAAAGACCCCAAAAAAGCAGAAAAAGAGGATACCGATAAGCTCAAGGCCGAGATCAAGGAGCTGCGCGCCCATCTTATGACGCAGCTGCAGGCTGTGCGCTCCAACGGTCTGCCCATCATCGTACTGGTGGAGGGCTGGGCCGCCGCAGGCAAGGGCAGCCTCATCAACCAGCTCATCAGCGGGATCGACCCCAGAAACTACAACGTCACCTCCCCGGTCATCACGCCGGAGCAGGAGGCGCGCTATCCCTTCCTCTACCCCTACGCCAACGCCATTCCGGAAAACGGCAAGATCATGTTCTACGACTCCGGCTGGATGGACGACTGCGTACGCAAGTATCTGCACCGTGATATCACGAAGGACGAGTACAAAAAGCGCGTGCGCGCCGTGAACGAGTTTGAGCGCCAGCTGCGCGACGGCGGCTACCTGCTTCTCAAGCTCTTTGTGGATATCAGCGAGAAGGAGCAGCGCAAGCGCATCAGAGCCCTGCGCGAGAGCTTTGAGACCGAGTGGCGCGTCACTGCCGACGACATGTGGCAGATGAACGAATACAAGCTCTTCCGGGACGAGTATGAGAACTTTATGGACAAGACCGGCAAGGTTATCCCCTGGCACCCGGTCGACGGCAGCAAGCGCATGCTCGCCGCGCGCGACGCGCTGAAGCTGCTGGTTGAGCAGATCGACAAGGCGCTGGAAGAGGGCCGCTACATCGGCAAGCCCTTCAAGGAAAACTTCCCGCTGATCAAGATGCCCAGGCTCGCGGAGGTCGATCTCTCCCCTTCGCTCACGGAGGAGGAATACAAAAAAGAGCTTAAAAAGCTGCAGAAGCGTCTGGGTGAGCTGCACAACGTCATTTACCGCAAGAAGATTCCCGTCATTCTCTGCTATGAGGGCTGGGACGCCGCGGGCAAGGGCGGCAACATCTGCCGTGTCACGCGTCCGCTGGATCCCCGCGGCTACGATGTGATGCCCATCGCTTCGCCCGAGCCGCATGAGAAGAACCGTCAGTACCTCTGGCGCTTCTGGAAGCGCCTGCCCCGCACCGGGCATGTCTGTGTCTTTGACCGCACCTGGTACGGCCGTGTCATGGTCGAGCGGCTGGAGGGCTTCTGCGACGAGGACGACTGGAAGCGCGCCTACAACGAGATCAACGAGTTTGAGCGCCAGCTCACCGACTGGGGCGCGGTGGTCCTCAAGTTCTGGATCCATATCGACCAGGAAACGCAGCTCCAGCGTTTCACCGACCGGCAGAATACGCCCGAAAAGGCCTGGAAGCTGACGGAAGAGGACTGGCGCAACCGCGAGAAGTGGCCGCAGTATGAGGAGGCCATCGACGAGATGCTGGAGAAGACCAGCACGGAGAACGCCCCCTGGTTCATTATCGAGTCCAACGATAAAAAGTACGCCCGCATCAAGGCCCTGCGCATTGTGATCGAAGCGCTGGAAAAGGCCTGTGAGGATCGGCTTGCATAAAGAAAGGCAACTGAAACATGTCGCAGAAAGAGAAAAAGAGCGCACCCCCCAAGAAGGAGACGACTCTCAAGAAGGACGCGCCGCCGAAGAAGGATGCGCCGCCGAAAAAGACTTCCCCCGAGAAGAGCGCGGCTGAGAAGAAATTAGCGGCCGAGCGGAAAGCGGAAGCGGAAAAAGCGCGGAAGGCCGCCGCGGAAAAGCTGATCGAGGAAGAACGGAAGGCCGCCGCAGAGAGCGTCTACATCAACCGGGAGCTGAGCTGGCTGGCCTTTAACGAGCGCGTGCTGCTCGAGGCGGCAGACCCGGCGGTACCGCTGCTGGAGCGCCTCAAATTCCTGATGATTTATCAGTCCAACCTCACGGAGTTTTACAGGGTGCGCATGGGCATTTTGAATCACCGCGCCCTGCTGATGCCGGACATGCGAGACCCGCTCTCCGGCATGCTGCCGGATACGCAGATCCATGAGGTGCTGCGCGTAACGCGAGAGCAGCAGTCGCTCATGGAGAGCATTTGGAAATCCATCCGCGAGGAGCTGCGGGCAAACGGCGTGGACGTGCTGGACTTCAAGAAGATCAGCAAGGTGGACGAGCTGATGAGCAAAAAGCTCTTCGGCGATATCAAGGATCTTCTCTTCCCGAAAATCATCGACCCGGGTCAGCCCTTCCCCTTCCTGTGGAGCGGGGAATCGAACATCGTGGCCTTTCTGGGCCGCGGAACCGTGCAGAAGCTGGCCGTCATCCCGCTGCACCGCGTCCCGGCTTACCTGAGCTTTGAGATCAACGGCTGTCAGAAGATCGTATTGACGGAGCAGCTCATCAAGCATTTTCTGCCGCTGCTCCTGAAAAAAGAGAGCATCCTCCAGTGCGCCACCGTGGAGGTCACCCGCAACGCGGACGTCTTCCTCGAATTTGCGGCCGACGGCGCCGACGACGATTTTCGCATGAAGATGAGCTCCATGCTCACCAAGCGCAAGCGGGAGATGCCCGTGCGCGCACGGATCTGCGGCAAGCTCTCGGAAGCCAACCACGCCCTGCTCATCAAGAAGCTGCATGTGCCGGAGCGCTATGTCTTCACGCAGAGCGTCCCCTTTGACCTCTCCTTCCGCTCATGTATCGGCGGGCATGAGAATTTCAAATACGAGGATCGCCGCCCCTCCAGGGATATCGGCCTCAAGAAGGGCGAATATTTCTCCTATATCGAAAAGCACGATCTCCTGATGAGCTTCCCCTTCCAGAGCATGATGCCCTTTGTGGATCTCATCTATGAGGCGGCTGACGATCCGGAGGTTCTGTCCATCAAAATCACGCTCTACCGCATGTCCGGCAGCAGCAAGATCGCCGCGGCGCTGGCCTATGCCGCCGACAAGGGAAAAGACGTGCTGTGCCTTCTGGAACTGCGCGCGCGCTTTGACGAGCAGAACAACATCGACTATTCCGAGATGCTGGAGGACGCGGGCTGCCGCGTGATCTACGGTCTGCCGAACCACAAGGTGCATTCCAAGCTCTGCCTCATTACGCGGCAGCACGAGGGCAATATCAGCCGCATCACCCAGGTCGGCACCGGCAACTACAACGAGGTCACGGGCGAGCAGTATACCGACCTGTCCCTCATCACCTGCAGTGAGCAGGCCGGGCTTGACGCCGAGGCCGCCTTCGCCGCCCTTCTCGATGGCGAGGTGCCGCCCGAGGCGAAATATCTCTGGATCGCGCCTAACAGCTTCAAGTCCCGCGTGCTGGGATTTCTCGACCGCGAGAAGGCCAAGGGCAGCGCGGGCCGTGTCGCCATCAAGGTCAACGCCCTGAACAATCGGGATGTGATGGAAAAGCTGATCGAATGCTCGAAGGCGGGCGTGAAGATCGAGCTGTTTATCCGCGGCATCTGCTGCCTGCGCCCCGGCATTGCGGGCATGACCGAGAATATCACGGTCACAAGCGTGGTGGGCCGCTGGCTGGAGCACTCCCGTATCTACAGCTTCGGCGAAGGCGAGGATCAGCGCCTGTTCGTCGGCTCCGGCGACTTGCTGAGCCGCAATCTGGAGCACCGGGTCGAGGCTTTTATCGAGGCTGTGACGCCCGATACCCGCAAGCAGCTCAACGTGGTGCTGGACGCCCTGCGCCGGGATAAGGAGAAATCCCGCCGCATGCTGGCCGACGGGAGCTATATCCGCGAACCGGGCGGCGAGGGCACAAGCTCTCAGGAAGCGCTGTACCGCTATTTCAGCGTCTACAAGGTCGGCATGCCGTCTGCGCGGAAGCCCGCTCCGGCTCCTGCGGTGTCCCCCGTTACGGCGGCTCCGCCGAAGCCCGCCGAGCCCGCGCCTGCTGTCGCGCCGCCGAAGGCACTGGAAGCGGTTCCGCCGTCGTCGGAACACCTGAGCCTTCGGCAAAAACTGAAAATCTTGTTCTCGTGATTTCGGCTCTCTCTTTGAAAGAGGGATAATGCCCTTCGCCGGTGCAAAGCCATGACGCGGCAGCGCGATACTTCATGTAAACGAACAAATACATCATACAGGAGGATGTACACACATGGCGGAAAGCTACAACATTTGTCTGGACGTCGGCGGCACCAAGGTGCTCGGCGCCATCTTCAACGAAAAGGATGAGATCATCTACCGGCTGAAAAAGCGCTCCAAGAGCGAGGGTGACAGCACAGGCGATGTGGAAAAGGTCATCATCAGCGTGGTGGAGGATATGATCAATCAGTCCGGTATTGACCGGAAAAAGCTCAATGCCATCGCCTCCTGCGCCCCCGGCGTCATCGACCAGGACAACGGCATCGTGCTCTTCACGCCGAATCTCCCCTGGCGCAACTACGACATTGCCGGGGCCATCAAGAAAAAGTTCGGCGTCCCCTTCTTTGTGGGCAACGATGTGAACCTTGGCGTGCTGGGCGAATACAAGTTCGGCGCAGCGAAGGGCTATAAAAACATCGTCGGCTTTTTCCCCGGCACCGGCATGGGCGGCGGTCTGATTCTGAACGGCAAACTCTTTACCGGCACACAGTTTATGGCCGCAGAGTACGGGCACATGGTCCTCGATCCGGACGGGCCCCTTTGCGGCTGTGGTCAGAGCGGCTGCCTGGAGGTCTTTTCCAGCAAGCGCGGCATGTCCGATTACATCCGGCAGCAGGTCGGGCGCGGGCGCGCGTCCATGCTGGCGGAGGACGTGAAGGACGGCGCCATCTTTCGCAGCAAGCGGCTCAAGAAGGCGCTGGCGCAAAACGACGCTGTGGCCATGGAGGCCGTTGACCGTGCCTGCCATTACCTGGCTGTCGCCACCGGCAACATGGTCAACACAATCGCGCCGGATCTGGTGCTCTACGGCGGAGGCGTCATGGAGGCCGTGGGCGACCTGTTCCTGAAGAAAATCCTTGACGAGGTAGACCGCTACTGCATGACCTCGATCCGCCCGATCGTGGACTTCAAGGTCGCCGCCCTCGGCGACGACTCCATCCTCTACGGCGACCTCGCGCTGATCAAAGGGCTGTAAGTATTTACAATTCGGTAACAGAATCCTGCTTATCCCTGAAACAATTCTGAGGTATTATAATCTCGCAAGCAGGAAAGTACTTCAAAAGGAAGTCCTTCAAAACCAAAAGCAGAGTGGTCAGGCACTCTGCTTTCGGTTTTTTAAACCCTCACAGCCAGCTCACTTCGCCGCTGCGGATATCGTAAATTGCCCCTCGGATCTCCAAACCGGCGGAGGGGATCTCCGGATGGACGGCGAAGGCCTGGCGGATCATCTCCATCGCGTGGGTGACGTTCATGCGGCAGGCCGTGTCCGGGTCGCGCTCTTCTCCGACGGCGCGGAGGATCTCATCGGTGATGTACTGGATGTAGCCCTCTCCCTTGCCGGAGAGCGCGGCGCTCACCGCGCCGCAGCCCGTGTGGCCGAGGACGAGGATCAGGGGACAATGCAGATGCGCCGCAGCGTACTCGATGCTTCCGAGCTGGTGGCGGTCCAGCACGTTGCCCGCAACGCGGATCGTAAACAGCTCGCCGATGCCCGCGCCGAAGATGGCCTCCGGAATCACACGCGAGTCGGAACAGGCAACCACAATGGCATAGGGGTGCTGACCGTGCTCGGCGGTTTCCAGCCGTGCGGCGGCGGATATGATCCCCGCCGTTTCCCCGGCGA
>ONVI01000019.1:823-61350 GCA_900321275.1 uncultured Eubacteriales bacterium | reverse complement strand
GATCGGACTTGACCATACACAAAGTATGCTCTGCGTCCGCTGCCTTGCCTGACGCAAATCTGCCTCGGAAATCTTTCAAACCGCCTTATCGGATAATAGTATGAAACCCCGCAGCTTTCGCCTGTACGTATTTTTGATATATAAATTGGAGGATATACCATGAGCCACTATCTGTTTACATCCGAATCCGTCACCGAGGGGCATCCCGACAAGATCTGCGACCAGATCTCCGACGCGGTGCTGGACGCAATCCTTGAAAAAGACCCCATGGGCCGCGTCGCCTGCGAGACCACCGTTTCCACCGGCCTTGTGCACATCATGGGCGAGATCAGCACCGACTGCTATGTGGACATCGCGAAGATCGCCCGCGGCGTCGTGCAGGACATCGGCTATGACCGCGCTAAGTACGGCTTTGACTGCGAGACCTGCGGCGTCATCCTGAACATCGACGAGCAGTCCGGCGACATCGCCATGGGCGTGGACAAGGCGTTTGAGAGCAAAAACGGCGAGGCCGACGAGCTCCAGAACGGCGCGGGCGACCAGGGCATGATGTTCGGCTACGCCTGCGACGAGACCCCGGAGCTTATGCCGCTGCCCATCTCCCTGGCGCACAGGCTGGCAAAGAAGCTCACCGACGTGCGCAAGAGCGGGGAGCTGCCCTATCTCCGTCCCGACGGCAAGACCCAGGTCACCGTGGAGTATGACGAGGATCGCCGCCCCGTACGCGTGGACACCGTGGTCATCTCCACCCAGCACGCCCCGGAGGCGACGCGCGAACAGATCTGCGCGGACATGATCGAGAAGGTGGTCAAAACCACCGTTCCGGCGGAGCTTCTGGATGAGAATACCAAATACTACATCAACCCCACCGGCCGTTTTGTCATCGGCGGGCCGCAGGGCGACTCGGGTCTCACCGGGCGCAAGATCATTGTCGACACCTACGGCGGCAGCGCCCCCCATGGCGGCGGCGCCTTCTCCGGCAAGGATCCGACGAAGGTCGACCGCTCCGCCGCCTATGCCGCCCGCTGGGTGGCGAAGAACGTGGTCGCCGCGGGGCTGGCGAAGCGCTGCCAGGTGCAGCTCGCCTACGCCATCGGCGTGGCTACCCCGGTGAGCGTGCTGGTCGAGACCTTCGGCACCGGCACGGTCTCTGACGCAAAGCTCGGCGAGGCGGTCAGCAAGGTCTTCGACCTGCGCCCCAGCGCCATCATCCGCGATCTCGACCTCAGAAAGCCCATCTACCGCAGGCTCGCCGCCTACGGCCACATGGGGCGCGAGGATCTGGGCGTGAAGTGGGAATGCACCGACCGCGCCGACGCGCTGAAAAAAGCGTTATGAATCGCGCCGAAGGGACGCATTAACGCCAAACTGTTTATCTGTACCGATTCGCAAAGCGAGGGCAAGACTTATGGAAAACGAACAGAATCTCTACTATCACGACCACGGCGACGGCCATGTCCACGCCCACGAGGCGGAGCCGGAACATGCCCACAGCCATGCGCATACCCACAGCCACGAGGGGGAGCACATCCACCACCACGACCACACCCAGACCAAAACCGTGGTCAACCGCCTGTCCCGCGCCATCGGGCATTTGGAGTCCGTCAAGCGCATGGTGGAGGACGGGCGCGACTGCACCGAGGTGCTGGTACAGCTGGCGGCGGTGCGCTCGGCCCTCAACAGCACTGCCCGAATCATCCTCAAGGACCATATCGAGCACTGCATCGCCGGCGTGGAGAGCGGCGACCACGCATTGGAGGAATTAAACGAGGCAATCGACAAGTTTATCTGATTTATATAAAAAATCCTTGACAATTGCCCAAAAGAGGATATAATTATTAAGCCTGTCCGAAAGGACGGCTATCCTTGCTCCCGCCTGTGCGCGGGGGCCAAAAGACCAAAAGGAGGTGCAACCATGGCAAAAGCAAGCGAAAAGTACGAAGTGATGTACATCATCAATCCCAACCTCACGGAGGAAGAGACCGCCGCGCTCGTTGAGAAGTTCAAAGGACTTGTGGAAGCAAATGGTACGCTCGAGGAAATGGAGGAAATGGGCAAGCGCAAGCTCGCTTATGAAATCAACTACATTTCCGAAGGCTACTACGTGCTCATGAAGTTCACGAGCGGCCCCGACTTCCCCGCAGAGCTGGATCGTATCCTCGGCATTACCGACGGCATCATGCGTCGCCTGATCACCCTGCGCGCTGAGTAAGAGGTACCGATATGCTCAACCACATTGTCATCATGGGCCGCCTGACCCGTGATCCCGAGCTGCGTACCACGCAGGCCGGCGTCAGTGTCACCAGCTTCACCGTTGCGGTCGACCGCGATTTCGGCGGGCGCGACGGCGGCGAGAGGCAGACCGATTTCATCGACTGCGTCGCCTGGCGCTCCACTGGCGAGTTTGTGTCCAAGTACTTCCACAAGGGCAGTATGATCGTCGTTTCCGGCCGCCTGCAGTCCCGCAAGTGGCAGGATCGCGACGGGAACAACCGCACCAGCTGGGAGATCAACGCGGACAACGTCTACTTCGGCGAGAGCCGCCGCGACAGCGACTCCGGCCGTTCCGACAACTACGGCAGCAATTACTCGAACAGCTACTCCTCCAACTCCCAGAGCAGCTACGGCGGCGGATATGACGCCGGCCGCAGCGGTGCCCCCGCAAACGCGAACACCTTTGTGGAGCTGGATGACGGCGACGGCGAGCTGCCGTTCTGAAATTGAAATAAGGAGGATACAGCTTTGGCTTTCGATAAGAACAATCCCAAGAACCGCAAGCGCAGAAAAGTTTGCCAGTTCTGCGTTGACAAGGCCACGTTCATCGACTATAAGGACACCGCCAAGCTCCGCCGCTTCATGTCCGAGCGCAGCAAGATCCTGCCCCGCCGCACCACCGGCGTCTGCGCCATGCATCAGCGCGAGCTCACCGAGGCCATCAAGAGAGCCCGTCAGATCGCTCTCCTGCCCTACGTGACCGACTAAACCATCACAAAAACAAGCGGCTCAATGCCGCTTGTTTTTTAGGTTTCTGTTATCGGGCGCAGCCGGGAGACCGGTATTTCTTGACGAACGCCCCGGCGCGTGATACATTATACGCGCACATGCCGGTGTGGTGGAACGGTAGACACCGGGGACTTAAAATCCCCTGGGAGCGATCCCGTGCCGGTTCGAGTCCGGCCACCGGCACCACGTCAGAAGAAGCCAACTGCACTCCGCTTCCGCCGGGGCGGCGAAAGCTCCGTATCCGTTGGCTCCTTCTTCCTTTCCGAAACGGGAGTCTCACGGGGGACTCCCGTTTCGGTTATGGGGAACGGTTCGGATTTGGATTGCCCTGGTGCACCAGATCATCCCCGCAGCTTGATACAAGTTGCGGGGATGATTTTTTTGTGATATGCTGGAAGGGGTGAAAGCAGGCATGATACAGTCAAACAAGGCCATGAAACTGCTGTTTCAGCAGCATAAGATCAATGTTGATGACATCTCTGCCGATAATGCGTATCCGATCTGGAAGAAACGGGATCAGGCGGGCAGACCGTATTGGGGCGTCTCGGATTTTTGGCATTTGGATCAGAATGGTGTTTCTGCATCGGAAGATCTTTCACGCTTGGAATGGGATGGAAATGAAGTGCATCTCGATGCATACGCAGAGGATCAGATCCCGGGGATCCTCATAGAATCAATCGGGATCATAAAGGCTTGGATGCAGCAGTTAGAGCACGAAGAACCGGATATGCTGTTCCTGATATTGGCAAGCTATGATGACGGAGGCGAACTGGTAAACAGGGAAGACTTCCCGGACGGCTGCTATGCGATCACTTTTCGTTTCTGGGCGGCGCGCGGCGAAAATACCGTTGTGAATCTTGCGTCCTTTGAGGATTGGGAACAGCCTGCTCTTCTGGCTGTCTGCAACAAATGTACCCGCTCACTCTGATAAGGTGTATTGTATCAAGTATGCCGTGCAGACACAAACCAACAAAATCCGAACCAGATCTTCCCTGTGGAAGACGGGTTCGGATTTCGTGTTTTCAGCCAGGTATCACGAGGCTTCCCAAATTGTTGTAAGGGAAACTCTACCTCGCATATCCGGTGGTGAAGTCCACCACGCTGCGCAGTTCCCCGCCCGCAAGGAAAGCGGCAAGATTGCCTGCCGCAATGTCCACAATGCGTTCAAAGGTCTCCGGCAGATGGAAGCCGCCGGAGATGTGCGGCGTGATGACAAGGTTTTCAAGCCCCCAAAGAGGGCTGTCGGCGGGGAGCGGTTCCTCCTCCGTCACATCGACTCCGGCGGCGGCAATCTTATGCGCGGACAGTGCGCGGTAAAGCACCTCGGCGGAAACGGCATTGCCGCGGCCGCAATTGATGAAAACCGCGCTGTCCTTCATGCCGTCAAAGCTCCTGTCCGTATAGATATACCGGGTGGCGGCGGTATTCGGCAGAATGGACATGACGACGTCCGCGCGCGGCAGGACACTGTCAAGATCCTGCGTCAGCACCAGCTCGTCTGCATATTCCGGGCAATTGCCGCCGCGCCGCTTGACGCCGATCACGTACGCGCCCATCGCTTTGACAAGGCGCGCATACGCCCTGCCGATATCGCCGAGGCCGACGACCGCGACGGTGCTGTCGGAAAGCGACGACACCGCGCCGTGATCGCTCCAGCGCCTGCTGCGCTGTTCATCCCGGTAGAGATGGAGTTTTTTGGTCAGCATGAGCGTCAGGGCAAAAGCATGCTCCGCGACCGCCTTGCTGTACGCGCCGGTGGCGTTGGTGAGCAGCGTCTTCGGATGCAGCACCCCCGGCACGATATAGGGATCTGTCCCGGCGGAGGCAAGCTGCAGCCATTCAAGATTCTCCGATGCCTTGAGCATGTCCGCCTTCGGCAGACCGAGAATGATGTTTGCCGCCCGGATCTGTTCTTCGGTCACGGTATCGGGATCGCTGTAAACAAAGCAGCAGCCCGCGCCCGCCGCTTCAAGCTTCTCTTTATGTCTTGCCTCCACAGGCAAGAGAACAAGTACATTCTTTTTCATGTCTGCTCCTTTTCCGCCGCCGCGACGAAGCGGCACTTCCCCTGATCCTGCAGCGAAGCGGCGGCATAGCATTTGCTGCGTCCGGCAAGGGCTGTCTTTTTGACTTTCATGCCGGCGCGCCTTTTCAGCGGCTCATCTCCACGCCGGATTCTTCCCAGCAGTGCGTGAGAAATTCCCGCGCGATGCGCTCCTTGTGCCAGAGATTGTCTCCCTTGTGGCCCTGCACTTCAACGGAGACCCAGAAGCGGCGCACACCCTCGGGCTTGTCGAAGGAGGCCGCGCGGCGGATGATCTCCGCGCCGGTCTCGGGGGTCAGAAAGCCCTCCGTTTTCCAGTCGGGCGCCTCGGCCGGGTCCATGTGCAGGTCGCCGAAGCAGGGGTGTGCCGCATCGTCGATGCAGTCGCAGAGATGGATCTGGCTCAGATACGGCGCCGCCATGTCCAGTGTGTTGAATATGCCGAGTCCGCCGAGCTGCTCGTGTGCGCTGTCCCAGTGCAGGAAGAGATTGGGGTGGGCCTTGTGCAGGGGCTTAAACCACGAGACGACCTCATCCATCGGGCCGATCAGCGCTTTCTTGTGTACATGGCGGTCCAGCGGCTCAATGCTGCAGTTCATCCCCAGCAGCGCCGTATAGTCGGCGATCCGCGCGAGGGCGTCCGCCTGAACAGCCATGGCCTCGTCGTGAAATTCATCGCCGGGATAGGGCCCGCTCGGCACGCCGAAGGTCATGTACCCGCACTCGGCGGCAAAGTCGGCCTGCTTTTTCAGATAACGGATCGTCTCCGCGCGGCGCCGGTCATTCAGGTCACAGAGGGACATTCCCCGTTCATTGAGATATGGGGCGGCATAGGTAACGGCGGTCAGGTCGTTGTCCCGGAGGATGCGGCGCACGGTGTCCCGGTGTTCCTTTGTGGGAAAGGCCGGCAGCTCCACATTGCGGTAGAAATCCATCTCCGCGATCTTCTGCAGAACTTCGATCAGGCGTTTTTCATTGTGCAGGAAGGGCATGAATATCTCAAGGATGTGCGCCGAGGGATAGAGCTTCTGAGGCATGCGTATATCCTCCTGTCTTTTATACCTTTTGGCAGTCGATGATGATCTTGCAGAGATTGGTACCGTCGATCATCATCTGAATGGCCTTGTCGATGTCGCGCAGCGTCAGGCGATCCGTGACCATGCGGTCGAGGCCGAGGCTGCGCCAGTTGTCCTCCAGAAAACGGACGCCGTTTTCAAAATCCTCCTGCGAATACAGGCGGTTGCCGATCAGAGTGATCTCCTTGAAGGAGACCTTGCCGATGATGAACTGGTATGCGTCGCCGGAGAGCCCCAGCGAGAGCATCTTGCCGCCGCAGCGGGTCAGATCCGGCATCTGCAGAACGGCGGACGCCGCGCCCGAGGTGTCGTAAACAATGTCGAAGCCGCCGCCGTCCGTGACCTCGCGCATGAGATCCATGGCGTCGGTCCGGGCGGGATTGATGGTCTCAATGCCCATGGACTCCACAAACTGACGGCGCGGCTCGTTGATCTCGGAGATGATGACCCGCCCCGCGCCGAAGGCCTTGGCAAAGATCGCAATATACAGGCCGACGGTCGCGCCGCCGGAGATGAAGATTTTGTCGCCCGGCTGCACCTGACTGCGGAGCATCACATGATAGCCGACGGCAAAGGGCTCGCCGAGGATGGCGACCTCGTCGGGAATATCGTCATCGAGGGCGCAGAGCTTGTCGACGCCCACCTTGGTGTATTCCGCAAAGCCGCCGTCGACATGGATACCGAGAAGCTTGAGGTTTTCGCACACATGCGGAAGGCCGCGCCTGCAGGCCGCGCAGTGTCCGCAGGAGATGACCGGGTTCATCAGCACGCGCTGACCGACCTTGAAGGGCCCGTCATAGTCCGCGGGAAGAGTGACGATATTGCCCAGAATTTCATGGCAGAGCACGGTGGGCACCGTCGCGGTCATGTGCTTGCCGCGATAGACGGTCATGTCCGAGCCGCAGACGCCGCCGTAGCGGACCTTGATGAGCGCCTCCCGCTCGTCCGGCACCGGCATGGGAATGTCGGTGAGCTCGAGATCAAACCAGTTTTTCAAAACTGCCGCTTTCATAGAATCTTCCTTTCCGTTTATTCAGGGAATTTCCGCCTGCTTTGCAGGGCGGTTCACGATCCAGACGCCGAGGCAGACCAGCACCATCGCAAGCGCGCAGCGCGGAATGTTCAGGATCTTTCCTTCCCCCAGCAGCAGCGCCGACAAAACCACGCCGAACACCGGGTTCAGGAAGGAGAAAACCATGATGCGAGAAACCGGGTGCCGCTGCAGCAGCAGGGACCACAAAGAATACGCAACGGCGGAGAGAAGGCCCAGATACAGCATCAGCGGCCATGCGCCCGCAGAAACCGCGCGCAGCCTTCCGCCGCCGAGCAGGGCCGCCGCCGTCATCAGCAGTCCGCCGAGCAGAAACTGCCAGCCGCTGAGCACGACGGGATCTTCCCGCGAGGAGTAACGCTTGATGAGTACCGACGAGCAGCCGTACGAGGCCGCGGCCAGAACAAGAAAACCCTCGCCGTCCAGGCGCACGCCGCCGTCGAGTCCGCCTGTCATGCTGACCACAAGCACGCCCGCAAAGCCGATCAGACAGCCCAGCAGCTTTCTCGCCGTGAGCTTCTCCTGCCGGAAAACAAGCGCGGCGATCAGCAGGGCAAAAAAGGTGCTGGTGGGAGAAATGATGGAGCCCTTGTAGCCCGGCGCGTGGGACAGGCCGATATAAAAGAAGGTATACTGAATGACCGTCTGCATCATGGCAAGGGACAGGATCATCCCGCCGGAGCCGCGCTTCGGCAGCAGGAGCCGGCGGCGCAGAAGACTGCCGATCAGGATGGTCAGGGCTCCCGCGAGGGTAAAGCGTACCCCGGCGAAGAGAATCTGGCTCAGGGTATCTTCCCCGGCAATGGCAAAATATTGATAGCCGAGCTTGATGCAGGGCGCTGCGCTGCCCCAGAGCAGATTGGCCGCAACGGCGGCGGTCAGGATGCCGGGAAGGGTGGAAAGAAAATCAGTCTTTGCTGTGTCGGGTTTCATGCATTTACTCCAAAAAACTTATAGCTTTCATTGTTATGGCAAGCGTCCCGAAGGCTGTCTCCGGGACGCTTTTGCTTCGTTTATTACTCCTGCGCGAAGGAGACATCCTCCACGCCCGCTTTGGCCAGCGCCTCTTTTTCCCGTTTGTTGATCTTCTTCTGATTGATCAGCGAGTAGACCACAACGCCGACGGCAACCACAAAGAAGCCGATCGCGATGGGATAGTGGATGATCTGACCGAAGTCACCCTTGTTGAGATCCATGAAGCGGACAAAGTTCTGCTCGCACATGGGGCCGAGAATCAGGGCCAGCAGGATCGGGGAGAGCGGGAACTCATACTTGTTCATGAGCCAGCCGATCACGCCGAAGGCAACGCACACGCCCACGTCGAACACGTTCTTGTTGATGGAGAACGCGCCGAGCAGCGACACCACCAGAATGATGGGATAGAGCATGCGCTTTTCGAGCGACACGATCTTGGCAAAGACGCGCACGCCCGCGCACCCGACGATCAGCATCGCAAGGTTTGCCAGCATCAGCGCCGCGAAGACCTTATACACGGTGGGAAGCTCGGACACATACATCATGGGTCCGGGCTGGATGCCCTTCATGATGAAGGCGCCGAGAAGGATCGCCGTGACGGAATCGCCGGGCACGCCGAGGCTCAGCAGCGGGATCATCGCGCCGCCGGAGCAGCCGTTGTTTGCCGACTCGGTCGAAGCGACGCCGTTGGGGATGCCGGTGCCCCACTTTTCGGGGTGCTTGGAGGTTCCCTTGTTGAAGGCATAGGAGACGAACACCGCAATGTCGCCGCCCGCGCCGGGGATGGCGCCGATGAAGGTGCCGATGATGCCGCCGGAGAGGATGTTCGGCCAGATCTGCTTGATGGTCTTGCCGTCGGGCAGGACGCGGGTGATCTTCTCGGTGGACTTGGCCTGCGCGCTCTCGCGTCCGGCGATGATGCGCTCGACACCGGCAATGACTTCGGCCACGGCAAAGAGGCCGATGAGCACGGGAATGAAGCTCAGGCCGCCCTTGAGGCTCGTGATGCCGAAGGTGAAGCGCTGCTTGGAGTAAGTCGGGTCAAGGCCGATGGTGCACAGCAGCATGCCGAAGAACGCGCTGATGAGGCCCTTGGAGATGGACTTGCCCGAAATGGAGATGATGACCGACAGGCCGAAGACCGCGAGCATCAGCATCTCTGCCGAGGTAAACTTCATCGCGACCTTCGCCACCAGCGGGGAGAGGAAGGTCATGATCAAAGCGCCGATCACGCCGCCGCAGAAGGAGGAAAACATGGCCACCGACAGGGCCTTGCCCGCCTCGCCCTTCTGGGCCATGGGGTAGCCGTCCAGCAGCGTCGCCGCCGCGGAGGGGGTGCCGGGCGCGTGGATCAGGATCGCGGAGATGGAGCCGCCGTACATGCCGCCGCAGTAGATGCCCAGCAGCAGACCGACGGAGGGGATCAGATCCATGCCGAAGGAGAACGGGATCAGGAGGGCCACGCCCATCGTCGCCGTCATGCCGGGGATTGCGCCCAGCAGTACGCCGCCGACGGCGCCCAGCAGGGTCATGAGCAGGACGGTGGGGTCAAGAAAGACATTCGCGTAGCTGGAAAACAGTAAATTCCAATCCATACATGTCCCTCCCCTTAAATCTTGTCAACCAGATCCTTGAGGAACTGGAGCACGCCCATCGGAATATTGACCGACAGGAACTTGTAGAAAATCAGCCACATGCCGAGCGGCACCAGCGACGAGACGAGCAGAAGCGGCGCCGGTTTTCTCAATCCGATCATCCACATGATGATCGCGGAAAGCAGGAAGCTCACAACCACGTAGCCGAGGCTCTTGAAGAAATACACGTACAGACAGCAGAGAAAAATCACAAAGAACGCCGCCCGCACGCCCTTGTCCGTAACGGGATTCAGGCTCTCCGCCTTCTGGGCGAGGGGGTCGTCCGGCTTCATGCTGCCGAGCTTGACGATGGACTGAATGAGCAGGGTCAGCGTAAAGACCGTCATGCCGATAATCATGATGCGGGGGAAAGTGGACGGCTGCACCGCTGCATTTTTGGCCGTCTTGATTAAGGTAGTCTGATACCATGCCCAGCCTTCAAAGCACAGCAGCAGCAATGACGCGATCAGATTCGCAAACGCCTTGGTTTGCGTTTTCTTCACTTCCAAAATATCACATCCTTATGACCGTTATCAAAACAGGGCAGGCATTCCTGCCTGCCCCGTTGGCATTCAGTTGGAAAGGACCGGATTATGCGGCTTCTTCCGTCTCAACAAGGCCGACAGCGGCCATGGCGGCGGGAACGTCGACCGCAGCCTGGGCGAGGTACTCACCGTAGCCCTTGCCGTCGAGGTAGTCGATCTTCTGGCCGAGAGAAGCCATGGTGGCGACGAAGTCAGGATCTTCGATCGCGGCGGCGCAGGCCTTCTCGAGCGTGGCGACGATATCAGCGTCAACGCCGAGAGGAACGGCCATGCCGCGCTGGGTGGCATAGAAGATGTCAAAGCCCTGCTCCGCGCAGGTGGGAACGTCGGGGAAGACATCGTTGCGGACGGTGTCCATGATGCCGAGCATGGTCAGGTCGCCGGATTCCACGAAGGAGCGGGCCTCGGCGGCGGAGACGGTCACGCCCTGGATCTCGTTCTGGGCAGCGGCCTTGACAGCGGCGGCAGCGCCGTCGGAGTAAGCGATCATCTTGATGTCGATACCTGCGGCGTTCATCAGGTAGCCGCCGGCGACGTGCCAGACAGAACCGGAGGAGGAGCCGCCCATGGTGACCTCACCGGGGTGAGCCTTGCAGTAGTCGATGAAGGTCTTCAGGTCGGTGATGCCGTTGTCGGCCGCCCACTTGGTGTTGACGCTGATGGCGGCGGCGTCGGTGTTGACGCGGCAGAGGGGAATGTAATTCTCATAGGTGTATTCGGACATCTCCAGGGGGCCGTAGGAAGCCAGCTCCCAGGTGATCATGCCGATGGTGTAGCCGTCGGGCTCAGCGTCGGCAATGGCCTCGTGGCCGATCACGCCGCCGGCGCCGGTCTGGTTGTCGACGGTGATGGTCTGGCCAAGCTGCTTCTCAAGCGCGGCGCAGAAAGCGCGCAGGCAGTTGTCGGTGCCGCCGCCGGCGCCCCAGGGGTTGATGGCGAGGATGCCCTTGGTGGGGTAGTCCGCAGCGTAGGCGGCGGGAGCCATCACGGCCAGCGCCAGCATGAGAACCAGTGTCATGGCAAGAAGCTTTTTCATGTTTTTTCCTCCTAAGTATTAGTTTTGTTCCGCTATGGAAAACTGCAAATATTATATTCATTCTGCCCATAACTGTCAAGCGGAAAGAAGAAAAACCGGGCGCTTTGACGAAAAAACGGAACTGCTCAGAATGAAACGGGTGGAAAAACAGTTGTTCTGTATTCAGCGCTGCACGCGGCCCGAGGCGTTGCCGCCGACGAGGGCCAGCACCTCCTTTTCGGAGGCGAGGTTGAAGTCAAACTCGGTGGCCTGCTTGAGGCAGCTTGCCGCCACGGCGTACTCGATCTGGAGCTGCGGATCGTCCCGCCACTTGCGCATGGCGTGGATGAGTCCGCCGCCGAAGGAGTCGCCTCCGCCGACACGGTCCACCAGATGGATGAGATAGTTGCGGGCAAAGTACGCTTTCCCGTCCTGATACAGCATCCCGCTCCAGTTGTTCTCGGAGGCGGAGATGCTGCCGCGCAGGGTGATCGCCACCGCCTTGAAGCCGAAGCGCTCTGTGAGCTGGCGGGCGACGGAGAGATAGCCCTCCCGGTCAAGCTTGCCGGAATTGATGTCGGTGTTCTCGGCGGCGATGCCGAAAACGTCCTTGGCGTCCTCCTCATTGGCGATGCACACGTCCACACAGGGCATGAGCGCCGCCATGACCTGCCCGGCCTTTTCCCTTGTCCAGAGCTTGCCGCGGTAGTTGAGATCGCAGGAAACCGTGAGACCTTTGGCTTTCGCCGCCCTGCAGGCGTCCATGCAAATCTCCGGCAGCTCGCCGCCGAGGGCGGGGGTGATGCCGGTGAAGTGAAACCAGTCGGCCCCGTCAAAGATTTTGTCCCAGTCAAATTCCCCCCGCCCGGCCAGGGCGATGGAGGAGCCCGCACGGTCGTAGATCACCTTGCTGCCGCGCTGGGAGGCGCCCTTTTCGCAGAAGTAAATGCCGAGGCGCGGACCGCCGACCAGCACGGTTGAAATATCCACGCCGTAGCGGCGCAGGGCGTTGACGGCGTTCTGCCCGATCTCGTTGTCGGGCACCTTGGAAACAAAGGCCACGTCGTTTTTGTAATTTGCCAGCGACACCGCCACATTGGCCTCGCCGCCCGCGTAGGTCGCCTCGAAGCTGGTCGTCTGCAAAAAGCGCAGATAACCGGGAGGGTTGAGGCGCATCATGATCTCACCGAAGGTAATGACTCTGCTCATGCTTCATTCACCGCTTTCATAAAGTCTTTTGCAAGGGCTGTGATTTTGCCCCATTCGCCGTTTTCAATCCATTCCTTGTTGACCAGCGTGCCGCCGACGCCGAGGCCGACGCAGCCTGCCTTCATGTACTCCGCCGCGTTCCTCTCGTTCACGCCGCCGACCGCCATCAGCGGAATGTGCGAGAGCGGCGCGCGCACGGCCTTGATATAGCCGGGGCCGAGCGTGGAAGCGGGGAAGACCTTGACGGCGTCCGCGCCCGCGTCGAAGGCCGCCAGAATCTCCGTCGGCGTGAGGGCGCCGGGAAAAAGGCCGAGACCGAGCGCCTTGCCCATGCGGATGATCTCCGGCTGGGTTGTCGGCGTGACCAGATAACGGCCGCCCGCCTCATAGGTCATGCGCACCTGCTCCGGCCTGATGACCGTCCCCGCGCCTGCCAGAAGGCGATCCCCGAATTCCGCCGCAAGGGCCTCAATGCCGCGGGCGGTGTCCTTCCAGCTCTCGGGATCGCGCTGGTTGTAGGTCACCTCCATGAGACCGATGCCGCCCTCCGCAAGCGCGTGCCCGAGCCGCAGCAGGTACTCCGGCTTAAGGCCGCGCACAATGGCGACGATTTTTCTTTCTTTTATAATTTCCAGTGGTGTCATTTCTTTTGCCCCTTCCGTATAGCGCTGCTTTGTCTGTATTCCGACCCTTGTCGGCGTCTTCCTTTTGTCGTTTTCCGGGATAAGCGTGAACGCACTATTTAATATAGGTTTGCAGTACCCTTGACAGGGCGTTGATGTCGATGGGCTTGGTAATGTGGTCGTTCATCCCGGCGTTTTTGCTGTTCTGGATATCGTCGGCGAAGGCGTTGGCGAACATGGCCACGATGGGAACCCGCTTTATGTAGTCCCGATCCACCGCACGGATTCGCCGCGCCGCCTCATGGCCGTTCATGTTGGGCATCTGCTCGCCGAACTACTCGATGATCGCGAGAGTCTGCTCGTTTAAGACGAAGTGCTTGCTGAACATGGTCCGCTCCTGCTTTTCCCCTGAGGCGCTCGGGTATCGTATTTTTCCGCCGGGCCGACGGAAAGGAAAAGCTTTCCGGATTTATAATTCTCCATTTTTATCCTACTACAGAATATGCCGCATGGCAAGAATAATCCGCGGAAAATCTGCGCGGGGGACGCCGAAAATAGAGGAATCGACCAGTTTGAGAACTGGTCGATGAACGCCCCGCCGGGGCGTTCGATTACACATTCGAATCCCTTCCGCAGAATGCCAAAAAAGCCACCCCGGATGGGATGGCCTTTTGGCACGCGATAAGGGATTCGAACCCCTGACCTTCTGGTCCGTAGCCAGACGCTCTATCCAGCTGAGCTAATCGCGCATGTCTTCATTTGACAGCTTTAGAATAATAGCACAGTCCGGACGGATTTGCAAGCCCCTTTTTTCGTTTTCACAAAATATTTTTGCTCAGCGATGATCCACGTAAAAATACTCAAAGGCGCCGGTGGCGCAGATGGTGTCCTTGTCGTCCAACACGTCCACATACACCAGGCACATGGTCTTGCCCGCGCGGATCACATGGCCCTTGGCGGTCATAACGTCGCCGGTGACGGGGAGAAAGTAGTGGATGTCGGCGCTGCGGGTGACGGCGGGGCGCTGCTCCGGCCCGGCAAAGCTCGCGGTCAGGCCGGCGGTGGCGTCCATCAGCGTGCTGATCATGCCGCCGTGGACGTTGCCGTAGAAATTGCGGTGGTGCGGCTGGATCACGACGCGGGTCTCGCAGCCCTCCCCCGGGGAGCACTTCAGCAGCTCCGCCCCGCAATAGGCGATGAAGCCCACCATGCGGTTCTGTGCGGCCTGCGGGACTTTGGATTCTTCCATGTTCTCGCTCTCCTTTATTGGTTTATATTGCGCCCCCAATCAATTCTTGAATTTGTTGGGGAGCAATTTTGTCATGTTTCACGGTTGCCCCGCCAGAGGCGAGCAAAACGGCAATTCAATCATGATTGATGTGCCGGAGAAATGCTGTGTCTTGATTCAGAATTAAAGTGGCTCATCAACAATATACCACAGGCGAACGGAAATGAAAAGCAGATTTCATAAATCCGCGCCCGCATTTTTCAATTTTCTCTGCAATTTGCACAGAACCGCTCTTTGTAAAAACGACGGTTTTTCCATCCGAAAACCCTTCTGAATACCGTAAGTTTCGGTTACAATGTCAATTGAAAAGTATGAATAGTCGTGTTAATATTTTGACGATCCAAAAAGACAAGGAGCTGAACGATTTGAGTAAGGAATACCCTGTGATTGATACCCCGGAAGCCCTGGAAGCCGAGATCGCGCGCGTGAAAGCGGCGCAGAAGATCTACGCAGGCTATACCCAGGAGCAGGTGGACAAGATCTTCCTCGCGGCGGCTACGGCCGCCAACAAGGCCCGCATCCCGCTGGCGAAGGCCGCGGTCGCCGAGACCGGCATGGGCATCGTCGAGGACAAGGTGATCAAGAACCACTTTGCCGCCGAATACATCTACAACGCCTACCGCGATACGAAGACCTGCGGCGTCATTGAGGAGGACACGGCCTACGGCGTGCGGAAGATCGCCGAGCCCCTCGGCCTCGTGTGCGCCATCATCCCCACGACGAACCCCACCTCCACCGCCATTTTCAAGACCCTGATTGCCCTCAAGACCCGCAACGGCATTATTATCAGCCCCCACCACCGCGCCAAGAGCAGCACCGTCGAGGCGGCAAAGGTCGTGCTCGAGGCCGCTGTCGAGGCCGGCGCGCCGGAGGACATCATCGGCTGGATCAGCGCCCCTTCCCGCGAGATGACACGGATTCTGATGAAGGAGTCCGACATCATCCTCGCCACCGGCGGCCCGAGCATGGTCAACGCGGCCTACTCCTCCGGCACCCCGGCGCTGGGCGTCGGCGCGGGCAACGTCCCCGCCATCATCGACGACACGGCGGACGTCCTGCTGGCGGTCAACTCCGTCATCCACTCCAAGACCTTCGACAACGGCATGATCTGCGCGTCTGAGCAGTCCGTCGTCGTCCTGGACGGCGTGTATGAGCAGGTGCGGCGCGAGTTTGCCGCGCGCGGCTGCTACTTCCTCCACGGCGAGGAGCTGGACAAGGTGCGCAAGACCATCATCATCAACGGCTCCCTGAACGCCGGCATCGTCGGCCAGAGCGCCGCAAAGATCGCCGCCCTCTCCGGGGTCGAGGTTCCCGAGGGCACCAAGATCCTCATCGGCGAGGTGGAGTCCACCGGCAAGGAGGAGGAATTTGCCCACGAAAAGCTCTCCCCCGTCCTCGCCATGTACCGGGCAAAGGACTTCGCCGACGCGGTCGACAAGGCAGACGCGCTGGTTCGCGGCGGCGGCCTGGGCCATACCTCGTCCATTTATCTGGACGTCGCGAAGGGGCAGGAGAAGCTGGCCGCCTTCCAGGCCCGGATGAAGACCTGCCGCATCGTGGTGAACACCCCGTCCTCCCACGGCGGCATCGGCGACCTGTACAACTTCGCGCTGACCCCGTCACTGACGCTGGGCTGCGGCTCCTGGGGCGGCAACTCCGTCAGCGAGAACGTGGGCGTCAAGCATCTTTTGAACATCAAGACCGTGGTGGAAAGAAGGGAGAACATGCTCTGGTTCCGCGCGCCGGAAAAGATTTATATTAAGAAGGGCTGCCTGCCGGTTGCCCTGAACGAACTGAAGGACATGGGCAAGAAGCGCGCCTTTGTCGTCACCGGCCCGCACCTGCACAAGACCGGCGCGGCCGCGCCCATCTTCAAGAAACTCGAGGAGCTGGGCATCGAGCATACCTGCTTCTTCGACGTGCCGAACGACCCGACCCTCGCCTGCGCGAGAGAGGGTGCAAAGCAGATGTCCGTCTTTAAACCCGACGTGATCATCGCGCTGGGCGGCGGCTCCCCGATGGACGCGGCCAAGATCATGTGGGTCCTCTACGAGCACCCCGAGGCGGACTTCGCCGACATGGCGATGCGCTTCTCCGATATCCGCAAGCGCATTTACAAGTTCCCGAAGATGGGCGAGAAGGCCTATTTCATCTGCATCCCCACCTCCGCCGGCACCGGCAGCGAGGCCACACCCTTCGCCGTCATTACCGACGAGAGTACCGGCGTCAAGTACCCGCTGGCCGACTATGAGCTCATGCCCAACATGGCGATCGTGGACGTGGACTACCACATGACCGCCCCGAAGGGGCTGACCGCCTCCTCCGGCATTGACGCGGTGAGCCACGCGCTGGAGGCCATCGCCTCCGTCATGGCCACCGACTACACCGACAGCCTGGCCCTCCAGGCGCTCAAGAACCTGTTCGCCTGGCTGCCCCGCGCCTATGAAGACGGCAGCGACGTGCAGGCCCGCGAGAAGGTCGCCAACGCCGCCACCATGGCGGGCATGGCCTTCGCCAACGCCTTCCTTGGCGTGATGCACTCCATGGCCCACAAGCTGGGCGCCTTCCACCACATCGCCCACGGCCTTGCCAACGCCCTCATGATGGACGAGGTGCTGCGCTTCAACGCAAGCGAGGCCCCCACCAAGATGGGCACCTTCCCCCAGTACGACCACCCGAAGACGCTGGCCCGCTACGCGATGGTGGCCGACGCCCTGGGCTGCGAGGGCAGCACCGACGAGGAGAAATTCGAGGCCCTGATCGCGAAGATCGACGCGCTCAAGGCGGCCATCGGCATCAAGCCGACGATCCGCGACTACGTGGAGGACGAGAACGCCTTCCTCGAGACCCTGGACGCGATGGTCGAGCAGGCCTTCGACGACCAGTGCACCGGCGCCAATCCCCGCTACCCGCTCATGGGCGAGATCAAGCAGATGTATCTCAACGCCTACTACGGCAAGAAGTTTCAGGAGACGGCCAAGCCCGACGCAAAACAGCTGGAAGGGAGAGCATAAGCATGAATCTGGAAAACGTGATCGCTGAACGCAAAAACAAGGTCATATACCGCGACGGGGACCGGTGCGTCAAGGTCTTCAACCACAGCTTCGGCAAGGCGGACATCCTCAACGAGGCGCTCAATCAGGCGCGCGTGGAGGACTGCGGCCTGAACGTCCCGAAGATCCTGGAGGTCACGACGGTCGACGGCAAATGGGCCATCGTCTCGGAGTATATCGAGGGTGAGACCCTCTCCCACCTCATGCGCGACAACCCCGACGATACGCAGAAGTATCTGGAGATGATGGTGGACACCCAGCTTCTGATCCACACCAAGAAGTGCCCGCTGCTGTCAAGGCTCAAGGACAAGATGAACCGCAAGATCCTCATGGCCGATATCGACCCCGTGACCCGCTATGAGCTGCTGATCCGTCTGGAGGGCCTGCCGAACCACGACAAGCTCTGCCACGGCGACCTCTGCCCCTCAAACATCATCCTCACGCCGGAGGGCAAGCTCTACGTCATCGACTGGGCCCACGCCACCCAGGGCAACGCCTCCGCCGACGCGGCCCGCAGCTTCCTGACCTTCCACCTGCGCGGTGAGGCCGACCTTGCCGAGAAGTACCTCGACATGTTCTGCGAGGGCAGCAACATTGAGAAGAGCTATGTCCAGAAGTGGATGCCCATTGTCGCCGCCTCCCAGTCCGTCAAGGGCAAGCTGGAGGAGCGCGACTTCCTCCTCCGCTGGGCAAACGTGGTGGACTACGAATAAAAAAGAGAAAAACACAACAGCGCCGATCGGTTCCTGTGAGCCGACCGGCGCTGTTTTTTGGGCTCCCTCAAAGAGGGAGCATTCTGACGCGCGAGAAACGTGCGACGATCAAAGCCTGCTGGCACGGCGCGTCCCCCCGCAAGCGCCGTGACGGAGGGAGTCAACACCCAATGTTTTGAGCGCTCAGAGAGGGCAACGTTGACTCCTTCCACCGCTTCGCGGTCAGCAGAGCTTGGAATGTCGCACGCTTCCCGCGCGTCAGAAACCTCCCTCAGAGAGGGAGGTTAAGTGGCCCGCCGCATCTTTATAAATTTTTCTGAAAATTGCGGGAACAAAGCGCATATCCCCTGCGTCATAGTAAGCACAGGAGAGAAAACAGCCGGGGCGGGCACCTGCCGCGTCCTTGGTAACAGGCCCCGCCGGGGGCTGCGGCAAAGTCGGAAAAGAGTTCTGAAATTCCCCGGTTTTCCCTGATTCCTGCACAAAAGGCGGGTGATTTGAAATATGACAGATTTCAAAGCGGTTACAATTGGGAAAAATTTTAGGGCAGAAATATGAAAAAACTCTTGCAATTTGTGAAAGAGCGTGTTACATTATAGCTGCACCGCAGAGGAAGTGAACTGCAGGCTCTTCCTTTGCGCTGTATGATATTGTAGTTTCAAGCAAACGAACATATAAGGAGAGGACAACATGAAAACTTTTTCTAAGGTCTTGTCAATGTTCCTGGTCGTCGTGATGTGCTTCGGCCTCTTCGCAACGAGCGCATTCGCGGACTTCGACTTTGGCAGCGGAAACAACGGCGGCTCTGCCGCGGGTGACAGCTTTGCTGCGGGCGACAGCTTTGCCGCAGGCGGTACGTTTGATTTCAACGGTGGCTTCAGCACCGCCGTTCCCGACAGCTTTGAGCAGCCTGCCGCGCCCGCCGCGCAGAACGGCGAGTTTACCCTGAAGCAGGACGCGGCCGCGCCCGCCAACCAGGAGGCCACCTTTGAGCTGGCGCAGACAGAGGATAAGAAAGCCGCTGACGAGGCCGCAAACAAGGCCGACGACGGTACTTTCAAGTTCAACGGCCTGACCGAGGCGGACACCTTCAATACGCCCTACAGCAAGGATATGGAATTCAGTGATCCCACGCCCAAGGACATCTCGAAGGACATGACCGACGAAGATGCGACAGTACAGATTACAGTTACAGCCCCCACTGGCGCTACCTTTGATGGCGACACCTTCCCCGCCGGCCTTGCCTACAGCACCTCCGCCACCGGCGCAAGCCTGATCTCCATGTCGCAGGGCACGCACTACAGCCTGGCCAGCAATACGCAGTTGATGATCAAGGGCAGCTGGCTGAAGACGCTCAATCCCGGCACCTATTACTTCTACGGCAAGCGTTCGGAAGACGTCCCTGTGAAGATCGGCTTCATCAACGTCAACAGCGGCGATTTTGCTCCTATTGTTAAGGCCAAGTACAGCCCCTATGACAAGCCTGTTTCTTATTCTGATCCCGCTTTCTGGCCCAACCCGATTGAAGCAACATATCCTGATCTCAAAAAGATGAGCAGCTTTGGCGTCGCCGCCATCTCCGGCTCCTACACCCATATTCTTACCGTCAACGAGTATACGACCGACGGAAACACGACGATTACCCTGACGAACAGATACCTCAACGGCATTGAGGACGGCGAGTACTATCTCATCGGCTTCCCGACCGAGGGTACTACCGGCGATCAGGTCAAGATCTGCAAGTTCATCGTCAGATCCGGCAGGGCCGGCGGCACCTATTCCCTGACCCCCGATTACCAGATGTGGTACGGCGGCACCGATCCTCTGAGCTTCTACTCCGAGATTCACGATATCGCCGGCAAGGACTGGAACTACAAGGGCTATGAGTGGGAGGTCACTGTCCCCGACATCATCGTCAGCACCAGAAGCAGCATGTCCGGCGCCACCTCCGTGCGCATCGACCAGTACTGGGATCTCGGCTACGGCTACATCATGCTGGGCACCAACTTCCTCAACTCCCTGAACCCCGAGGAGACCTACTACATGCAGGTCATTGACGCCCGCGCTCCCGACCTGGTCCGCTCCAACGTCGTGTCCTTCCGCGTGGGCCCTACCCTGCGCGCCATTGACACCGACAAGCACGTCATCAACAGCACCAGGAGCCTCCGCTTCCGCAGCAGCTCCCCCGTGTCTGAGGTCTATGTGGGCAACATCCCCCTGACCGACGCCGCCGACTACGGTGTGTCCTGGGACGGCAAGACCGTCACCCTGAGCTTTGAGTTCCTCAACAAGCGCACCCCCGGCAACACCTACACCATCAAGGTGCGCACCACGGACGGCAACTACGCCTCCACCACCTTCCAGGTCCTGACCACCGCCCAGGGCTCCGCGAGCCCGAGAACCGGCGATGAGAGCAACCTCGGCCTCTGGGCCGCGTTCCTCCTCCTGTCCGGCACCGCGGTCGTGGTCTTGGTCCCCAAGCTCAGAAAGAACAATTTCTGAGCCAGGAACAAAAGCTGAATAACACCTAACGCATCGCGCCCCCGTCATCCGACGGGGGCGTTTTTTGCGCGGCTGTGACCTATCAAAGACCTGAGCCAGCTCCAGACTGTAGACAAAGTCACTTGCCTCCGCCTCCGGGGGAGGGCCTATACCTGCATCAGTCTCGTCATTTCTTTTCGCAAGCGCTCGATGATGCGTTTTTCGAGGCGGGAGATATAGCTCTGCGAGATGCCCAGCATGTCGGCCACCTCCTTCTGGGTATACTCCTGTCCGCCCGCAAGGCCGAAGCGCAGGACGATGATCTCCTTCTCCCGCCCCTCCAGCGTGTCCACCGCCTCCATCAGCACGCGCTTTTCCGCGTCGTCCTCGAGGGCGCGGCAGACCTCGTCCTCCTCCGTGCCGAGTATGTCACTGAGCAGCAGCTCGTTCCCGTCCCAGTCAGTGTTGAGGGGCTCGTCAAAGCTGACCTCGGTCTTCTGGCCGCTGAGCTTGCGCAGGTACATCAGGATCTCGTTTTCGATACAGCGGCTGGCGTAGGTTGCCAGCTTGATCTTCTTCGCGGAGTTGAAGGTGTTGATCCCCTTGATGAGCCCGATGGTGCCGATGGAGATCAGATCCTCGATGTTTACGCCGGTGTTTTCAAAGCGCTTGGCGATGTAAACCACAAGGCGCAGATTGTGCTCGATGAGCGTGCGGCGCGCCGCGTCGTCCCCCGCCTCCAGCGCCTCGATGGCGGCGGCTTCCTCTTCCCGCTCCAGAGGCGGCGGCAGGGTCTCGCTTCCGCCGATGTAGAACACGGGCGGCGGCGCGATGCCGAGGATGGACAAAATCCGCTCCCGCAGGAAGAAAATCTGAGGCTTTGTCAACATACGATGCTCCTTTCCTTATTTGACTCCTTCCACCGCTTCGCGGTCCCCCTCCCTCAAAGAGGGAGGTTAAATAGCTCCCTCCGTGAGGGAGCTGGCACCGACGCTTGCGGCGGTGACTGAGGGAGTCGTCCGTCATTCTGAGCGCTCAAAAAGACGGACGCTGACTCCTTCCACCGCTTCGCGGTCAGCAGAGCTTGGAATGTCGCACGCTTCCCGCGCGTCAGAATCCTCCCTCATAGAGGGAGGCGAGCGGGGGTTACACGATGCCTTCAAATCCGTCGCCCGCCGCAGCCCGGGTCACGGCGACGAGCAGATCGTCCCGCTTTTTGCCGTCCACCGCGGCGTCGTCGGGGCGGAAGGCGGCCAGCAGCGCAGAGCCCCCGACGCTGCCGCAGGAGAGCAGACGGAAGCGGCCGCGCAGCGTCTCGTCCTCCCCGGCGCGGGTGACGAGCGCCACCGCGTCGGGGGCCTCCAGCAGCGACGCCTTTTCGGGAAAGAGGGGCCGCAGCGCCTTCGGCGAGGCCAGCAGCACCGCCCGGCCGGTGAGGGGATCGCGCAGGCAGTTGCCGCTGTCCTCCAGCGCGGCAAAATCGGTCTGCCGCCCGTCCAGCGTGAGGGTGACCGCCGTCCGGTGCTCCCGTGCCCGCCGGTGCCGGGTATGGGAGAGAAGCGTCAGCAGGGCGTAGCTGCCGAGGAAGACGCCGATCAGCAGCCGGAGATCGGGCGCCGGGCGGCTTCCCTGCCGCAGGGCCACCGCCCAGGCCGCGCCGCCGAAGCTTGCCGACACGGCGAGAAAGGCGGCGAGACAGCGGAAAAGCTTCTCCTCACCCCCGAAGGCGACAAGCCCCATGAGCCCGGCGGCGCAGAGCTCAACGAGCGGGTGGGCCATCCACACGCAGCCCGGCAGGAACACCGCCACCGCGTACACGCCGCCGAGAACCGCCGCCAGAAGATAGCGCCCCCTTCTCAGGCGCAGAGCGCAGAAGCGGGCCGTTACAAGGCACAGGAGGTAGTCGGTAAACACGCTCAGGGCGAAGAGGGAGTCGGCGTAGATCACATTCATGGCCGCAGTATAGCACGGCCGCGGCGCAAAGCGTGTCAATCGGGGCGACGCGCAAAACTTCTAATTGTCAAACGCGGGAAGCTGTGGTAAAATCAAACGTGGTGCGCTCTACGCATACTGAAAAGAAAGAGGACAAGCATTCATGTGGTTTACCTTCGCAATCATCGCGCTTCTCTGCTGGAGCGGCTCTGACCTGTTTTCCAAGATCGGCTGTCAGGATCCCTCCGACAAGTACAGCCACCTCAAGATGGTCATGGCGGTCGGCGTCGTGATGGGTCTGCACGCGGCCTATGAGGTCTTCGTCAAGGGCGTGGAGATCAACGCCCAGATCATTCTGACCTATCTGCCCGTCTCCATGCTCTATATCCTCTCCATGGCCATCGGCTATCTCGGCCTGCGGTATATCGAGCTCTCGATTTCCTCCCCGATCTGCAACAGCTCCGGCGCCATCGTCGCGCTGCTCGCGTTTCTCCGCCACGGCATCAGTGAGGATCTGCCCCCCATCGCCCTTGTCGCCGTGGCCCTGATCAGCGGCGGCGTCATCGCCCTCGGCTTTGTCGAAGCCAACGAGGACGAGGATCTCAGAAGAGCCCGCCAGAACGCCTCCAACCACCACTACGCCAAGAGCTGGATCGCCATCGCAATCCCGGTGGTCTACTGCCTGCTCGACGCGCTGGGCACCTTCGCCGACAGCATCGTGCTCGAAACCCTGGACGAGGACAGCGCCAATGTGGCCTACGAGCTGACCTTCCTCGCGGTGGGCGCGGTCTGCGCGATCTATGTGCTGGGCATCAAAAAGCAGAAGCTCATCCCCAAAATGGAGGCCCCCAAATATGTCGGCGCGGTCTGCGAAACCATCGGACAGCTCTTCTATATCTACGCCATCGCGGATACCGCCCATGTGGCCTTCGCCGCGCCCATCATCTCCAGCTACTGCATGGCCAGCGTCCTGTGGGGCCATATCTTCCTCAAGGAAAAGCTCTCCAGAAAGCACTATATCAGCATCGCCGTCGTCCTGACGGGCATTGTCATTCTGGGAATACTGGATATATAAAGAGACTCCCTCTCTGAGGGAGGCTGTCGCGGCGAGTCGCCCGCAAGCGCCGTGACTGAGGGGGTCCTTTGTCTCGGAGACTCCTTCCGTCATGGCCTCACGTGAGACCGGC
Organism: uncultured Eubacteriales bacterium; assembly: GCA_900321275.1. Taxonomy (GTDB): domain Bacteria; phylum Bacillota; class Clostridia; order Oscillospirales; family Oscillospiraceae; genus Limivicinus. The sequence continues at coordinate 37,521 of ONVI01000019.1, read as the reverse complement.
CATGCCACCTCCCTCGGAGAGGGAGGTTATAAGGAAAGGATATTATTATGGACAAATTCAAGCGCGTACTCATCAAGATCAGCGGCGAGGCGCTGGCCGGCGAGAAAAAGACCGGCTATGACTTTGATCTCATCACCTCGGTGTGCCAGGTGCTCAGGCGCGCATCCGAGCAGGGGACGCAGATCGCCATCGTCATCGGCGGCGGCAACTTCTGGCGCGGCGTCAAGGACGGCGCGGGGAAGATCGAGCGCGTCAACGCCGACCGGATGGGCATGCTCGCCACCTGCATGAACTGCATCGCGGTGTGCGACGTGCTGCGTCAGCTCGGCGCGAAGGCGCGGGTCATGACGGCCGTAGACATCATGGGCGTAGGCGAGCGCTACGACACCCGCCGCGCCATTGAATACCTCGAAAACGGCGAGATCGTCCTTTTCGCGGGCGGCAGCGGCGCGCCCTTCTTCTCCACCGATACGGCAGCGGCCCTGCGCGCGGCGGAGATCCACGCCGACGCGATCCTCCTGGCCAAGAACATCGACGGCGTGTACTCCGACGATCCGCGCAAGAACCCCGAGGCCGTGAAGTTCGACCGCATCAGCTATGCCGAGATGCTGGCCCGCCGTCTTGCGGTCATGGACACCGCGGCCACGGCGCTGGCGATGGAGAACGACTTGCCCGTCGCGGTCTTCGCCCTGAAAGACCCGGAGAACATCCTCCGCGTCCTCGCGGGCGAAAACGTGGGAACCATTGTGGAATGATTACGGCTCCCCTTACAGGGGAGGCAAGGCAGAGTATAACTATTTTACTATAAATCATAAACGGAGGTACGAACATGTCCGACTATCCTGAAATCGAACGCAAGATGCAAAAGACCTGCGACGCGCTCACGTCCGACCTCGGCGCGATCCGAGCGGGCCGCGCCAACACCGCCGTCCTCAATCCCATCACCGTCAGCTACTACGGCGTGGACACGCCCCTTCTGCAGGTGGCGTCCGTCTCCACGCCCGATCCCCGCTCCCTGCTGATCCAGCCCTGGGACGCAAGCCTGCTCAAGCCCATCGAGAAGGCGATCCTCGCCTCCGATCTGGGCATCAATCCCCAGAACGACGGCCGCGCGATCCGTCTGGTCTTCCCGCCCCTGACCGAGGAGCGCCGCCGCGATCTGGTCAAGCAGACCAAGAAGTACGGCGAGACCTCGAAGGTCGCCATCCGCAACATCCGCCGCGACGCGGTGGAGAAGATGAAGAAGCAGCAGAAGGCCTCCGAGATCACCGAGGACGATTACAAGATCGCCGAGAAGGATATCCAGAAGCTGACCGACGACTTCATCAAGGAGATCGATTCGATCTGCGACAAGAAGGAAAAGGAACTGACGGAGATTTAATATGTCCAACAACAATCCGGCGGGGAAGCGGGAGGATTCCCGCGTTCCCCGCCATATTGCCATTATTCTGGACGGCAACGGCCGCTGGGCAAAAAAACGCGGCCTGCCCCGCACCGCGGGCCACGCCGTCGGCGCGGAGACCTTCCGCAAAATCGCGACCTACTGCAAAGACATCGGCGTGCAGTACCTGACGGTCTACGCCTTCTCCACCGAGAACTGGCGCAGGCCGCAGGAAGAGGTCTCCACGATCATGAAGCTGCTGGGCAACTACCTGCAGGAAGCCATCGACACCATGGAGAAGGAGCATATCCGCCTGAAAATCTTCGGCGACACCGCGGCGCTGAGCCCGGAGCTTCGCGCGATGGTGGAGAAAACCGAAGAGATCTCCCGGCACTACGAGGGCATCCAGGCCAACATCTGCCTCAACTACGGCGGGCGGGACGAGATCCTGCACGCCGCGCGCCGCTATGCCGAGGACTACGCCGCCGGAAAGGCGGACGCGGAGCTGACGGAGGAGGGCTTTGCCGCTTACCTCTATTCCGCGGGCGTGCCCAACCCCGACCTGCTGATCCGCCCGGGCGGGGAGCAGCGCATCTCCAACTTCCTCCTGTGGCAGTGCGCCTACGCGGAGTTCTACTTTACCGACGTGCTCTGGCCCGACTTCACCCCCGAGGAGCTGGACAAGGCCATCGCGGTCTTCAACAGCCGGGACCGCCGATACGGCGGGGTCAAATGAGCTTTCCTTGCCTCCCCCTCTGTGGGAAGGTACCCCGGTTCGCAAACCGGGGCGGAGAGGGCCGCGCGTCGGCGAATGCCCTCTCAGTCACAACGGCAGGCCGCCGTGACAGCTCCCCCCTCTGGGGGAGCCGGATTTGGAGCGTGATTCCATGAACATTCAGGACAGGCTGTTTGCCTTACAGGACGGAAAATACCGGGATTTTAACGCCGCGCTCATTCCGAATGTTCCGAAGGAGCACGTGATCGGCGTGCGCACGCCGGAGCTGCGGAAGCTCGCAAGGGAGCTTTCGGGCACGGCGGAAGCGTCCGCTTTTCTCAGGGAGCTGCCGCATTTCTATCTGGAGGAGAACCATCTCCACGGCTTTCTGCTCGAGCGTATCAAAGACTACGACGCCTGCGTCGCGGCGCTGGACGCCTTTCTGCCCTTTGTGGACAACTGGGCGACCTGCGACTGCATCGGCCCCGCCTGCTTCAGGAAAAACCACATGCGGCTGATCGGGGACGCGCGCCGCTGGCTGGAAAGTGACCGGCTCTATGCAAAGCGCTTTGCGATCCGCATGCTGATGAACCATTTTCTGGACGAGGATTTCCGCCCGGAATATCCGGACTGGGTCGCCGGGATCGAAACGGAGGAATACTACCTGCGCATGATGCAGGCCTGGTACTTCGCCACGGCCCTGGCCAAACAGTACGACGCCGCGCTGCCGTATATCGAGCGGAAGCGCCTCGAGCCCTGGACGCACAACAAGGCGATCCAAAAGGCCGCCGAGAGCTTTCGCGTGTCCGACGGGCGGAAGGCGTATCTGAAGACGCTGAAGGTCAAACCCTCTCAGCCTGCGCGCTGAGCGGGCTTTGCATGTCGCACGCTTCCCGCGCGTCAGAGCATGCTTGGAATGTGGCACGGCACGGTCCCCGCAAGCGCCGTGACGGAGAGGGCGTATGCTCATATTTTCTCCGTTTCGCGCGTACATTAAAGAAACAAAGAAGGTGCAAAATCATGGTCAACGCCATCTCCGTTCTGGGCAGCACCGGCTCCATCGGGCGGCAGACGCTTGCCGCCGCGGAGCATCTGGGACTGCGCGTCGCGTCCCTGACCGCCCAGAGAAAGACCGACCTGCTCGAGCAGCAGGCGCGGCAGTTCAAACCCGCCTTCGTCGCGGTCTACGACGAGCAGGCGGCGAAGGATTTCAAAACCCGCGTGGCCGATACCGATATCCGCGTCGGCAGCGGGATCGAGGGGCTCATGGAGGCGGCGACGCTTCGGGAGGCCGACTGCGTGGTGACGGCGGTCTCCGGCGCCATCGGGCTCAGACCTACCCTCGCCGCCATCGACGAGCGCAAGCGCATCGCCCTTGCCAACAAGGAGACCCTGGTCTGCGCGGGCGAGATCGTCATGCGCCGCGCGAAGGAGAAGGGCGCGGAGATCGTGCCCGTGGACTCGGAGCATTCGGCCATCTTCCAGTGCCTCATGGGGCGCAGGCCCGGAGAGCTCAGAAAAATCCTGCTCACCGGCTCGGGCGGCCCCTTCCGGGGAAAGCCGCGGGAGGAGCTGGAGGACGTCACCCCCGAACAGGCGGTGGCGCACCCCAACTGGAGCATGGGCCCGAAGATCAGCGTTGACAGCGCGACGATGATGAACAAGGGCCTGGAGTTTATTGAGGCCATGCACCTTTTTGCGGTCACCCCCGACAACATCATCGTGGTCGTCCACCCGCAGAGCGTCATCCACTCGATGGTAGAGCTCTGCGACGGCACGGTGATCGCGCAGCTCGGCGTGCCGGACATGGGGCTTCCCATCCAGCTTGCGCTCACCTATCCGGAGCGCTGCCCCTCCATGTTCGGCCGGCTGGACTTTTACACCCTGCGCGATCTCACCTTTGAGGCCCCGGACTATGAGAAGACGCCGTGCCTGAAGCTCGCCATGGACTGCGCGCGAAAGGGCGGCATCGCCCCCTGCGTCATGTCGGCCGCAAACGAGGTGGCCGTTCACCTGTTTTTGGGCCATAAGCTTGGCTATAATCGGATCTACGATGCAGCGGCCGGGGCGGTGGAAAAGCTCGGCAGCGGCGCGGCCTCCGATCTGGAGACCATCCTGGCCGCCGACGAGGCCGCAAGAGCCTACGTGAGAGAAAACTTTTGATTTTTGAAAACGGAAAGCGGAATTGAACCCGCGAGCTCTTCTCTTTATGTTCCGCTTTTCTGCTGGGAGACATCTTTATGACCACAGCACTGTATGCCATTTTGGGTATTTTGATATTCGGCGTGCTCATCGGCGTCCATGAGTTCGGCCATTTTGCCGTCGCCAAGCTCTGCGGCGTGAAGGTACTGGAGTTTTCCCTGGGCATGGGCCCGGCCCTCTGGCAGAAGCAGGGGAAGGAGACGCTCTATTCCCTGCGCCTGATCCCCTTCGGGGGCTACTGCGCCATGATGGGCGAGGATGAGGAATCCGACGATCCCCGCGCCTTCACCAACCAGCCCCACTGGAAGCGGATTCTGATTCTTGTGGCCGGGGCGGCGATGAACTTCCTGCTGGGCCTTGTGATCGTCATTATCCTCTACTCCGGGGCCTACGGCTTCCGCACCAGCGTGATCGAGGACTTCATGCCCGCCTGCCCGTATGAGAGAGCCGACGGCCTTCACAAGGGCGACGAGTTCTATAAGATCGACGGCAGGCGCATCTACATGCAGATGGATGTGGGCGACTTCCTCGACCAGGGGAACGGGGTCTATGATCTCGTGATGATCCGCGACGGTCAAAAAGTCGAGTTGAAGGGCTTCCCCATGGAGCGCATCCTCTACGAGGGGCAGACCCAGAAGATGTACGGCTTCTACTTCGGCTATGAGGACGCCACGCCCGCGAGCGTGGTGAAGAACGCCTGGTACACTTGCATGGAGTTCGGGCGCTGGGTCAAGCTGGGCCTGGAGGAGCTGATCCACGGCAGGGTCAGCGTCAACGACATGAGCGGCCCGGTCGGCATTGTCGATCTCATGGCCGAGACCGGCGAAGCCGCCGAGACCACCGGCGACGCGCTTTACAACATCTTCTACCTCACCGCCTTCATCGCGGTGAACCTCGCCATCATGAATCTGCTCCCGCTGCCCGCGCTGGACGGCGGCAGGGTCTTCCTGCTGCTGGTCACCTGGGTCATCGAGAGTGTGACGGGGAAGAAGCTCAACCCCAAATATGAGGGCTATATCCACGCGGCCGGCATGGTGCTGCTGCTGTCGCTGATGGTCTTCATCATGTTCCACGACATCTGGAGAATCTTTACGACGTAAGCTTCGCCCTCTCCGCCCCAGTTTGCGAACTGGGGCACCTCCCCCGGAGGGGGAGGCAAGTGACATTGTCTGCAACCTGAGCCTCCCTCTCTGAGGGAGGATTCTGACGCGCGGGAAGCGTGCGACATTCCAGGCTCGCTGACCGCGAAGCGGTGGAAGGAGTCAATGAACTCCCTCAGTCACCGCCGCAAGCGTCGGCGACAGCTCCCTCACGGAGGGAGCTATTTGCCTCCCTCTCCGAGGGAGGCACTATATCACACCGCGCCCTGTCAGTCCGGGGGCGCGCGGAGGACATATCATGAACAACAGAACCCAAACCAAACAGATTTGCGTCGGCCCTCTCGCCATCGGCGGCGGGGCCGGGGTGTCCGTTCAGACCATGTGCAATACCCACACCTGGGACGTGGAGGCCACGGTGAAGCAGATCCGCGCCATGCAGGCCGCGGGGGCGGACATCGTGCGCATCGCGATCCCCGATATGGACGCGGCGAAGGCCGTCTCCGCCATCAAGGAGCAGGTCTCCGTCCCGCTGGTGGCCGATATCCACTTCGACTATCGCCTCGCTCTGGAGGCGGCGGAAAGGGGCATCGACAAGATCCGCATCAACCCCGGCAACATCGGGGGCGAGGAGAACGTGAAGGCCGTGGCCGAGGCGTGCAGGGCGCGGCATATCCCCATCCGCATCGGGGTCAACGCGGGCTCCCTTGAAAAGCGCCTGATCGAAAAGTACGGCCACCCCTGCGCCGAGGCCCTGGTGGAGAGCGCGCGGGATCACATCGCGCTTTTGAACAAGTTCGACTTTGACGATATCTGCCTGTCGCTGAAAACCTCCTCCGTGCCGCTGACCATCCAAAGCTACCGGCTGGCGGCCGAGGTTTTCCCCTATCCCCTGCACCTCGGCGTGACCGAGACGGGCACCGAGTGGAACGGCACCATCCAGTCCGCCGTCGGGATCGGGACGCTGCTCTCGGAGGGCATCGGCGACACGATCCGCGTCTCCCTGACCGCAGACCCCGTGCGCGAGGTCTCGGTCGGCATCGCGATCCTGAAGGCCGCGGGGCTGCGTCCCGGCGGGGTGAAGTTCGTCTCCTGCCCCACCTGCGGCAGAACCGAAATCGACCTGATTTCTCTCGCCTCCGAGGTGGAGGAGAAAGTCCGCGGCATGAAGCGCGATATCACGGTCGCGGTCATGGGCTGCGTGGTCAACGGCCCCGGCGAGGCGCGGGAGGCCGACTACGGCATCGCGGGCGGCAGGGGCAAGGGCATCCTGTTCAAGAAGGGCGTGGTGCTGGGTACATACCCCTACGGGGAGCTCTGCGACCGGCTGATCGCCCTGATCGAGAGCGACGGAGAGCAGCATGGCTGACCACACGCCCTTTCTCACCATCTTCCCCGGCTGTGAGAGTCTGTCCGCCGCCGCGGGGGGACTGGACAAGGCATACGTCACGGATGTGCAGGTGGATCTCTCGCAGAAGACCCTGAGCGTCGCGGCGTACTTTGCGTCCATGCCCTCGCCGGTGGATATCCAGCGGCTGTCGGAGTGCCTGCGCGCAGACTACGGCCTCACGGGCGTCGGCATCGTCCCGGATTATCCGCGCGTAAAGGCCGGCGCCGCGGCGACAGATACCCGCGCGTCTTCCAGCCCCTCGAAGCCCGCGGGCGCCCCGCTCATGGGCAGGCCGATCAAAACCAAACCCGTGCCCATGAACACCCTGACGCTGGAGTCCGGCAGGGTCGTGGTGGAGGGCGACGTCGTCGCCGTCACCAGCCGCACCATCCAGAAGAGCGGCGGCGCGGTGCTCTGCTTCGACATGACCGACCGCACCAACTCCGTGCGCGTATCGCGTTTTCTCAGATCCGACGACGACAAAAGCATCATCGACGCCGTCAAGCCCGGCGACCACCTGATCGTCCAGGGGGAGATCATCTATTCCAAGTATGACGACGATATGGTGCTCGACCCGCGCTCCATCATGAAGGGCAAGCGCGTTATCCGCCCGGACAACGCCCCGGAAAAGCGCGTGGAGCTGCACCTGCACACCCGCTTTTCGACCCTTGACGCCCTTACCGACCCCGCCGCGGTGGTCAAGCGCGCGGCCTATTGGGGCATGCCAGCCATCGCCGTCACGGACCACGGCGTGGCCCAGGCCTTCCCGGACATGTGGAAGGCGGGCAAGAAGGAGGGCGTGAAGATCATCTACGGCATGGAGGCCTATTATACCAACGACATGGACGGCAACAGCGCCGTCATCGGCAAATCGAGCCTCCCGCTGGATACCGAGTTTGTGGCCTTCGACATCGAGACCACCGGGCTCAACGCCCAGACCGATCGCATGACCGAGATCGGCGCGATCCTCTTCTCCGGCTCCGAAATCAAGGAGACCTTCAACACCTTCGTCGATCCCCAGCGGCATATCCCGCCGGACATCACGAACCTCACCGGCATCCGCGACAGCGACGTGCAGGGCGCGCCGCTGGAGAAGGAGGCCATGCAGCAGTTCATGGACTTTGTCGGGGATCGGCCCATCATCGCCCACAACGCCCACTTCGACGTGGGCTTCATGACCGCGGCGGCAAAGCGCAGCGGCCTGCGTTTTTCTCCGGTCTTTCTCGATACCCTCGCCTTGAGCCAGGCCCTGTGCCCCGAGCTCAAGCGCTTTAAGCTGGACATCGTCTCGAACCACCTGGGACTGCCCCAGTTCAACCACCACCGCGCCTCGGACGACGCGCTGGTCGTGGCCCGCATGATGGGGAAGTTTCTCCCGATGCTCAGGCAGCAGGGCGCGCGCACCGTGGACGATATCGAGAGCGTCTACCACACCCTCCGCCGCACGGACGTGGCGAAGACCTACCACATGATCCTGCTGGTCAAGAACAAGGTGGGATTAAAGAATCTCTACGAGATGATCTCCCAGTCGTATTTAAAATACTTCCACCGCGTCCCGACGATTCCCAAGAGCCTGCTTTTGCAGCACCGGGAGGGCATCCTCGTCGGTTCCGCCTGCGGTATGGGCGAGCTGTACGGCGCGGTCATGACCGGGGCGAGCGAGGACGCGCTCAAAAAGATCGCCTCCCTCTACGACTATCTGGAGATCCAGCCCATCTGCAACAACGGCTTTCTGATCGACAACGGCAGGGTCAGCGACGCCTCCGTCCTCCAGGACTACAACCGCACGATCCTGAACCTGGGCCGGGCGCTCGGAAAACCCGTGATCGCCGCCTCGGACACCCACTTTCTCGACGCCGAGGATGAGCAGTACCGCAAGATCCTCCAGGCCGCCAAGAAGTTCTCCGACGCCGACCGCGACTGCCCCATCTTCTTCCGCAACACGGAAGAGATGCTGGCCGAATTTCAATATCTCGGCGAGGAAACGGCGAAGGAGGTCGTCATCACCAACACCCGCGCCATCGCCGACCAGGTGGAGGAGATCGAGCTTTTGCCCAAGGACCTCTTCGCGCCGAAGATCGAAAACTCCGCCGAGGACTTAAAGCGCCTCGTCTATGAGAAGATGCACCGCATCTACGGCGACCCCGCGCCGGAGCTTGTCCAGAAGCGCGTGGACATCGAGCTCAATACCATCCTCGACCACCAGTACGACGTGATTTACATGTCGGCGCAGAAGCTGGTGCAGAATTCTCTCGAAAACGGCTACCTCGTCGGCTCACGAGGCAGCGTCGGCTCGTCGATTGTCGCCTACATGTCCGGCATTACGGAGGTCAACTCCCTGCCGCCGCACTACGTCTGCCCCAAATGCAAGCACTCGGAATTCATCACAGACGGCAGCTACGGCTGCGGCGCGGACATGCCCGAAAAGGACTGCCCCGACTGCGGCACGCGTATGCGGCGCGACGGCTTTGACATCCCCTTCGAGACCTTCCTGGGCTATCCCGGCAACGAGAAGACGCCGGATATCGACCTCAATTTCTCCGGCGAGTACCAGGCCAAGGCGCATAAGTACACCGAGACGCTCTTCGGCTCCGACCACGTGTTCCGCGCGGGCACCATCGGCACCCTCGCCGAGAAGACCGCCTACGGCTATGTGAAAAAGTATCTCGAAGAGCGCGGGATTCAGGCGACAAAAGCAGAGGAAAACCGCCTCGCCCTCGGCCTTGTGGGCATCAAGCGCACCACGGGCCAACACCCCGGCGGCCTCGTCGTCATCCCCCAGGACAAGGACGTGACGGACTTCTGCCCCGTCCAGCACCCGGCGGACGACCCGAATTCCGACATCATCACCACCCATTTTGAATACCACTGCATGGAGTCGAACCTGTTAAAGCTCGACGAGCTGGGCCATGATGACCCCACCATGATCCGCATGATGGAGGACATGACCGGCGTGGACGCGAAGGAGATCTCCCTTTCCGATCCCGAAACCATGTCGATCTACACCTCCCCCGCGGCGCTGGGGCTTCCGGACGACGACCCCATCATCGGCAAAACCGGCTCCATCGGCGTGCCGGAGTTCGGCACCCCCTTCACCCGCCAGATGCTGGTGGACACCCAGCCGAAGCAGTTTGACACGCTGATCCGCCTCTCCGGCTTCTCCCACGGCACCGACGTGTGGGCGGGCAATATCCACGATCTCATCGTCAACGGCGTAGCCAGCGTCAACGAGACCATCGGCTGCCGCGACGATATCATGCTCTATCTCATTTCCGTGGGCATTGAGCCGTCGCTGGCCTTCAAGACCATGGAGGCCGTGCGAAAGGGCAAGGTCAAGAAGTCGGGTGAGTTCCCCGGCGACGCCGAGCAGCAGATGCGCGACAAGGGCGTGCCGGAGTGGTACATCGAATCCGCCCGCAAGATCGCCTACCTCTTCCCCAAGGCCCACGCGGTGGCATACGTCATGATGGCCTTCCGCATTGCCTGGTTCAAGGTGCACGAGCCCCTGGCCTTCTACGCGGCCTACTTCTACCGCCGCAGCCAGAAGGGCGGCTTCGACGCCGGGATGATGTGCGGCGGCGCGGACGACGTGCGCCGCAGGATCAACGAGATGCACCGCCGCCCCAACCTCACCGCCAACGAAGAGGATCTGCTGGTCACGATGGAGGCCGTGTATGAGATGAACATGCGCGGGCTGAGCTTCGCGCCCATCGACCTGTACAAATCCCACGCGATCAGGTTTCTGATCACCGACGACGGGAAGCTCCGGCCCCCGTTTGTGGCGATCTCCGGCCTCGGCGAGACGGCGGCCTGGGATCTCATGCGCGCCGGCGAGAGCGGGCAGAAGTTCATCTCCGTGCAGGAGCTGAGCGCCGTGTGCCCCAAGGTCTCCCAGGCGCATATTGAGCAGCTGAAGGCCCTCGGCGCCCTGGGTGAGATGCCCGAGAGCAACCAGATCAATCTGTTTGAGCTGTAAATAAACGCGCGGCATTTTGCCGCGCGTTTCCATGTTATTCGTACTGCGTCAGAACCATCTCGTCATGTAAAACCCGCATGGCGGCTTCGTGATCCGCCGGCGCGACATAGACGCTGAACGCGTTTTCCGTGAGCGCGCCGTCCTTCACCGCGATCCCTGCCGCGGCAAGCTTCAGCACCGCGTCCGACAGCGCCCCGGCGTCCGCGCCCCGTCCCGCGAGGGTGACGCGCCCGCTCTCCGCCTTTCCGGTGAGCCCCGCAAGCTTCGGCCTTGCGCTTTCGGGCAGAAGCTTCACCTCCGTCCCCGGCCCCGCCTCAAAGGAGGACAGCAGGCGCAGCGGGACGGCGTTTGCAAGCGCCAGCTCCACGGATTTCGCGTGCAGCACCCTGGAGCCCGCCCGCGACAGGGCCAGCATATCCCGCGTGTCGATCACGGGGAGAAGCCGGGCGCTTGCCACCCGGCGGGGATCGGCGGTATAGATCCCGTTTACGTCGGTGTAGATTTCGCACCCGTCCGCCTCCAGCGCCGCGGCCAGCGCCACCGCCGTGGTGTCCGAGCCGCCGCGGCCGAGACTCGTCACGTCCCCCGCGGCGCAGACGCCCTGAAAGCCCGTCACCACAGGGACGCGCCCGCGACTGAGCTCCGCCCTGATGCGCCCCGGGGAGATGAGGCGGATGTCCCCGTCGCCGTAGTTTTTGTCCGTCATGATTCCCGCCTGCCAGCCGGTCAGCGACACGGCGGGGAGTCCCAGCTCTTCCATCGTCATCACGAGCAGGGCGGCGGACTGCTGCTCCCCGGTGGTGACAAGGGCGTCCAGCTCCCGGGCGGAGGGCTCGGGGCTCATCTCCCGCGCCTGCCCGGTGAGGCGGTCGGTCGTCCCGCCCATGGCCGAGACGACGACCACAAGCTCCGCCTCTCCGCGCCGGTCGCGGACGAGGCCCGCCACATGTCTGAGCCGCTCCGCGTCCTTCAGCGAGCTGCCGCCGTATTTCTGCACAATCAGCATGTGCACTCCTCCAAATCAAAATCAAAGGAAGCGCTGATTCAATCAACGTGTGCAGACCGGCGAGCGGATTTTTCTTCTGACGAAGCCTGAAAAGCGACGGAATACTTTGTGTATTTAGGGCAACACCGCATAATCCGTCTTCGGCATCTTTCGGAAAAATTGCGCTCTGATTTTTCTTGAAATACACAGAGTATTCCTGCGAAAAACTGCCTTCATCAGAACTCAATTTTTCTCGAAATCTGCTCTTGCCGAATTGTGCGGTATTGCCTTAGAGCTTTTCAGGCAAAGCCAGGCGGAAAATCCGCCGTCAGGATGTGCGCGGGAATTTATTCAGCGTTTCCCAAAGGCAGCGGGCAAACCCGCCGCCGCTTTATTCTATTCGAAGAAGGGGAGAGGGGTCACAGCCTCTTCCCGCTTCTGTCACGAAATTATTCACAAACTGCCGCTTGATTTGCGGCGCGGGCGTGATACAATAGATGGAAATTTTCACGGCATACCCCAAAGAAAGGATGTGATCGCAGCCGTGATCAAAACCCTTGCCGGGAGTCTGCGGGAGAACAAAAGCTCCACGCTGCTCACGCTGCTCTTTATCATCGGGGAAGTCTTCTTTGAAGTGCTCATCCCCTTCTACACCGCCGACATGGTCAATATGATCAAGGCGGGCGTGCCGCTTGCCGAGGTGACGGCGCTGGGCGGAAAGCTCGTGCTGATGGCGGTGGCCTCGCTTTTGTGCGGGGCGGCCGCGGCCAAGACCTGCGCCGACGCCTCCACTGGCTTTGCCCGCAATCTGCGCGAGGATATGTTCACCCGCGTGCAGGGCTTTGCCTTCGAGAACATCGACCGCTTTTCCTCCGCCTCGCTGGTGACGCGCATGACCACCGACGTGACCAACGTCCAGATGGCCTTTATGATGCTCATCCGCATCGCCGTGCGCGCCCCGCTGATGTTCATCTTCGCCATCACCATGGCCTTCCTCATGGGCGGCAAGCTGGCCCTCACCTTCGTAGTGGTGGTGCCGGTGCTGGTGGGCGGGCTGATTTTGATCGCAAAGCACGCCATGCCCGCCTTCCGCTCCGTCTTCCGCAAGTACGACAAGCTCAACGAGTCCATTGAGGAGAACGTGCGCGGCATGCGCGTGGTCAAGGGCTTTGCCCGCGAGGACTACGAGAAGCAGAAATTCGGCGCGGCGGCGGACAGCATCTGCGTGGACTTCACCCGGGCCGAGCGCATCGTCGCCCTCAACGCCCCGCTGATGCAGCTTTGCATGTATTTCAACATGCTCTTCATCCTCACGGTGGGCGCGCGCATCATCGTGTCCACGCGCGGCACGGTCATCGACGTGGGGCAGATCTCCGCCATGATGAACTATGGCGTGCAGGTGCTCATGAGCCTCATGATGCTGTCCATGATCTACGTCATGCTCACCATCTCCGCCGAGTCCGCCAAGCGCATCAGCGAGGTGCTGGTGGAAGTGCCCTCGCTCACGAGCCCCCCGCATCCCGTGACCGAGGTCAGGGACGGCAGCATCGAATTCACGGACGTGGCCTTCAAGTATTCCGCCAGCGCCGAAAACTACGCCCTCTACGACATCGACCTTGTTATCCCCTCGGGCGCGACGGTCGGCATCCTGGGCGGCACGGGCTCGAGCAAGACGACGCTGGTGCAGCTCATCCCCCGCCTCTACGACGTGACGGAGGGCAGCGTGAAGGTCGGCGGCACAGACGTGCGTGAGTACGACCTGGACGCGCTGCGAAACGCGGTTTCGATGGTGCTGCAGAAAAACCAGCTCTTCTCCGGCACGATCGCCGAGAATCTGCGCTGGGGCAATGAAAACGCCACCGACGAGGAGCTGGCCGAGGCCTGCAGGCTCGCCCAGGCGGACGAGTTTATCCGCGCCTTCCCCGACGGCTACGACACCCATATCGAGCAGGGGGGCACCAACGTCTCCGGCGGGCAGAAGCAGCGGCTCTGCATCGCCCGTGCCCTCCTGAAAAAGCCGAAGATCCTGATCCTCGACGACTCCACCAGCGCGGTGGATACGCGCACCGACGCCCTCATCCGCCAGGGCTTCAGGACCTATATCCCCGAAACCACCAAGATCATCATCGCCCAGCGCGTGGCCTCGGTCATGGACGCGGACATGATCCTCATCATGGATAACGGCCATATCGTCGCGCGCGGCACGCATGAAGAGCTTCTGAAGAGCTCGGAGATCTACCGCGAGATCTATGAGCAGCAGACAAACGGAGGTGAGGACGATGCCTAAGATGCCCGGCAGAGCCCAGGCGGCCGTACCCGTGCGGGGCGGCAGGCCGAAGGCCGATTTCAGCGCCCTCGGCCGCGCAATCCGGCGCTTCTTCGCCTACTATCCCCGCCTCGCCCCGCTGACTATGCTCTGCATCCTCTTCTCCTCCGCCGTGACGGCGATCCCCTCGCTCTTTACGCAGAACGTCATCGCCGTGATCGAGCGGTTTTACAAGTCCGGCGACTGGGCCGCGGCAAGGCCGGAGGTCTACCGCTATGTGACGGTGCTGGCCGTGCTCTACGTGCTGGCGCTTCTGAGCTCGGCGGGCTATACCCAGCTCATGGCGGTCATGACCCAGGGCTTTCTCAACAAGCTGCGGCAGGAGGTCTTCGACCACATGCAGGATCTCCCCGTGCGCTACTTCGATACTCACCAGCACGGCGAGATCATGAGCACCTACACCAACGACATCGACACCCTGCGCATGCTCATCAGCCAGTCCCTGCCCACCTTCATCCAGTCCGGCACCATCGTGGTGGTTGTGTTCGCAATCATGCTGTATTTCAGCCTCTGGATGACGCTGGTGCTGGTGGCGGGCGTGGTGGCCATGTTCTTCGTGACCAAGGTGGTGGGCGGCGGCTCGGCCCGCTACTTCGTCAAGCAGCAGAAGGCCCTCGCCGATACCGAGGGCATCATCCAGGAGATGATGAACGGCCAGAAGGTGGTCAAGGTCTTCTGCCACGAGCAGAAGAGCATCGAAGCCTTCCAAAAGCTCAACAACGCCCTGCGCGAGGACAGCCGCAGGGCCCACGCCTACGCCAATATCCTCGGCCCCATCATGAACAACATCGGCAATATCCTCTATGTGCTCATGGCCTTGGCGGGGGGCGTCTTCCTGCTGACGGGCGTGAAGAACGTGTCCCTGTCCGGCATGCCGTTTTCCATCAGCGTGCTGATCCCCTTCCTCGGCATGGCCAAGCAGTTCACCGGCAACGTCAACACCCTGGCCCAGCAGATCAACAACATCGTCATGGCCTCCGCCGGCGCGGGGCGCATCTTCGCCCTCATGGACGAGGAGCCGGAGGCGGACGAGGGCTATGTGACGCTGGTCAACGCCATCGAGAATCCGGACGGCAGTCTCACCGAGACCACAGAGCGCACCGGCAAATGGGCCTGGCGCCACCCCCACGGGGACGGGACGCTGACCTATACGCAGCTTGCGGGCGACGTGCGGCTGTTTAACGTAGACTTTGCCTATGAAGAGGGCAAGGACGTGCTGCACGACGTCACGGTCTACGCCGAGCCGGGGCAGAAGGTGGCCTTCGTCGGCGCCACCGGCGCGGGCAAGACCACGATCACGAACCTCATCAACCGCTTCTACGACATCGCCGACGGAAAGATCCGCTACGACGGCATCAACATCAACAAGATCAAAAAGGGTGACCTGCGCCGCTCCCTGGGGATCGTGCTGCAGGAGACCAACCTCTTCACCGGCACGGTGCTGGACAACATCCGCTACGGAAGGCTGGACGCCACCGACGGGGCGTGCGTTGAGGCTGCAAAACTTGTGGGCGCGGATGATTTTATCACAAGGCTCCCCGAGGACTACAACACCATGCTGACCAACAACGGCGCGAACCTCTCCCAGGGTCAGCGCCAGCTCATCGCCATCGCCCGCGCGGCGGTCGCCGATCCCCCGGTCATGATTCTGGACGAGGCCACCTCCTCCATCGACACCCGCACCGAGGCCATCGTCCAGCGCGGCATGGACAAGCTCATGGAGGGGCGCACGGTCTTCGTCATCGCGCACCGCCTCTCCACGGTCAAAAATTCCGACGTCATCATGGTGCTCGACCACGGCCGCATCATCGAGCGCGGTTTTGTGCCAAAGGGCACAAAACACGTCTCATACGGTCTCCGACGCGCCTTTGGCGCTATAAAACGCTTTCATAGCGTTTTATGGGAGACCAGTATAAAAGTATAACAAAACAAAGACCCGTGCGGCGAACCGCACGGGCCTTCGTTTTGGGAGAAAAGAGAGGATTTATAGGAGAAAGAAAGGTATCAGATTCATACGCCGCTCAGCGATCGGTCTGCATGGGCCGCTCCTCGTCAAAGACGACGGGGACGCTGTGGATCTCGTCGGCGCGGTAGAGCTCAATATCCACGGTCTCGCCGGCGCCGTGGCGCTTGATGGCGGAGCGCAGATCGTCAAAGCTGCGGATCGGATCGCCGTCGATCTTCGTGATGATGTCGCCGGCCTCAATACCGGCCTGGTCGGCGCTGCTGCCGGCGTCCACGCTGTCGATATACGCCCCGACGGGCCAGCCGTAGTAGCGGGCGTACATCTCATTGTATTTGGAGTTGACCGACACGCCGAGATGTGCCTTGCCGGTGACGTAGCCGATGGTTACCAGCTCCTGCGCGATGGAGGCGGCGTCCTTGATGGGGATGGCAAAGCCGATGCCCTCCACGCCGGAGCTTTTGTACTTGGCGGTGACGATGCCGACCACCTCGCCCCGGGCGTTGTACACAGGGCCGCCGGAGTTGCCGGTGTTGACGGCGGCGTCGATCTGGAACATGGAGATGGAGTCGCCGTTGGATTCGGTGACGATGCGGCGGTCCTTGGCGCTGACATGCCCGGTGGTCATGGAAAATTCCAGCTCGCCCAGCGGGTTGCCCACGGCATAGACCGTGTCGCCCACGCGCATGCTGTCGCTGTCGCCGAGCGTGACGGCGCTGAGGCCGTCGGCGTCAATCTTGAGGACGGCCACGTCGTTGTCGGCCTCCACGCCCACGATCTGGGCGGGATAGCGGGTGCCGTCATACATGATCACGGTCACATCGAGCCCTGCCTTGTAGGCGTCCTCGATGACGTGGTAATTGGTGAGAATATAGCCGTCGGGCGTGATGATGAAGCCCGAACCGCTGACGGCGGCGGAGGAGCGCATGCCGAAGAAGTTGGTGTAGGTGATCTCGCTCGTCACGCCGACAACCTGCCGGCAGGCCATGTCGTAGACATCCCCGGCACTCATCTCGCCCCCGTAGGCAGTCGCGGCGATACTGCCGGCGCTGCTCTGCTTGAGGACGGGAAGCTCCCTGACGCTCTCATCAAGGGCGGCGATGCTCTGTTCCGCCGCGGCGAGCCGCTGATCCATTCTGCGTTCGACCAGCGCCGCGCCGCCGAGACCGCCGAGCATTGCGCAGACCAGGCAGGAGGCGATCACCGCGCCGAGACTCGCGCCCTTTTTGTTTTTCACTGTATGAGAGCTGCGCGGCGTCCTCTCGGGCGGCGTATAGTAGCGCGGCGGCGCAGTGCTCTCGTCCGCGCGGACATAGTGCGCGTCGGAGTAGATGCGCTGGGAATAGCCGCCACCGAAGCGATACTCGCCGTCTGCGCGGTCGGTCTGCTTTTCGTCCACCGGCCCGACTCCCTCTTCCGGATCGAACATGGTTCTCTATGCCTTCTTGCTGATAGGATTCGATAAAAAATCGGTACTGCATCTTACGCCGTTACTTTACCCAAAATTTATGTCCCTGTCATGAACAAAGCGGCAAGAATTTATAAACGATGGCTGAACCCTCGCTGTCGCCGCCGCAGGCGGTGCGGCGGAGAGGGCTTACCACAGCCCGGGGGTCGGCTCGAGATCGAGATTGTCCTTGAGCCATTTGAGCGTCAGTGCGGAATCGTTGAACACCGGCACGTCCAGAGCGCGGGACGCCGAGCGCCCGGAGGCTGTGTCAATCCCGACCGTCATGGTAATTTCGAAATTTGTCTGCGCGCTCGTCGTCTCGCCGATGCTCCAGATTCTGTGCCGCCCGATCCGCCCCGCTTCCGCGTCGGGCAGGATCGCGTCGTAATAGAGGCGCAGGGCCTCGTCCCTCGTGAGCGGGACGCTCTCGCTCCTTTTATAGCGATCCTCCGCGATGCTGTAGACCTCGACCCAGGCGTCCTCCAGCGTGTTCGCCGTCGGGGGCCGGTCGGCCCGGATACGCAGCAAAAGCAGCTCCGGCAGATTGAGAAGCCTTCCCCATCCCCTGATATCGGACGCGGGATCGGCGCGGTGCCGATCACTGACCGGGAGCTGATAGACCCGCCTGAGCGTCCCGCCGTTTTTGAGCTGATAGCTGAGCCACACCCTTTCGCTTAGCAGAGTGCCTGCGGCCTCGTTCGCTTCCTTGTGGCCGAGCACGCCGCGGTGAAAGTCCAGAATGGCGGCGATCGTCTCCGGTTCTTTCACCGTCCAGCCGTCGGACAGATCGACGGATTCAATCCCGGCGGCCTCCGGCACGCGCGTTTCAAAGCCGGTCACATCCAGCTCCGTGAGCACGGCGAGGGCGATCAGCGCGGCGCAGAGAATGCCGAGCTGCTTCCAGCCGTGATCGAAAACCTTGAGCGTCTTTTTGATCAGCATCTCCGCAATGAAGTAGCCCAGCGCCGCGAAGACGACCAGCAGAACCAGCAGCAGCGCAAATTTCGCCCTGCCGCGCAGGTGATAAGCGAAGGCTTCGAGAAAGAGCACGGAGCCCGGAAGCCCGACGCCCAGCGCCATGCACGCGCGAAACACCGGGCGCAGCACCGGCACAGCCACGACCTCGCCCGCCGTCTCCATGTGCCGACGGCGCAGGATCAGCGCGCCGAGCAGGACAAAGATCACACCCGCAGCGCAAAGACCCGCCAGATAGCCCAGAACAGTGGGCGCGTAGCTCCCGGCGACGCCGACCTTAAAATCGGCAGGGACGAGAATCTCGCGCCATGCCCGGCTTACCAGCCAAATCGGCGGGGAGAGAAAGTCGAAATGGAGATCCCCGGACATATAGCCGTAGAGCAGTTCGTCGAACAGGCCGTGCACGGAGGCCTCAAAGAGCGCGGCGGCGCAGGCCAGCACGACATATACCGCGGGCAGGACAAAAATGCTGCCCGTCAGCGTCCCGCAGAAGCAGGCAAAGCCGTAGGAGCCGACGTTGGCAAGCGCCGCCATCTCCAGCCACCAGAGAAAGTACTGCGTCCCAGCGCCGCTGCCGCCGTAGAGTGCCAGAAGCAGCAGGAAGACCAGCACATCGCAGACAAGCATCGGGACAAGCCCGGTCAGCACGGCGGTGAAGTAGACCGTCTCCCGCCGCAGGGGCAGGGAACTGACCAGCGCGCAGTCGCGCGGGAAGTAGAGCCAGCTCAGCATGCCCATGGCCATCAGCGCGCCCATCACGAAGGCGAGCCAGACCACGACCTCCCCGGCGTCCAGCAGCCCGCAGCGGATTCCGTCCATCGTATGTATGGCGTTCAGGCCCTCGTAGTTTTCGTGCAGCCCGAGCGGGACGATCAGCAGGATTGCCAGCCACAGCAGCCACAGCGGCCAGAAGCGCCGCAGCAGATGCAGGGAAAAGCGCCCGTCAAAGCAGGATGTTCTTGATTTCATGATCCTCACCTCCCAGCTCGTAAATGAAAATCTCCTCCAGGCTCAGGGGCAGCACGTCCATGAAAAACGGCTCGCACGCCGCGAGGCGGGCGGTCAGCTCCCCGGAGCTGCCGCGCAGAATAAGCTGGCGCAGCCGCCCGGAGCGGGATTCGTGCAGGATGTCGAGCCCGTCCGGCAGCTCCTTCCCGTCGGGCAGGGCGAGCTGGATCTTCACCGTGTTCTCCTGCAGGGCGGCGAGCGGGCGCTCCAGCAGCATTCTGCCCTTATCCATGATGCCCACATGGTCGCATACGTCCTCCAGCTCCCGCAGGTTGTGGGACGAGACCAGCACCGTCGTGCCGCGCTCGGCCACGTCCTGCAGCAGAAGACTCCATACCTGGCGGCGCATTACCGGGTCGAGCCCGTCCACCGGCTCATCCAGCAAAATCACCGCCGGGCAGCAGCTCAGGGCGATCCAGAAGGCCGCCTGCTTCTGCATGCCCTTGGAGAGCCTGCGCATGGCGCGCTTCTCGTCCAGGGGGAAGGCCTCGCGCAGCTTTTCAAAGCGCGCGTCCGAAAACGTGGGGATCATGGCACGGTAGAGGTTCTTCATGTCCCGGATGGACGCCGCGCCGAAGTAGAAAATGTCGTCCGGGATGTAGGCGATTTTCTCCTTCACCGCCGGATTTTCATACACCGGCTGCCCGCCGATCAGCGCCTCGCCGCCGTCCTGACGGCAGATCCCCGCGAGATGGCGGATCACCGTGGATTTGCCCGCGCCGTTCGGCCCGACCAGACCGTAGACCGCGCCCTTCGGGACGTGGATGTTCAGCCCCCGCAGGGCCTCAAAGCCGTCAAAGCTCTTTCTGAGCTCCCTCACCTCAATCATGCTTCGTCCTCCTTCAGCATGTCGGCCATCTCCGCCCGGGAGACGCCGACGGCCTCAAACTCCGCCGCCAGGGCGGAGAGCTTTTCCCTGAGCTCCGCCAGTCGCGCGGCCCTCGCCCCGCCGCCATGCGCGACGAAGCTGCCCTTGCCCGGCACCGAGACGATATAGCCCTCCTGCTCCAGCTCCCGGTAGGCGCGCTGGATCGTGTTGGGGTTGATCGTCAGGCTCACCGCGAGCTCCCTTACCGAGGGGAGCCTGTCCCCCTCGGGCAGCGCGCCGCTCAATATGAGCTGCCGCAGCGAATCCTTCACCTTTTCATAGATCGGGCGGGAATCGTGATAGTTGATCTGAATCAAGCCGCCGCCTCCTTTTGCGTGTCAACTGTATTAACTCAATTAGTACAGTTACAGGATAACACAGGCCCCCCTCCGTGTCAAGAGGGGGGCCTGTATGGGAAAGGGTCAGAAATCCAGGATCAGAAGCTCTTCGGGCTCGCTGTCATCGTAGTAATTGCTGCCGGCCCAGCCGCCGTCGTCGTCGTAGTTGCTGCCGGCCCAGCCGCCGTCGAAGGGGATGTCCCAATCGTCATACGGGACGCTGACCCAGGGATCGTAGAGCACGGGCCTGTCGATGATGAAGTCGTCGGAGTCTGTCTGATCGCCGGCGGTGCCGTAGACGTCGACGTGGTAGATGGTGTCGGAGCTGGGGTAGCCGCCGCTGTAGTAGACGGTGGCGGAGTCGCCGTAGGTGACGTTGCCGTAGCTGGAGATGAGGGAGAAGGAGACGGTGACATAGCTGCCGTTGTCGAGGTTGAAGCCGCTGCCGTTCATGGTGGCGCCGACGAAGGTCGCGCCCATCTGGCCGTAGCCGGGATCGGGGGGATTGTAGCTGCCCTGGATGTAGCAGGAATAGATGTTGTCGCGGCTGGGATAGTCGCGGTAGTAGACCGTGGCGGCGCAGCCGTAGGCGAGGCTGCCGTCGATCTGGCAGATATCCTTCAGAAGCTGCACGGTGTCGCCGTTATCGAGGACGATGGTGACGGTGCTCATCAGGTAATCCGAGACATAGCCGCCCATCTGGCCGTAGCTGGGCCCGGAGCTGCCCTGGATGTTGCAGGCGTAAATATTGCTGCGGCTGGGGTAATCGCGGTAATAGACCGTGGCATAGCAGCCGGTCTGGAGGCTGCCGCCGGACACGCTGCAGATATCCCTTGAAAGCTGCACGCTGCTGCCGTTATCGAGGGCGATGGTGACGGTGCTCATCAGCGCTTCGGTGACGACGCCGCCCATCTGCCCGTAGGCGGGCTGTCTGGCGCTGATGTTGAAGTAGGCGGTGGTGGAGCGGGCCGTCTGGCCGTTGCCGTAGAAGGTGCAGTAAGCGCCCCAGCGGCTTATGCCCACCTGGGTGTTGGAGACGCTGACACTCGGGCTGTCGCCGCCGGTGACCGAAGAGTTCGGAAAGCGGTTGTTGAAGCTCTGCCACGAGCACTCGTTGCCGGAGGGGTCTACGAAGGTCCAGGTCGCGGTGCTCCAGTTCTCGGCGTTGGCCACGAACAGGGCGGACTCGCCCTCGCTATGGTACTCGTCGGTGGGGTTCTTGGTGATCAGCAGGAAGGTGCTGTAGGAGTCGGGCTTCGGGGTTTTGGCGTCTGTCGCTTCGGGCTTGGGCGGCTGCTTGAGACCGAGGAAGACGGCGTAGCTGTCGGCGAAGCGCCCGGCGTTCGCGGCGTCGGCGGCGAGGAACCAGTCAAAGCAGGTGCTGCTGCGGTCCATGCGGCCGAAGACGGCGCTGCCCACGCTGTTGTATTCCTCGGGCGTGATGATGTTGTTCTGGCGGTCGGTGAAGGTGGTGACCATGCGCTCGTTGATCCACTCGTTATGCTGGTAGGCGTAGGTGAAGTACTGCAGCTCGGTGTCGACGAGGGCGATGGCGGACTTGTTGGCGTAGACCTCCTTCGTGGAGACGGTGACCTGGTCGTTGAACATATAGTACCAGTAGCCGGTGTCCGCGTCGTGGAAGGTGTCGGCGGCGTCGATGATGATGTCGGGGAAGGAGCCGCCCTGCGGCACCTTGACGGTGAGCTCCTCGATCCCCGTTCTGTCGGCCTTCACGCGCCAGGCCCTGGCGGTGGTGAAGCGGCCCTCGCCCTGGATCGCGGCGGCCAGGAACTCGAGCCGGCCGTCGTGGTCGAGATCGGTGACCGCGTAGGACCAGCGGGAATCCGTGTCGTCCTGCCTGAGACTGCCGAACTGGGAGAAGATGAGCTGGATCTGCTCGTCCGCGCCCTCGGGGATCTGGACGGCGGGTGTTTCGGCGGGCGCGGGGGCAGCGGGCGCCGGAGAGGCGGCGGCCTCGTCCGCGAAGGCGGCCCCGCCGCATGCGCAGCCGAGAGCCATCACCAGCGCGAGAAACAAAGCGGTCAGTTTTTTCATGGCGATTCTCCTTATTATAGTATCGGCTCCCTCCCGGTCACGGCGCGCGCCGGGGCGGAGAGGGAAGAGATTTCCTGCCAATCAGTTTACATAAATTATAAATTATTGTCAACAAAAACCTTGCGCACCGGGATTTACTATGGTATAATGAAACTTGTGAAATAGTCAAAAAAGTTACGATGGTTGACAAAATAACTTCAGATAGCGAGGTTTCACCCCATGAACAAGAAATTTGTAAGAGCCTTTGCATTGGTGCTGGCGGCACTGATGTGTCTGTCGCTGCTGCCGCTGGCGGCGCGCGCGGATGAGGGGCACGTCTGCCAGTTTACCCCTGTGCGGACGGAGCCGACCTGCGGAGAAGAGGGCTATGTTCAGATGACCTGCGAGGTCTGCGGCAACGGCGGGGAGATTACCGAATGGATCCCGCCCACGGGCGCGCACACCTTTATAGACATCGTGAACGATGATTATCTGTTCGAGGAGAGCGACAACCTCTGCCTGCGGCCCGCGCGCTACTGGAAGGCCTGCGCCGTCTGCGGCGCTGCGGCGGAGGAAGCGCACACCGAAGCCCTCAACAAGCTGTACGAGGAGATCAACCAGCGCAAGAACAACGGTGAGCAGCACACCAACGAAGAGTGGCAGAAGATCACCGAGGACGCTGTCAAAGAGGTTGACGCGAAGTATACCTTCAGCTACGGCGGCGAGGGGCACAACTGGGTCAGCTATGAGCGCCAGGAGGCCACCTGCACCAGCGACGGCTGGGAAGCCTACCGCCAGTGCGCCGACTGCGGCGCCATCGACGGCGAGTACCCGCGCATCCCCGCGAAGGGCCACCGCTGGGGCGCGTTCACCGTGATGAAGGAGCCCACCTGCACCGAGGACGGCAGCAAGGAGCGCGTGTGCGAGGTCTGCGGCGAGAAGGAGACCGTGGCGATCCCCGCGAAGGGCCACACCTGGGGCGCGTTCACCGTCATCACCGCGCCGAAGTGCGAGGAAGACGGCCTGCAGGAGCATACCTGTGAGGTCTGCGGCACGACCGAGACCGTGACCATCCCCGCCCTCGGCCACAAGTGGGGCGCGTTTACGGTGACCAGGGCCGCCACCTGCACCGTCGACGGCGAGCAGGAGCATACCTGCACGGTCTGCGGCAAGAAGGAAACCGAGATGATCCCCGCCGGGCACAAGTGGGGCGAATGGGTCGTGACCGTGGAGCCCGGCTGCTATTCCTCCGGCGAGCGGACGCACACCTGCACGGTCTGCGGCGAGAAGGAGACCGAAGCCATCGCCCCCGCCCACAAGTGGGGCGAGTGGGTCGTGACCATGGAGCCCACCTGCTACTCCACCGGCGAAGAGACACGCACCTGCACGCTCTGCGGCGAGACGGAATCCCGCTGGCTCGACATGGCGCACAAGTATGAAAACGGCGTCTGCGTCTTCTGCGGCGAGGCCCAGCCTGAAACCGCCCCCGCCGTGAGCGAGACCGCAAACAACAACACCGAAGAGAACAACACCGAAGAGAATACCAACGATACAAACGACACCGGCGAGACCACCGCGAATGAGCCCGAAGCGAAGGAAGAGCCCGCCGACGCCCCCTACGAGGGAATCAAGAACGCGGACGCAGTGAAGAACGGCGAGGTCGTGGACGAGGCCTATGTGGGCAACGTGCTGACCGCCGCGGTCACCCCCGCCGACCACGAATACATTTATCAGTGGTACCGCATCGCGGGCGAGGAAATTGAAGAGATCCCCGGCGCCTATGACAAGAGCTACAAGCTGACCGAAGAAGACCTCGGCGCGTCCGTGTACTGCTTTGTGGACGACGAAGAGGGCAGCACGGAATCCACCTACGCCGTCGCCGTCCTCCCCGCCGACCAGGACCCGAACCCCGTGACCGAGGAAGAGGCGGAGACGTTTGCCGCCGCCGAGAAGAAGACGGCCGTCACGATGGAGGATTCCTCCGCCGAGACCCTCGCCTCCTTCACCGAGGCAACCGGCATCGCGGCCGACCCCGCCAGCATCACGGCGCAGAACGTCACCCCCGTTGACGCAAACGGCGAGAAGCTGGACAACGACGCGGTCGCGGCCGCGGGCGGCGTCACCTTCGAGATGCCCCTGCCCGAGAACTACAAGCCCGGCGACGATATCGAAATCTACCACCAGAACAGCGAGACCGGCGCGTGGGAGCTGATTACAAACTACACCGTCATCGACGGCAAAGTCATCATCCGGGAGCAGAAGAGCTTCTCCGCGTTCATCGTCGTGGACAAGAACGGCGAGAGTGTAGAAAAGAGCGGTTTGGTAGATGCAGAGACGTTTAATGGAGAAGAGTACGCCCCCTTCGATCAGCCGATTCTGCAAATGAGCGGTGTGCCGGTAACGGAAGCCATCGTCGGAACCACGCTTACCGCCTATGTTACACCGACCGATAAAACCTATCATTACCAGTGGATCCGTGACGATGACGGTATTTACAGTTATATCACCGGAGAGACAAGCAGCTCCTATACTTTAACTGACTCGGACTGCACGCATTCTGTATACTGCTCAGTCAACGAAGCTGGATATCCGCAACCTGCGAGACTAAGCACCGGCGTCCATGTACGCAAGCAAGTGCCGCTTCCCGTAACGGTTTATGACTTCAACGGCAGTGAGAGTACTGTGAAAGTCGTGGATCAGGATGGTTTTCATCCCACGGATTCAAAGGAATTTAATTACCCGGCTGGTGTTACCAGTCCGTTCAACGTCAACGCCTATACAGAAGACAGCATTACAATCACCGTGAATCCGGATATCCACCATGACAGCTATATTCGCTATGTTGCGAAGGATACGACGAGGGTGATCAGCATTGCGAAGGAAGAGAGAACCTATACCATATCTTCTCTCGGTACCAGTGATGTGTCGAGTAAGATTACAATCTTCTTCGATATCCCGGTCTGCAAACCCAGCACAATCGCAACCATGGAGCATGACCAGATTCTGGACAACAATCCTGCAATCCGGGCAAACTTTGTCAGCACCTATGTGCAGAAGGAAGGCCAGGACACTCCTTATCCTTATGCCTATTACTATGTGACGCCGCACTGGAAGACCGCGCCGACAACGCCGCTTACCCCGCAGGAAATCAAAGTCGTCGGCGGCTTCACATTCAAAATGGATTTGCCTGAAGGCGTTACAGACGATAATTACGACGATTATGATGTGCGGGTCTATCATTATCTTGAAGACTCTGACAGTTGGGAACTCGTTACCTACAGGAAGGTACCGAACGAAGCCAGGGTCGAGATCGAGAACTTCTCCAATTTTTCTCCCTTTGCCATAGTCGCAAGACCCACCCACAAGGCCACTTTTACCGACGGTGAACACGGCGATGTTACCAATGATCCGGCCAAAGCGGACGACAAGGGTGATCTGATCCTGCCGACACCCGTATATACAGCTCAGGACGGCTGGACCTTTGCGGGATGGTTGGTCGGTACAGAGACTAAACAGCCTGGCGATACAGTTCATATTACCGAGGACATCGAAATCCCAGCCGCATGGAAAAAAGGCTTCACGATCACCTTTGACAAGAACGAGGGTACCGATCCCCAGGGAACATACGGCGCAAACGTGACGGGAAAGATGCCGCAGGAGAGCGTCTTTGTCGAAGAGGACGGAACGCTGGTTGATCCTGACCAGAAACTTACAAAAAACGCCTATTCTCTGAACAATCACAAACTCCTGGGCTGGAGCATAACGCCGGGAAATAATACTGAAACGACTGTTTATAGTGACGAAGAAAAGATCAGCGTAGTTTTCAGCGATCCTACCGCTATGCCTATGCAGGATACCACGCTCTATGCCGTCTGGCAGCGCTCAAAGGTTACGATTTCCTTCAACGGAAAGGGAGCCAGCGGTTCCATGACGCCGCAGTCCAGCAGTCCAGGCAGCTCTATGACACTCAAAGCAAATGAATTTGCGGCTCCCACAGGCAAACGATTCGCCGGATGGGACACAGATCCGAGCGGCAGCAATGTCGTGTATAAAAACGGTGTAACCATTACAGCACCTAATACCGACACGCCACTTTATGCCGTGTGGAGAGATGAAGTCGCGATACACTTCCACCCGGTGAGTACCGGCGAACCTTGGGGCGGCAGGGGCGAAGGCACCATGTCTGACCAGATCGTTGCCAGCGGCGTTGAAACAGCGCTTAAGTCCAATGAATTTACTGCACCCACTGGCAAAGCCTTCGCTTTCTGGAGTGAGAAACAGACATATACAGAAGGCGAAAAGAAGTATTATAACAGTAAGTCCTACGCGTGGACGGGCGAAACCGATCTTTATGCGCAATGGGGCGATAAAATCACCATCACCTACGACCCCAATGGCGGTGAAGGCAACAGGAAAGTCCAGTACGCGGCGGAAGATGTTGCTGTCACACTGGCATCGCTCAGCGCGAGTGGCTTTACCCGCAAAGATTACAAGTTCCTCGGCTGGGATCCGATCGCAAACAAGAAGGACAACCCAAAGTATCAGGCTGGTCAAACAATTGAGGAAGGTTTCTCAAAGGATACAACCCTCTACGCGATCTGGAAGCAGACCGATTTTATCGGGGCGGTTCTGGTCACCGGCAGCCAGTCAGGTGCCAGCCCTCTGGGTTACTGGAATGAGACGCTGACCTGCGAGGTGGCCGGGGAGCCGAAGTACGTGATTGCAGGGTATCAGTGGATGCGCGACGGTGAGCCGATTCTCGGCGCGACGAGCGATAAGTATGTGCCGTCCGTAGCGGATTACGACAAAACAATTACGTGTGCTGTCAAAGCGTACGATCCGGATGATCCGGGACCGGACCCCGAACAACCGTCGAAATTCTTAGAACCCTACCCCGAAAGCAATGGCAAGCAAATCTTTACGGACAGCGGCGTCAAAGAAATCATCGACGACGGCTTGACGCAGAGCGCCTACATGTACGGCCTGATGCCGGGCATGACCTATACCCTGAAAACCACCAGCGGGGAAATAATTGAAAACATCCCGGTCGTGCTCGACAGCGAGAACCGAATGGCGTTTACAAAGGGCGGTACCTATAAATTCTATGACGAGGCTGGAAAACTGGTTTCCATGGTCGAGGTCACCAACTGGTACACGCTCAGCTACAGCGTCACCAACCGCGTCACGACAACCTCCTCCAGCTCCAGCAGCAAGAGCTCCAGCAGTTCGAGCAGCTCCAGCAGTTCGAGCAGCTCCAGCTCCAGCAGCGGCTCCGGCACGGTGCGCATGTATAACAGCGGTACTCAGCTCACGGCAAGCTCCAATATCAAAGATCCCAATACCGAGGAGACCATCATCAAGGGGACCGGCACCAATTCCTGGCTGGTGCGCGAGGGCGCGAGCACCAATCTGTATATGGTCGTCGCCCCAGCCAGCAACAGCTTTGCCTATGTCAGACTCAACGGCAGCAGCTATCAGTCCCTTGGCACCGGCGAGAAGACCGTCGTTATCAGCACAGCGGCTGTTCCCTTCGCTGCGCCGCATCATTATGATATCGTCTTCACCAGCGCCAGCTCCAGCCCGAAGACGGCGGACGAATCCCACCTCGGCATGTGGAGCGCCCTGTGGTCCGCGATCCTCACCGGCTCCCGCAAGCGGAGAAAGAACGAGAAGTAAGCAAAACCCCATAACAGCAACAATCCCCCGGGGCAACCCGGGGGATTACATTAAACAGGAGCAACCCATGAAATACAAGTGCCTTGTCTTTGACCACGACGATACCGTCGTCAACTCCACCGCCACCATCCACCACCCCTGCTTCGTCGAGTTCCTGCGCGAGTTTTACCCCGGCGAGACCATCAGCCTGGAGGAATACTTCCTCGTCAACTTCGACCCCGGCTTCATCCCCATCTGCCGGGAGCGCTACGGCATGACTGACGACGATCTCGCCCGCGAGACCCGCTACTGGCAGAACTACGTCAAAAGCCATCTTCCCGCCGCCTACCCCGGCATCCGGGAGATCATGGAGCGGCAGAAGGCGGCGGGCGGCCTCATCTGCGTCGTGTCCCACTCCTTCGACTACAACATCCGCCGCGACTATGAGGCAAACGGCCTGCCCGCGCCGGACGCGGTCTACGGCTGGGAACGCCCCGAGCAGGAGCGCAAGCCCAACCCCTTCCCGCTGGAGGACATCATGCGCCGCTTCGATCTCAAACCCGGGGAGCTGCTGATGATCGACGACCTCAAGCCCGGCTACGACATGGCCCGCGCCGCCGGTACGGATTTCGCCGCCGTCGGCTGGGCCTACAATATCCCGGAGATCGAAAGCTTCATGCGCCAAAGCTGCCCGCTATATTTTAAAAAGGTAGAAGACCTCGCGGCATGGCTGGGGTGACGGGGGCATATCTTGGCTCCCTCCCTGAGGGAGTCAATAATGACTCCTTCCACCGCTTCGCGGTCCCCCTCCCTCAAAGAGGGAGGTTAAATAGCTCCCTCTTTGAGGGAGCTGTCGCCAGTGCGCACACTGGTGACTGAGGGAGTCAATAACGTCTCCTTCCACCGCTTCGCGGTCAGCAAGCTTGGAATGCCGCACGCTTCCCGCGCGTCAGAAACCTCCCTCAAAGAGGGAGGTTGAATAGCTCCCTCTTTGAGGGAGCTGTCGCCAGTGCGCACACTGGTGACTGAGGGAGTCAATAAAGTCTCCTTCCACCGCTTCGCGGTCAGCAAGCTTGGAATGTCGCACGCTTCCCGCGCGTCAGAATCCTCCCTCAGAGAAGAAGGTAAACAGCGAAACCGGCGGCCTGTTCGGGCCGCCGGTTTTTGCCGTATGGGTCGCTCAGCGCTCAAATTTGAGCCGCTTCTTGTTTTCGTACATTTCCGCGTCCGCGCGCTCAAATACGTCCTGGAAGCGCTTGTCCTGACCGGGGACATAATCGGACATCCCGCAGGCCACGACAACGTCTCCGTCGCGCACGTTTCCGGTGTTTGCCGCCCGGAAGCGCTCCACCAGCGCCTGCCGCCGCGCATAGTCCGCATCCGTCAGGATCGCCGCGAACTCGTCGCCGCCGACGCGGTACACGGGGCTGTGGTCGAAGGTGTCGCAGATCAGCGTGCACGCCCTGCGGATGTATGCGTCGCCCGCCGCGTGACCAAAGGTGTCGTTGGTGTACTTGAGGCCGTTGAGGTCGAACATCACAATCGCAAAGGCGAGATCGGGCTCGGCTGCGATCCGCTCGTCCCACTCCGCCTCCGCATCGACAAAGACGCGCTTGGACTTGACGCCGGTCAGCGCGTCGCGGCTGGCAAGCTCCGTCGCCTTCTGCAGGGCGAGGGCCTGCTCCTTCTCCCGCCGGACACGGGCGCTGATGTTGCGCAGACCGATGACGATGTGCGGATCGCTCCGGTCGGCCATGCGGCTGGCCTTCATGTGCACATAGGTCAGCACCCCGTGGAACATCATGCTGTATTCCAGCGTATAGCTGCCGGTCTCCTCCAGCAGCTCCAGCAGGTGCGCCTTGTCCAGCACCGACTCCACCTTCTCCTGATCCCCCACGCTCACATTCCGCAGAAAGCCCCAGGCAACGCTGAAGAAATTCTCGCCGCCGCTCTCAATGTCCAGCTCCGTCTTCTCCGCGGCGGAGCGGTACTCGATAAAGCGGTCGGTCTCGGTGTCGACATAGTAGATCAGGAAGTAGTCGGAGGACAGGGCCTGCGCCACGCTCGATCTCACCAGCGCGTCCTTCCTGCGCTGCATCTCCTCGTTGATGTCGCTGGTGCCGATGACGATGTGGCGGCTGTCCAGACGGGCGGCCTTCATCATGACATAGCGCGTTTCCCCGTTGATTATCATGCGGTAGGCGTAGGAGAGGCTGCCGTAGAGCTCCAGCTCCCGCAGGATGTTTTCCTTCGTGAAGAAGCGCACGAAATCCGAAAGATCCTCCGGATGGACGAACAGCGGCATGTTCTTACGGCTGAGCGCGAAGAAATCGTCGCCCCGGTTCTCAATGCCGATGGAGCTGAAAATGCTCTCGGGGCTGAACTCGATGAAATAGTCCGTGGCGATGTCCACATAGTAGATGTTGAGAAAGTCCCGCGCCAGCGCCTGCGCCACCCGCGTGATGGACATGAGGTTCATCTGCTCCGCCGCCAGGCGCTGCTCCTCTGTGATCTGGGCGTCCACATTGCTCACGCCTACGATGATGTGGCGGAACGTCCCGGTCTCGGCGGGGATGACCTTCATGCGGTAGTACTGCGGCCGATCCTCAATCACCAGGCGGTAGTCCATCGAAAAGCTCTGCCTGTCCGCGAGGGCCTTCAGCAGCGTCTGCTTGTCGAGCGCGTTGGAGACCTTCTCCATGTCCTCGCTGTACACGACATGCAGGAGGTCGCGCTGGCAGTCGCCGAAGAAATCGGCGCCGCCGCTCTCCATCTCCAGAAGGCTGTAGGCCCCGTCGGAGAAATAACCCACATAGTTGTCGGTCTCGATATCCACGTAGTAGACGCTCTCAATATCCCGGGAGAGGGCCTTGGCAAGCCCCGTAAAGTCGGGGGTGAAGCCACTGGTTTCCCCGATGCGGCGGGCGCTGCGGATCTCGCTGTCCACATTGCGCACGCCGATGACGGCGCGGCTGTGGTCGGCGCCGCCCACCAGCACGGCCTTGAAGCTGTAGTATGCCGGTACGCCGCCGACCAGCAGCCGGAACAGGCCGGTACAGCGCCCCGTCTCCGAAAGCCGGTTGAGCAGCGTGTCCTTCGAAACGGACTGGAGCAGGCGTTCCCGGTCCTCCTCGTAGACCTCCCGCTCGATCATGCGCAGGCAGTCGGCGAAGAAGTCCTCTCCGCTGCCGTCGGCATGCAGCGCCATGTCCACGCCGCGAAAGCTGAAGGCGGTGTACTGGCTGCTGCCGAGATCGACGTAATAGATGCGCTCATAGCCGCCGGAGAGGATCGCCAGCACGTCCCGCCCGGCGGAGAGGGCGATATGCCGCCCCTCATACAGCTCGATCGCGCGCCGCACCCGGGCCCGGATCACCTCCTGCCGCGGATAGGGCTTCGGGATGAAGTCCAGCGCGCCGAGGGTGAAGCTCTCCACCTCGGCCATCTGGTCGGACGTGACGACAATGACCGGAAGGTCGCGGATTTCGGGCTCATCCCGCTTGATGCGCAGCAGCTCCAGTCCGCTCATCCTCGGCATGATCAGATCCAGCAGTACCAGCGAAAGCGTCTTTTTGTTTGCGCGGATGAGCTCAAGCGCCGCTTTTCCGTCGGCGGCGTACAGCAGGTCATAGTCGTCCGCGACCGCGTCGCCCAATATCTCCCGGTTGATCTCCTCGTCGTCGACGATCAGGATCTGCCGCCTTGCGGCGGTTTGGTTGGTTCCCTGATTCTTCAGCATGTGCGTTTCCCCCGTTCATAACCGAAGGGTATAAATATTTACCCTATCATACCATGCGGCGGTGCGTTTTACCAGAGGAAAAAGACAGTTTTAAGAATTTTTCAGCGCAAATCCACGTCCGACGGCAGAGCCGCCAGCGTCGACGCGGAGATTTCGTAGGCAACGCGCCGCTCAAGCCCGTCCTCGCGCAGCTTCATGTACGCCCGGCTCTGAAAGCGCCCCTCGAGCCGGATCACCGTGCCCACGTTCCAGCCCGCCGCTTCGCGGGCGCAGCTTCCCCAGCAGATGCAGGGCAGGTAATCCGAGCGCGCGCCCCGACGGTTGACCGCCACCAGCAGGTCGCAGATATCCCGGCCCAGCGGCGTCACGCGGGGGTTCGGCGCCTTGCAGAGCGTCCCCGTGAGCCATACCCGGTTGTCGTCCGGCTCGTCTGTGAGCGCAAGCTCCCGCGCCAGCACCGTCAGCACCAGCCGCGCCCCCTCGTCCCGGCGGTTGTTGTAGCTTCTCACCTCGCCCGTCACAAGAAGGCGCGCGTGCTCCGAGGCCTCCACCGCGGCCAGCTGCTCTCTCCGCAGCACGATGTTCAGCACGTCGCTGCTGCCCGACAGCCGCCGCACCTCCAGCGGGAAGAGCCAGAAGTCCTGCCCGCCCGCGCAGTGGGAATATCGCGGCGCCCCGGCCATCGTGCCGCACAGCCGCACCCGATTGTTTTCCTGTATCATGTCCATGCGCATGCCGTCCTTTTCGTAAGATGTTCCATCTTATTCGTGAGCCGCGCTTGAATATGATGGCCGGATCGGATATAATTGATTCACAGTATTTTAATAAGGAGTCGATTTTATGGATATCAAAGACATTCTCGAAAAATGCGACCACACCCTCCTGCGCGTCGACTGCACGAGCGAGGAGATCCGCGCCCTCTGCGACCAGGCGATCCGCTATCACTGCGCCAGCGTCTGCATCCCGCCCTGCCATGTCGCGGGGGCGAAGCGCTACGTGGGCGACAGGCTGACGCTCTGCACGGTCATCGGCTTTCCGAACGGCTACATGACCACAGCCGCCAAGGCCTTCGAAGCCGCCGACGCCGTGAAGAACGGGGCTGACGAGATCGACATGGTCATCAACCTCTCCATGGTCAAGGACGGCTGCTGGGCGGACGTGGCAAACGACATCCGCGCCGTGCGCGAGGCCACAAAGGGCAAGATCCTCAAGGTCATCATCGAGTGCTGCCTGCTCACCGAAGAGGAAAAGGTGCACCTGTGCAAGACCGTCGCCGACTGCGGGGCCGACTTCATCAAGACCTCCACGGGCTTCTCCAAGGGCGGCGCGACGCGCGAGGACGTAAAGCTGCTGCGGGAGCACTCTCCGAAGCTGCTCAAGGTCAAGGCGGCCGGCGGCATCGCAAGCCTGCAGGATGCGGAGGACTTCATCAGCCTGGGCGCCGACCGCCTCGGCACCAGCCGGGTTGTCAAGCTCGCCATGGAGCAGGAGAAGCTCGCAGGCGCCCCGGACGAGAAATACTGATTTTTTCTCTTGACAACGCCCCACAAACCTGTTATATTATCGAAGCTAAAACAAAGAAGGTACGGCATCCACCCTGCCTCACCCGGCGGCAACTGCGCCAGCCGCGGTCAATAAAAGCACCGCCCTTTCGGGGGTTCACTGTGTTTTTGCGCTCGGATGCCGTGCATCCGAGCTTTTTCATTTGACTGCCGTTTTGCCCGCCGCCTGCGCGGCAGCCGCAAAACAGGGCGAAATTACCTGGCGATTTTGCAGTCGACCAAGTAATCATTTTCGGAGGTGTTTCCAATCGCAAACGCTGCTCATCAAATCAACGAAGAGATCCTTGACAAAGAAGTGCGCCTGATCGGCGATCAGGGCGAGCAGCTCGGCATCATGTCCGTCGTCGACGCGCTGCGCATCGCGACCGAGCATGAGCTTGATCTGGTCAAGATCGCTCCGGGCTCCAATCCTCCCGTCTGCAAGATCATGGACTACGGCAAGTTCCGCTTCGAGCAGGCCAAGAAAGAGAAGGAAGCCAAGAAGAATCAGCGCGTGATCGAGATCAAGGAGATCCGTATGTCTCCCGGCATCGACACCAACGACTTCAACACCAAGCTCAAGAACGCCCAGAAGTTCTTAAACGACGGGGACCGCGTCAAGGTCAGCGTACGCTTCCGCGGCAGGGAGATGGCGCATACCGAGATCGGCGCCGATCTGCTCAAGGACTTTGCGGCCAAGTGCGCGGAGATCGCCAACATGGATAAGATGCCGAAGCTCGAAGGGCGCAGCATGTCCATGTTCCTCTCCCCCAAACCCCAGACGCCGCCGAAAAAGCCGGCGAAGCCCAAGCAGCCCAAGGCGCCGGAAGCCGCGCCCGAGGCCGAATAATCCATGTATACAGCGGGATCTTTCCCTGTATTGAAGTTACGGAAGGAGAAACTACCATGCCTAAACTGAAGACCCATAGTGGTGCCAAGAAGAGATTTAATCTCACCAAGTCCGGTAAGGTCAAGCGCGCACACGCTTTCAAGAGCCATATCCTCACCAAGAAGACCACCAAGCGCTGCCGCCGTCTGCGCGACGCCGCTTATGCCGATGTGACCAACGAGGCCACCATCAAGAAAATGATTCCTTATAAATAATAAGGATTGACGTACTATAGGAGGATATTGAACAATGGCAAGAGTTAAAGGCGCAATGATGACCCGCAAGCACAGAAGCAAGGTTCTGGGTCTTGCAAAGGGCTACTGGGGCAACAAGTCCCGTCACTATAAGATGGCAAACGAGCAGCTGATGAAGTCCGGCCGTTACGCTTACGTCGGCCGCAAGCAGAAGAAGAGAGACTTCCGTCAGCTCTGGATTACCCGTATCAGCGCAGGCTGCAAAATGAACGGCATGAACTATTCCACCTTCATGCACGGTCTGAAGCTGGCCGGTGTCGATATGAACCGCAAGATGCTCTCCGAGATGGCGATCCATGACGCCGCCGCCTTCACCGCCCTGTGCGAGATGGCCAAGGCCGCAAAGTAATCGCGCCCGAAGCAGAAAAGAGCTCCGCCTTTGAGGTACTGCAGGTACCTCGAAGGCGGATTCTTTTTTGCCTTTACAAAAGTTTTCCACGCTTCCCGGCGCTTTGCACAAAAAGAACTTCAAAAATATGACAGAATGCACGAAGCCTGTTCTCCTACCCCAAAATTCACTTGACAGTAGGGCAGGGCATTAGTAAAATTGCATACAGAAGTGTGTGAAACTTCAAATTTTTCAATTGGAAAAGAGGAGTACCAGATGAAAAAAATACTCGCGCTTTTGCTTGCGCTGACCATGATTTTCGGCCTTGCCGCCTGTGGTCAGAGCACGCCCGCTGCGACGGAAAAGCCCGCTGCAACCGAGGCTCCCGCCGCGACGGAGGCCCCTGCTGCAACCGAGGCTCCCGCTGAGACCGAAGCTCCCGCCGCAGGACCGAAAACCTATAAAGTCGGCGTCGCGATCTACCAGTTCGACGACAACTTTATGACCCTCTACCGCAATGAGCTGCTTGACTACTTCAAGAGCCTCAACACCGACGACGTCAAGTACGACGTCACCATCGTTGACGGCAAGAACGACATGGCCGAGCAGAACAACCAGATCGACAACTTCATCACCCAGGGCATGGACGCGATCATCCTGAACCTCGTCCAGACCTCTTCCGCCGACGCTGCGATCGACAAGATCGTCGCCGCCAACATCCCCTGCATCCTCATCAACCGTGAGCCTCTCGGCGACAAGGGCGATGAGAGCTATGAGGGTATCCTCAACAACGCCAAGGTCTGCTATGTCGGCGCTGACGCCCGTCAGTCCGGCACCTATCAGGGCGAGATCATTGCCGAGCTGCCCAATCACGGCGACATCAACGGCGACGGCAAGGTCGGCTATATCATGATCGAGGGCGATCCCGAGAACATCGACGCCCAGTACCGCACAGAGTTCTCCATCAAGGCGCTCAAGGATGCGGGTATTGAAGTGGAGTGCCTCGACGACCAGATCGGCAACTGGGCCCAGGCGAAGGGCCAGGAGATCTGCTCCACCGACCTCGCCAAGTTCGGCGACGCCGTTGAGGTTGTCTTCTGCAACAACGACGCCATGGCGCTCGGCGCCGCCACCGCGATCACCGCGGCGGGCCGCACCGTGGGCAAGGACATCTACCTTGTGGGTGTTGACGCGCTTGAGGAGTGCCAGCAGATGGTCAACGAGGGCACCATGACCGGTACCGTCCTGAACGACCATATCGGCCAGTCCCACGCCGCTGTCGACGTGACCGTCAAGGCCCTCAACGGCGACGCCATTGACAACTACTACTGGGTCGACTACGTGAAGGTCACCAACGCCGAGGCCGCTGCCACTGCTGCTGCAGCTCCTGCCGCTGCCGAGGCCGCGCCCGCCGCTGCGGCTCCCGCAAAGGGCACCTACAAGGTCGGCATCGCGATCTACCAGTTCGACGACAACTTCATGACCCTCTACCGCAACGAGATGCTCAACTACTTCAAGAGCCTCGAGACCGACGACGTCAAGTATGACGTGACCATCGTCGACGGCAAGAACGACATGGCCGAG
>ONVI01000019.1:0-788 GCA_900321275.1 uncultured Eubacteriales bacterium | reverse complement strand
TCCTCATCAACCGCGAGCCTCTCGGCGACAAGGGCGACGAGAGCTACGAGGGCATCCTCAACAACGCCACCGTCTGCTATGTCGGCGCTGACGCGCGTCAGTCCGGCACCTACCAGGGCGAGATCATTGCCGAGCTGCCGAACCACGGCGACATCAACGGCGACGGCAAGGTCAGCTACATCATGATCGAGGGCGACCCCGAGAACATCGACGCGCAGTACCGCACAGAGTTCTCCGTCAAGGCCCTGACCGACGCGGGCATTGAGGTGGAGTGCCTCGACGACCAGATCGGCAGGCGAAGGGCCAGGAGATCTGCGCCAACGACCTGGCGAAGTTCGGCGACAAGGTCGAGGTTGTCTTCTGCAACAACGACGCCATGGCTCTGGGCGCCGCCACCGCGATCACCGCGGCTGGCCGCACCGTGGGCAAGGACATCTACCTTGTGGGCGTTGACGCTCTTGACGAGTGTGTTGAGATGGTCAACGAGGGCACCATGACCGGCACCGTCCTGAACGACGCCAACGGCCAGTCCCACGCCGCCGTCGACGTCACCATCAAGGCCCTCAACGGCCAGCCCATCGAAAACTACTACTGGGTCGACTACGTGAAAGTCACCTCCGACGCCGCGCCCGCTGCTGCCGAGGAAGCCCCCGCGCCTGCGGCTGCCGAGACCTTCGCTGCTGCCGCTCCCGCTGCCGCCGTTCCCGCGCCCGGCACCTACAAGGTCGGCATCGCGATCTACCAGTTCGACGACAACTTCATGACGCTCTACCGCAACGAGATGCTCA
>ONVI01000015.1 GCA_900321275.1 uncultured Eubacteriales bacterium | reverse complement strand
AGGCTTTATGCGGCGACGACCGGATTGCGGGGATCATCGGCGGTTTCCACCTGCTGGAGATTACACCTCAGGTTGAAAAGACCGCCGACTATCTGCGCCTCCAACATCCTGGCCTCCTGTGTCCGTGCCATTGCACCTGCTTTCACGCCCGCGCCGCGATTCATAATACGGTTCCGATCAAGGAGCTCTGCGTGGGAGATGTCCTGGAAATCATGTAATTCAGGCTAAACCTGAAATTGAGCCAGGCAAAAAGACAGCGCTGCACGGCTCATAAATGGGTGTTGTTAATCTTTTTCAACTATGATATAATTGTTCAATAACCTGACATGGAGGTTTGAAATGAAGCAGGACAGCGTTGGGGAATTGGTAAAGCGGGCGAAAGGTGCGGATCGATCCTTGAGAGAATACGCACGGGATTCCGGGGTGGATGCGGCGATTCTCTCCAAGATGATAAACGGGACTTATATCCCCAAAAAGCCGGGGCTCTATGAAGCTTTAACCAGCCGTCAGGCAGCCCCGAGAGACGGCGTGACGGCTCAACAGCTGATCGAGGCCGCAGGCACGTCTGAGGATTATCTCAGCGGCATGTCTGCCGGCATGTCCGTAGGAATCCGTACAGCGCTGGCCGACATCCCGTCCTCTGTCATGGTCAAAGTCCTGCAGGCCAGGGGGATTTGCGCTGACGGCGGCGGAAGAACAGAAGCCCCTTCTGCCTCAATGAAAACGGAAGAAGTGAAAAGAATCCAGCGCCTCCAAAGTGAAAAGCAGCGCTTTACAGCTACGGCCAACGGCATCATCCTGGGAAGTCTCGGAGGCAAGGGGCTGACATTCCAGCTTGTTCAGACAAACGGCGCGGAAATTGACGGGATTCATTTTGATACCTGCGTGAGACTGATGAACCACGAAGTCTCAGAATATCTGATTCGGTATGCCTTTCTTTCGGAAGAGGAAGCTTCCTCTCCTGATCTGGCAAAAAACACCGTGCGCAGCATGGTTGAGGAACTGATTTTCCTGAACCCGCGCAGAGACCGCATCGTATCGCTTGTGACGAATC
This sequence comes from uncultured Eubacteriales bacterium, assembly GCA_900321275.1. GTDB lineage: Bacteria > Bacillota > Clostridia > Oscillospirales > Oscillospiraceae > Limivicinus. Next base: position 41,507 of record ONVI01000015.1, on the reverse strand, counting down.
ATCCCGGCGCGTATGAGGAGCTCTGTGCCTGTAAAGACCGCTTATCCTTTCACGGTGAGCTCTCTGTACTCTTGTTTGACCTCGAAAGAGCAATGCTCCTGAAAGAAGAATATCTCTCCCATTACAGATCCGAAACCCCGGTCAGCGAAATTCATCTGATCTGAAAGTATTTCACCCTGAGCCTGCTTTCCCGCTTGAAAGCAGGCTTCTTTTCTGCTATATCATACTATTATCCAATAGAACGGCTCGTATCGTCCTTGAAAATACACAAAGTATTTCCTGCGGACGCTGCCTCGCCTGACATAATTCTGCCTCGCGAAAATTCCAAGCCATCTTATTGGATAATAGCATCAGCAGTTTCGGCCAGCTTGTTTACAGAATGTTCAACATATATGTGTTGACTATTTTATTCAACGATGTTATGATTGCTCCAGAAAAGGAAAGGAGCACATCATGATGAATAATAAAATCTATCTTGTAACGGGGGCAGCGGGCAATCTGGGAGGCAACATCTGCCGACAGCTTTTGGAAAAGGGAGAGCGCGTGCGCGCACTGGTTCTGCCGAACGACCCGGCCGAAAAGTATCTGCCAAAAGAGGTCGAGCTTTTTCACGGTGATCTTTTGGATGTGCCGTCTCTTGAGGCATTCTTCCGGACTGCCGAAGAAGACGAAGTCTATGTCATCCACTGCGCGGCCATCGTATGGGAAAAAATGCAGGACAATCCGAAGGTGCGCGCTGTCAATGTAGACGGCACCGCGAACATTCTTGACCAATGCCTGAAGCACCGCGTCAGGAAGCTGGTTTATGTCGGTTCAACCGGGGCCATCCCGGAGCTTCCCGCAGGGCAGAAAATCAGGGAAGTGGACTGCTACCTGCCGACTGACGGACTGGTGGGCTGCTATTCGGTAACCAAGGCGGAGGCTGCGCAGCTTGTTCTTGACGCAGTACAGTCTCATCCGGAGCTGGACGCCACGATTGTCCTGCCTTCGGGAATCTGCGGGCCGAAGGACTATGCTTTCAACTCCGTCACCGACATGATACAGCAGTTTGTGCAGGGCAAAATGAGAATGGGACTTGAAGGCACCTTCAGCATTGCCGATGTCCGGGACCTGGCCGACGGGGTAATCTCCGCCTGTGACAAGGGACGCAGAGGCGAGAGCTATATTCTGACCGGTGAGACCGTTACCATGCACGATATGTTCCGTGAGATCAGCAACGCGGCGGGACTTTCCGTAAAATCGTATATTCTGTCCAAGGAGTTTGCTCAAATGGCGGTGAAGGGGCTTGCAGCCGTCAGCAGGGTCACGGGAAAGGAGCCGCTTCTCTCAGAATTCAATATCTACATGCTGAACCGCAACAATGAATATGACTGTTCAAAGGCGGAAAGGGAGCTCGGCTTCCACTGCAGGCCGTTTTCGGAATCGATCCAGGACACGGTGAACTGGCTGCGGGAGGAAGGCTTTCTCAAGACCCCGGAGAATGCCGAGGTCATTGAGATCAGTCCTGTGGCTGTGCTGTCCCTGCTCTTCAAAAAATTGCTGCCAATCTTCTATGACGTGGGCTTTATGCTCAAGCTCCCGATCGGGGCAACAGCGCAGAGAAATGCTTCGGGCATTTACCGTGACAGAGCTCGAAGCGAGTTTAAGTATTATTAAGGAAGCGCTGATTAAACCGACGTGTGCAGACTGGCGAGTGGATTTTTTGTCTGACGAAGCCTGAAAAGTGATGGAATACTTTGTGTATTTCGAGCTTTTCAGGCAAAGTCAGGCGGAAAATTCACCGTCAGGATGTGCGCGGGGATTTATTCAGCGTTTCCTTAATGTCCTCACGGCTTGAATTGTCCGGGGCAATATGATAGACTGTGTGACAGTAATGCGACACTCACAGTGTTATGATTTCCCCGCAAGAAGGAAACAGACAATTCAAGACGATACAGGAAGAAGCATGACAAATGAAAGAAGAACTGAAAGCCCTTGGTCTCAGTGACAGTGATCTGGAGAACGTCAGCGGCGGCATCATCGTGGCGGAGGCAGGCAACCAGAAGTATTGGCTTGTTCGTCAGAACGGAACGGTGATTTCTCCGGTTCCTACGCTCGAGAAAGCGCAGAAATTCGCAAAGGCCTACGGCATCAGCACAAGCGTGCTTTCCCGCGACGAATACAAAGCAAAGTTCGGACGGGATCTCGTCTGGTAAAAAACGTACCAAGAACAGCCCCGGCGCAGCAGCGCCGGGGCTGTGTTTTCTTTTCTGCAAATAATACTATTATCCGAACAGTATAAACAGAACCGGGAAGCACTGCTGCTTCCCGGTTCTGTTTATTTGTTCTCAGCGGATGCGAAGGATCTGACCGACGCGGATCACGTCGGGATTCTTGATACCGTTGAGCGCCTGGATCTGGCTCATGGGGACCTGCGCTCTCAGAGCGATCTCAGAGAGGGTGTCACCGGAAACGACACGGTAGTAGATCGCGCCGCCATCGGACCAGAAGTTGCCGTTTGCGCCACCGCCGGAAACATTTTCGACTTCCTGATCATTGAGGACTTTCATTTCATCAGACATTGTTATATTCTCCTTTTCTTGTGTTTGATTTTTTATTTATCATCCTTTGGCTGTCGACATAATATAATAAACCAAATCAATTGTCAATCCGTTCCGGCCCGGTTTAAGAGTTCTTTAGAATCAAAGCGGACAGCCTGTTTTGAAGGCAGCGCGACCTGCAGCAAACTTCGCCTTATACTATGTTTCGTCCGGAATCTCAAAAATGCAGTACTCGTAGGCGTTGATGACCGTCGTGCTGCCGTAGGTGCAGCGTTGGGGGATCTTCATGCCGTAGTTGCGGTGGACGTGGCCGTGGACAAAATACCGCGGCTGCCAGCGGTCAAGAAGCGTCCGAAAGCAGTTGAAGCCTCGGTGCGCCAGCGTGTCCAGGTCGTTAAGACCGTACATTGGGGCATGGGTCAGCAGGATATCGAAGCCGCCGCTGCGCTTTAAGCGCCAGCCGAGCCGAAAGAGCCTGGCCTTCATCTCCCGCTCGGTGTACATATACTTTCCGTCCCGGTAACGGTAGGACCCGCCGAGGCCCACAATGCGCAGGCCCCGGCAGTTATACAGTTTGTCGTCCACGCAGATGCAGCCCTCCGGTTCCCGTTTGTAGCGGTCGTCGTGATTGCCGTGCACGTAGAGGACCGGGCAGTGGGACATCGTCACCAGAAATTCCAGATACTCCGGGTGGAGATCGCCGCAGGAGAGGATCAGGTCGAAGCCGTCCAGCGCACCGGGTCTGTAACAGCTGAAGAAGCGTTTGGACTCTTCGTCCGAAACGGCGAGGATTCTCATCGGTTCTGTCTTACCTCTCTTTGCTCTGGGCGCGCATCATGGCCTCCTTCTGCACCTGCAGCTGCTCCACGCGCTTCTTGGACAGCGGGTACATGAAGCGCAGCGTGAGATAGACCAGCAGGAAGAGGACAGCCGGGATCATGACCGAGAAGTTGTACATGCTCTTGAGAGCCTCCGCGCTCAGCCCCTCGGTTCTCAGCTCGCTGCCGCTGTAGCCGATACGCAGCAGGGGGACGTTGATGAGGATCGTGGCGACGGTGGTGCCCAGCTTGCGCATGAAGGAGTAGAAGGCGTAGGAGGTCGCCTCGTCATTCAGTCCGTAGGTGACCTTGTTGTAGTCGATGGCGTCGGTAGCGAGCACCCAAACCAGCAGGAACAGAAACGCGGTACCCACACCGGAGGCAAGGCAGGCCGCTAGATAGAGCCATACCGGGGTAATGCCGAAGAGCGCCAGCACGAACAGCGCAATATAGAAGATCGCCGCCAGCAGGATGCCGAGGGAACAGACCTCGCGCCGCCCGTATTTGTTGCCGAGCTTTGTGGCAAAGAACATGACGACCGCGACCGGCAGGTACTGGAACACCGTGGGCAGCATGGTCAGCCCCGGCTTGTTGAAGTAATGATGGAACAGATAGGTGTTGTAGCCCTGGCCGAACATCTGGGCCGCCAGGAAAAGCATACTCGCGATGCTGACGGCCATGAAGGGACGGCTGTGCAGCAGGGTCTTGATGACCTTCGCGGTCTGCCCCTTCTCACGGGGCGCAGGCTCGGTATCCACGCGCTCCTTGCTCCACTTGTAGCAGAGGAAATAGAACAGGACGCTCAGGGCGGCGATGACACAGGCGCCGATGAAGACGCGGTTAAAGTCCATGACCTTTCTGTCGTCGGCCAGTTTTGCATAGCAGACGGAGGCCAGCACCATCGCGGGCAGGGCGCCGAAGGTAGAGCCGATGGAGCGGAACACGGACAGGGACGAGCGCTCCTTATCGTCCGAAGTGATGACCTGCGCCAGGGAGCCGTAGGGGATATTGATGCAGGTATAGAGCATGCCGAAGAGGATGTAGCTGAAATAGATCCACGCTACCCGCGCACCGGAGGAAAAGCCCCGCACATCGGCGAACATAAGTACCGCCGCCAGCGCCGTCGGCACGGCGAAAACCTTGATCCAGTGGCGGTAGCGCCCGTCGGGGTATTTCTTTGCCCCGTCGATGATGCGGCCCCAGATGGGATCGTTGACCGCATCCCAGATTCTCGCGATGATGGTCATGACCATGACGCTCAGGACGCTGATCTCCAGAACGTCGGTGTAATACTTGTTCAGGACGCTCTGTGTCAGGCCGAAGACGAGGCAGGAGGCCAGATCGCCCATGGCATAGCCGATTTTGTCTCTGGCCTTGATGCCGCTCGTGCGGGAGATGTAGGAGTTGTCCATATCCGTATTCTCTCTTTCTTACTTATTTTTCAATCTCTGCGATGCCCCGGAACAATGCGGCATAATCGCTGTCCGCGCGATAGAACACCGGGGGATATCCGAGCGGCGCGTCGACGACAGTTCGGCGCCCGCCTTTGTATACTCTGCCGCTCCACAGGTGCGCCCACTCCCCTTCCGGGAGAAAAACCTTTTGGCGTTTTGCGCCCTTTCGGATCACGGGGCAGACAAACAGCTCGCTGCCCAAAAAGTAGGCGTAGGGCTCCCGGCTCTCGCCGAAGTTCTCTGCGTACCAGAAATCGGGCCGCAGGGCGGGGACGCCTTTCTCCGCGTCCGCCGCGATATGCCTGATATAGGGCGCAAGCGCCGCGTGGACCTTCGTCAGGCGCACGGTATGTTCCCTGACCCCCGCCGCGTCGAACTGGGCGTTTGCCCAGGGGCGGATCGACTCATGGCTGCGCATGAGCAGGGAGAAGGTTCCCATCTCCATCCAGCGGGTGAACAGCTCCGCATCCCGCTTCATTTTGCCGAAGGAGAAGAAGCCGCCGATATCGCAGTGCACCATCGTAACGCCCGAAAAGCCCAGGGAGAAGCTTGCGGGCATGACGCAGGGCATGCCGTAATCCTTTGTATAATCCGTGTGCTGATCCCCGTTCCAGAGGAAGGGGGCATAGCTCTGAATCCCGAGATAGCCGGAGCGGGTGAAGAACAGGACTTCCTTCGCGCCGTATTCCTCAATGGCCTCTCGGTTGATCTTCGCCCATAGAACGGGCCACGCGTTGTGCAGCTCCGCCGGGTCGCCGTCGTGGAGGACGCAGTCTACCGGGAGATATTCGCCGAAGTCCGCCATCCAGCCGGACACGCCGAGGTCGAGCATGTTTTTCCCGATCAGCGTCTCCTTGATAAACTTCACCGCGTCGGGGTTCGTGAGGTCGAGCATGCCCGCGTCGAAGGTGGTGGACTTGATGTGGTATACGCTGCCGTCCTTTTTCGTAATGAGCCAGCCCTTCTTTTTGCATTCTTTATACAGCTTCCCGCCCTTGACAAGGTAGGGGTTGATGTAGGCCAGGAACTTCACGCCCCGCGCGTTGAGCTTTTGGATCGCGTCTTTGAGTCCCGGATAGAGCTTTTCGTCAACCTCCCAGTTCCACCAGACCTGCTTGCCCATGACGGTGCGCTTCTCGCCGGACCAGTCCTGGCTCCATACGCCGCAGATTTTCGCGCCCGCGTCCAGCATGGCGAAGGTCTTGTCCAGCACCGTCTGCGTCCCGCCCTGGACACCGAGGATCATGCCCTCCGTGCACCAGGCGGGCAGGTACTGGCGATTCGGAATTTGGTTATTCAAAAGCCCCGCGAGCCCTTCATAGCTTGCGGCCTTCAACAGCAGCAGGCGCTTCGGGCAGGCGTCAAACTGAAAGCGGAAGCAGTCCCTGCCGCCAAAATCCGCGTGGCCGTCAATGGTGGTGTCAAAGAGGATCATGCGCCGTCTGTCGGTGACGAACACGGGCATGGGGGCATAGCTGCCGATCTCGCGGTGCTCCTTGACCCGGTACAGCTTCTCATGCAGCAGGGCTTTCTCCATGATCGTGGATGCCTTGATATGCTCGGAGACGAAGTTGACCACCATTTCCCCGCGCAGGTTCGTCTTGCGGTACTGCTCGCCCCCGCCGAAGACGGCCTCGTCCGCCTTCGCGGGAATTTGAAACTCGTATGACCAGCCTGCTTCGCCCTCGAATGTGAATTCGGCGCCGCCGGAGATCTGACGCGCGGCCGCGCGCAGGGTGTGTCCTTCCCCGGAAAACAGCAGCGTCCCATCCTTTTCCTGCCGGAAATCCGAAAGCGGAACGCGCTCCAGCTCCACAATCTCCGTCTTTACGACGCCGCGGTTGGCGGTTCTGTGCTTTTCCCGCCGGAGCGCCAAAGCAAAGGGCTTTTCCGCCGACCCGGTCAGCAGGGTTTCGGCGCCCATGGTGAGCGCCCAGCTTCCGTCTGTGCTGCGGGTGATTTGCAAATCATCTTCCCCTTTCGTATCTGTGTCATCCTTCGCTGCGCTCAGAATGGCACTTCTATCGTGTACTATGATGAAAGAAACATCTTATTTTTTAAGTTTACTTCCGACCTCATTCTTTGTCAATTGACGAAGCGCCCTATAATCTGGCGGTATTTTTGTCGAGTATTCTGCTGACGATCTGGATAAAGCCCTCGGCGTAGCGCGGAAGCTTTTCGCCCTTGCGCCAGCAGGCGTAGAGATGGCGCCTGTTCTCGTAATCCATGAGCGGATAAAAAACACCGCCGCGCCGGGCGTAGTCGTCCACGAAGATGTCCGAGCAGAGCATGCACGCCCCCGCCTGCACCGCCACACGCTTGGCAACCTCCAGCGAGTCCGTTTCCAGCAGAATCTGCGGCTTCATGCCGCTTTCGTGAAAGAGCGCGTCCTGCACCACCCGGACGCTGTGGCCGGGCTTGAGAGAGACAAAGGCGTCCTCCCGGATCATGCTGAGGGAGATGGGCGTTCCGGGCGGGAGCTGCTGTGCGATGGCCGCGCCCTTACCTGCCAGGACACCGACGACCTCCTTCTCAATAAGGGTGTAGGACAGCGAGGGGCTGACCGACTCAATGGCGGCGAGGGCAAGGTCGATCTCCCCGTCCTCCAGAAGCTGTTCGAGCCTTGCGCTGCCTTCCTCACGCAGGTCAATGGAGACCTTCGGATACTGCATGGTAAACCAGGGCAGCGCCACCGGCAGGATCTGGATGGCACGCTGCACGCTGATACCGAGACGCAGCAGACCGCTGTTTTCCTGGCGGATCTCCCGCAGCTCGTTTTCCAGGCGCTCATTGGCGGCCAGCATGGTTTTCGCGGCCTGGAGGTACTTCTCCCCCGCATAGGTCAGGCGGAGTGGGGAGACCGTGCGATCAAAGAGCGTGACGCCGTATTCGTTCTCCACCTGGCGCACCATCTGGCTGAGTGATGGCTGGCTGACGTAGAGTTTTTTGGCAGCCGCGGTAATGTTTCCCTCCCGCGCGATCGTCTGGATATAAAGGGCCTGCTTCAGGTTCATAAGCTTTTCCCCCCTGCCGGGCATTTTTTGACTGTTCTGTGAATAACCATAGGCTTCTATTTATGATTATATAATGTGTTAATTATGCTTGTCAAGCAATATAAGCTTCGTATTATGGCAATTGCGGCAAAAAGGCATTTGCGCGCAGGACGATGGAATGGTAAAATCTTAACATCGCGAAAGCCTGTTTTCATTAATATTTTGCGAGGAGGATTGAGAAGACATGGAGATTCTGAAACCCGCGATGGCGGGGACCCTCGAATCCAGCGACGCCCAGGTCATGGTAGAGCCGGGCGAAGGCGGGATCGAGCTTACGCTTGAGAGCAGCGTCATGAATCAGTACGGCCGTCAGATCAAGGCCACCGTTCTCGAAACCCTGGAACGCCTCGGCGTTGAAAATGCCCGCGTCGCCGTTGTGGACAAGGGCGCGCTGGACTGCACCATCAAAGCCCGCGTGGAATGCGCGGTCTTCCGCAGCTGCGGCCAGTCCGCAGAAAATATTCCCTGGGGAGGTGCGATCAGATGATTCCTCGTCCCAGACCTGAGCGCTTCCGCCTGCGCCGCACCATGATGTTCATGAACGCGCAGAAGCCCGGACTTATTAAAGACGCTTACATTTACGGCTGCGACAGCATCATGCTCGACCTGGAGGACGCGGTCGCCGAGAACCAGAAGGACGCGGCCCGCTTCTCCCTCTATCACGCGCTGAAAACCATCGACTACGGCGATACCGAGGTCATCGTCCGTATCAACGGTCTTGACACCCCCCACTGGCAGGAGGATATCCGCGTCTGCGTCGCGGGCGGGGCCGACGGCATCCGCATCGCCAAGTGCGAGAGCGCGCAGGACGTGCTGACGGTCGAGAAGGCCGTCGAAGCCGCCGAGGAAGAGTTCGGCGTCGAGAAGGGCCGCACCCTTCTGATGGCCGCCCTCGAAAGCCCCAAGGGCATTCTGAACGCCTATGAGATCTGCGCCGCCTCTCCCCGTATGTTCGGCGTGGCCATCTCCGGCGGCGACTTCCGCAAGTGCATGCAGACCAAGCCCACCCGCGACGGCATTGATATGGTCGTCGCGCGCGGCCAGATGCTGATCGCGGCCCGTGCCGCCGGCATCCAGTGCTTTGACACCGTGTTCACCAACCTCGACGATCAGGAAGGCTTCGAAGCCGAGGTTCTGCAGAACAAGGCCATGGGCTTCGACGGCAAGAGCCTGATTAACCCCAAGCAGATCCGCTTCGTGCATGAGGTCTTTGCTCCGACCGAGAAGGAGATCATCCAGGCCGAGAAGATCGTCCGCGCCTACCGCGAGCAGAGTGCCGCGGGCGTCGGCGTCTTTACCGTCGACGGCAAGATGATCGACATCGCGTTTATTCCCGGCGCTGAGAGAACTCTGAAACTTGCCCGCGCCTGCGGACTTTGGGAGGGAGATCTGGTATGAAAAACGCAGTAGGCAGAGAGATTCCCGATTTCCTGCTTTCTAACGGCAAGGAAGTCTATCAGGGAAAGAATTATATGGATGGCAAGTACATCCAGAAGGCGTCCCCGAAAACCCGGCGCTATGAGAAGCCACAGGAGAGCAAGCTCGTCGAGAGCCTCGCCGAGGCCCTGAAGCAGTGCGGCGCGAAGAGCGGCATGACCTTCAGCTTCCACCACCACCTGCGCGACGGCGACTTTGTGGTCAATATGGTCATGAAGGCCGCCATCGAAGAGCTGGGCCTGGAGGATCTGACCATCGCGGCGTCCTCCCTCGGTTCCGCCCACGACCCCATTGCCGATTACATCGAGCAGGGCAAGGTCGTCGGCATCCAGACCAGCGGCATTCGCGGCAGAATGGGTGAGGTTGTCTCCAAGGGCAAGCTCAAGACCCGCGCCATCATCCGCAGCCACGGCGGCCGTCCCCGCGCCATTGAGGCCGGCGAGGTGCACATCGACATTGCCTTCATCGCAGCGCCCACCAGCGACTGCGTGGGCAACTGCCGCGGCATCGGCGGCAAGTCCAACTGCGGCTCCATGGGCTACGCCATGACCGACGCCAAATACGCCGACCATGTCGTCGTCGTGACCGACTGCCTCGTGGACTTCCCGAACATGCCCGCCTCCGTTGAGGCCATCGACGTGGACGCCGTTGTGGTCGTTGACTCCATCGGCAACCCGAAGAAGATCGCCTCCGCCGCCGCGCGCATCAGCCAGAACCCGCGCGATCTGATGATGGCGGAGAATGTGGCGAAGGTCATCGCCTCCACCCCGTACTTCAAAGACGGCTTCTCCTTCCAGACCGGCGTCGGCGGCCCGTCGCTGGCAGCCAACCTCTTCCTCGAAAAGTATATGGACGAGCGCGGCATCAAGATGGGCTGGGCCATCGGCGGCATCTGCGGCCCCATGGTCGAGATGCTGAAGAAGGGCAAGGTCGGCAAGGTCATCGACGTGCAGGACTTCGACCTGGACGCCGTCAACTCCATCAACCAGACCCCGAACCACTTTGAGATGAGCGCCAGCCAGTATGCGAACCCCGCCAACAAGGGCGCGTTCGTCAACAAGCTGGACTTCGTGGTTCTCGCCGCCCTTGAGATCGACACCGGCTTCAACGTCAACGTCCTCACCGGCTCCGACGGCATCCTCCGCGGCGCCCCCGGCGGACACCCCGACACCGCGGCCGGCTCCAAGGTCTGCGTCATCGTCACCCCGCTCATCCGCGGCCGCATGGCGACCGTGTGCGAGCATGTCGTCACCGTCACCACCCCCGGCGACTGTGTGGACGTTCTCGTCACCGACTACGGCATCGCGGTCAATCCCCTGCGCCCCGACCTCATTGAGTGCCTGGACGCCGCGGGCATCAAGCATGTCCCCATCGAAGAGCTCAAGGAGAAAGCCTACAGCATGGTCGGCAGACCCGACGACCTCCAGTGGGAGGACGAGGTTGTGGCCGTTCTGGAAGCCCGCGACGGCACCATCCTCGACGTCATCCGCAAGATCAAGCCCTACACGCTGGAAGACTAAGCTTCGGCGCCTGGCTCCCCCTCCGGGGGAGCTGTCATCCGGCGTCTCACGCAAGCCGGATGACCGAGAGGGTATCCCTTGTCGCGGCAAGCCCTCTCCGTCGCTCCGTGACACCCCCCCTTCGCCGCAAGCGGCCGGGGGAGGCAAGAGACAGGATTGATTAAAAGAAAAAGGGGAAATCCTTATGAGTAATACCGTTGTCGGCATCCTTGGTCTTCTGACCATTGCTGCCATCGTTATCACGCTTTTCAAGAGCAAGACGCAGCCCGCCATCGCCTTCATCGTTTGGCCGACGCTTCTTGGGCTGATTCTGGTCATCGGCGGCCGCCACAGCTTTGAAGACATCGCCGCCATGATCAAGGCCGGCTTCAACAGCACCGGTCCGACCGCGGCCCTGTTTGTCTTCTCCGTTCTCTACTTCGGCATTATGACTGACGCCGGCATGTTCGACGTCATCATCGGCAAGCTGATGAAATACGTCGGCGACAACGTCATCGGCGTGTGTGTCGTCGCCTGCATCATCGCGCTGGTCGGTCACCTCGACGGCGGCGGCGCTTCCACCTTCTGCATTGTCATTCCCTCCATGCTGCCCGTCTTCAAGCGCATGCACATGCGCCCGACCTCCCTGCTTCGCATCGCGGTTCTCGCGATGGGCGTTTTGAACCTCATGCCCTGGGCCGGCCCCACCATGCGCGCCGCCTCCGTTCTCGGCATTGAGGCCGGTGAGCTCTGGAAGACCATTCTTCCCGTGCAGGCCTTCGGTATCGTCCTCGCCCTCGCCCACGCGGTTCTGACCGGTATGCAGGAGAAAAAACGCGGCGCCGGTTTGAACGGCACGCTTGCCAAGACCGAGGGAGACGTTGAGCTCGAGGTCGGCGCTGAGGTTGTCACCGCCGACAAGGAGCTCGCGCGGCCCCAGCTCTTCCTCTTCAACATTTTCCTGACCATCGCCGTCATTGCCATGCTGATCTGGGACGTCTTCCCCAGCTACTATCCCTTCATGCTCGGCTGCGCCCTCGCCCTCTTCGTCAACTACGGCTTCACCGCCAAGATGCACAAGAAGATCATCAACCTCCATGCGGGCCCGGCCCTGATGATGTGCTCCACCCTGATGGGCGCGGCCGTCCTCATGGGCATCCTGACCTCCAGCATGGGCGCCGACGGTAAGGTCATCTCCGCCAAGGTCATGGAGCTGCCCGCTGACGCGCTGCCCTCCGTGGTGCGCTGCCTTGCCAACATGGTTGCCGCTGTTCTGCCTCCCGCTCTCGGCAAGCAGCTCCCGCTGGTCATCGGCATTCTGTCCGTGCCTCTGGCGCTGGCCTTCGATACCGACTCCTACTTCTACGGCATGCTGCCCGTCGTGATCGGCATCGGCCAGGCCTTCGGCGTCGAAGCCCTGCCAATCGCGATTGCCATGGTCATCTGCCGCAACTGCGCCACCTTTATCAGCCCCATGGTTCCCGCGACTCTTCTCGGTGTCGGTCTCGCCGACGTCGATATCAAGGATCATATCAAGGCGAGCTTCATGTACGTTTGGGTCTTCTCCATCCTGTGCCTGTTTGTCGCCATGATCATCGGCATTATTCCCTTCTGATCCCTTCCGCATTGGACGAACCCTCCTCCGGTTTACCGGAGGAGGGGCTTCCCATAATACGGGGGCTCTTTTTCCCGGCCGCCGGCAGCCGCGCGGAAGCCGTAATGGTAACTTGACCACAAGATATGCCCCAAAGCGTGTAGTTAAAGCGCAAATATTGTCAATCCTGCGCATTGACAAAAGCAGTCCTGACGCATTATGATATCTCATAAAGACTCCCGCGCGGATTTTCCGTCCGAGCCGGATATTTGATAAAGCAAAATCATTTTCAGATAGCGAATAACAGAGGAGGTACGTATGAAGAAAGTACAGTTTACCGAAACAGTCCTTCGCGACGCGAGCCAGTCACTTGTCGCGACGAGGATGAGCTATGACCAGTTTGAGCCCATCCTCAAGACCATCGACCAGGCCGGCTACTACTCCGTGGAATGCTGGGGCGGCGCCACCTTTGACGTGTGCCTGCGCTTCCTGAACGAGGATCCGTGGGAGCGCCTGCGCAAGATTCGCGCGGCCATGCCCAACACCAAGCTCCAGATGCTGCTCAGAGGTCAGAATATTCTGGGCTACAAGCACTACAGTGACGACATCGTCCGCCGTTTTGTCCGCGCGTCCGTCCGCAACGGCATCGACATCATCCGCATTTTCGACGCTCTCAACGACGTGACCAATCTCAAGGTCGCCGTTGAGGAGACCGTCAAGTCCGGCGCCATCGCCTCCGGCGCGATCTCCTATACCACCTCCCCCGTACATACGCTGAAGAAGTATGTCGAAATGGTCAAGGAGCTCCAGAAAATGGGCGTCAGCACCATCTGCATCAAGGACATGGCCGGCATCATGAGCCCGAAAGAGGCCTATGACCTGGTCTCCGCCATCAAGGACGCGGTCGATCTGCCCGTCGTTGTCCACACCCACTGCACCACCGGCCTTGCTTTCATGACCGATATGAAGGCTGTCGAAGCCGGCGCCGACATCATCGACACCGCCATCTCCCCCTTCTCCGGCGGCACCTCTCAGCCCGCCACCGAGACCCTGGAGTACGTTTTCCGTCAGTACGGCTACGATACCGGCCTTGATCCCGAAAAGCTGCATGAGATGGCCACTTACTTTAAGCCTATCCGTGCCGAATTCCTGGAAAAGGGTACGCTCAATCCCATCTCCATGGCTACCGATACCCAGTGCCTGACCTACCAGATCCCCGGCGGCATGCTCTCGAACCTGCTCAGCCAGCTCAAGAGCCTCAACTCCCTGGACAAGTTCGACGAAGCCCTGCTCGAGACACCGCGCGTGCGCGCCGACATGGGCTATCCCCCGCTGGTCACCCCGACCTCCCAGCTCATCGGCACCCAGGCCGTGCAGAACGTCCTGGCGGGCGAGCGCTACAAGAATGTCGGCGCTGAGCTGAAGGCATACTGCCGCGGCGAGTACGGCCGCACTCCCGCTCCCATCAATCCCGAAGTTCAGGCCAAGATTCTCGGCGACGAGAAGCCCATCAAGGGCCGCTATGCCGACACCCTTCCCAAGGACGTCTTTGAGAAGGCGCAGGCCGAGCTCGGCGATACCGCCAGATGCGAGGAAGACGTGCTCAGCTACATCTCCTTCCCGCCGGTTGCGGAGAAGTTCTTCGCCCAGCGCAAGGAGCAGGAAGAGAAGAAGGTCAAGTACTCCATCGTTTCTGTTGACTGAGACAGGAGGATTTTACCGTGACTGATCTTGTAAACATTTCCATTCCCACCGCGGCCGGTTACGCTGTGCTGGGCTATCTGGTCGTCTTCCTCGGCCTCGTGATGCTGATGTGCGTCATCTTCGTCATGGGCAGGGTTATGCACAAGGAGACGCCCAAGGCCGCGCCCGCTGCCGCCGCCCCCGCTGCCGCCCCCGCTGCGCCCGCCGCGAAGGCCGCTCCGGCTCCCGGCTCCGCCGGCGATTTCAAGCTCTACAATACCGATCCCCGCGACGCCGCCATGGTTATGGCGATTGTAGCCGACACGCTCGGCAAGCCGCTCAATGAGCTGCGCTTTATTTCCATCAGGGAGGTCAAAGAAGATGAAGTATAAGGTAACGCTGAACAAGCGCGTTTATGAAGTGGAGGTCGAAGCAGGCGAGGCTATGCTGGTCGATGAGTACGACCTCAAGGCTCCTGCCGCTGCCGCCCCTGCCGCCGCTCCCGTGGCTGCTGCTCCTGTCGCCGCCGCTGCCCCTGCTGCCGCCCCCGCCGCTCCCGCAGGCGGCGCTCTCGCCGCGGGCACCGTCGTCAAGAGCCCGATGCCCGGCAACGTACTGAAGATCAACGTCACCGCCGGACAGAAGGTCAATGAGGGCGACGTGCTCCTGATTCTTGAAGCCATGAAGATGGAGAACGAGGTTGTCTCCACCAAGACCGGCACGGTCGCGCAGATCGTCGTCGAAAAGGGTGCGGTTGTAGAGACCGATTCTCCGCTCGTCGTGATCGCATAAGGAGGCAGGTATGGATATACTCGGTGTCCTGCAAAAGCTGGGGGCAGAGTCCGGCTTTGCGGCATTTTTCGTGACGGACGGCGGTTGGAAAAACCTCGTCATGATCCTTATTGCCTTCGGCCTGCTCTACCTCGGCATCGTCAAAAAGTTTGAGCCGCTGCTGCTCGTCGGCATCGCCTTCGGCTGCCTGCTGACGAACCTCAGCTACTTTGTCGGTATGGGCGCAAACGCCCTGTACCACCCCGAAATCTGGGAGGCCTTCCTCGACCACGCCAGCCCCTACTATCACAGCTACGGCTACATCATGCGTGAGGCGGGTCTGCTCGACTTCTTCTACATCGGCGTCAAGGCCGGTATCTACCCCTCGCTCATTTTCATGGGTGTCGGCGCGATGACCGACTTCGGCCCCCTGCTCGCCAATCCCAAGAGCCTGCTGCTCGGCGCTGCCGCCCAGCTCGGCGTATTTGTCGCCTTCTTCGGCGCGGTTCTGCTCGGCTTCACCGGCCCGCAGGCCGCTTCCATCGGCATCATCGGCGGCGCGGACGGCCCCACGGCCATCTTCCTCACCACCAAGCTCGCGCCTGAGCTGCTGGGCCCCATCGCCATCGCGGCCTATTCCTACATGGCGCTGATTCCCTTTATTCAGCCTCCCTTTATGAAGCTGATGACCACCGACAAGATGCGCAAGGTCAAGATGGTGCAGAGCCGTGAGGTCTCCAAGACCGAGAAAATCGTCTTCCCGATCGTGGTCGCCACCTTCGTCATCCTGCTCCTGCCCTCCACCGCTCCGCTGATCGGCTGCCTGATGCTGGGCAACCTCTTCCGTGAGTGCGGCGTGACCGAGCGTCTGAGCGACACCGTGCAGAACGCGCTGATGAACATCGTGACGATCTTCCTCGCCACCTCCGTCGGCGCCACCATGGTCGCCCAGAACTTCCTGAACTGGTCCACCATCAAGATCGTCGTCCTCGGCCTGATCGCCTTCTCGATCTCCACGGTGGGCGGCCTGTGCGGCGGCGTTGTGATGTACAAGACCTCCGGCGGCAAGATCAATCCTCTGATCGGTTCCGCGGGCGTGTCTGCCGTGCCGATGGCCGCGCGCGTCTCTCAGGACGTGGGCCGCAAGTACAACAAGAACAATTACCTGCTGATGCACGCCATGGGCCCCAACGTAGCCGGCGTCATCGGCTCCGCCATCGCGGCGGGCTTCCTGCTCTCCGTCTTCGGCTGAGCGTAACCCCCGGTTTTCCGCACAGCTCCCCCGGACAATAGTCCGAGGGAGCTGTTTTATCCTTGTTTTTTATGAAAAATATGCTATGATAGAAATGTAAAATGTGGGTTTTTTACCAGCAATTACCGATAATTGGAGGAACACGCCATGAAACCTACGCTCCGCAAAGCCTTCACGCTGCTCCTGTGTCTCAGCCTGTGCCTGCTGCTGGCCCCTGCTGCCCTTGCCGAGGACGCACAAAGCCAGCCTGCAGATGCCTCCGGGCAGGAGCTTTTCCCGGTTCGCTTCTATAATGAAAAGGGTTATGATCTGATCGGTCTCCAAGTGACGGACGCCGTCGGCCATGCACTTGATCCCTCCTCCCGTGAGGATGGCTGGACATATCTGCTCGCCCCCGGCGCCTACAGCTATGCCTATCATGACGACCGCGGCATCTTCCTTGATCTGGACGAAACCGGCTTCACGGTCGACGGCGCGGCGGAGATTTCGCTGACGCTTTCTGTTTCCTTTGAGGATGTCTATTATACGGGATGGATCATCAATCCGTCCTCCGGTTTTGTCGCAGATGAGACGGCGATACTCGATGCGATGCCGACCCGCGAAGAGGTCATTGATGCTTTCGTTGCGCGTCTCCTTGCGGAGAGCGAGGCGGGGACGGACGGCCTGTACAGCAGCGATGTCTTTTACGCCGATTCGAGCGGAGACAGCAGCGCCGCGAAAATGCTGCGAAACGCAATGGTCAGGCGCGAGAAGGACTGTGAGATTACCTTCTACTCCAATACGCTGTGGGTGGATGAAGATTTCGATACCGCTTTCTATAACACGCTGCTCGACGCTTACCGCCACACCGGTAACCACTGGGAGGGCGACACGCTGAGCAAGGCCACGACATCGGCAGCCTACTCTGCCACAGGGCGATATTATAACGGACAGTATCAATACAACTTCACCTTCACCACGCTTTACTTGACCAACGCCGCACAGGAGCAGTCCGCTGCCAGCGCAGTGGAGAACCTGGTTTACAGCCTCGGCCTTGCAGGGAAGAGCGATTATGAAAAGGTGCTTGCCATCCACCAGTGGCTCTACCAGAATGTCAACTACGACGATACACACGGCGACAGCTATGATCTGAAATACTCGGATTACGCCGCGCTGATCAACCATTACGCCGTATGCCAGGGCTATTCCACCGCCTTCTACAGACTTTGCCTTGCGGCGGACCTTGACGCGCGCTATGTCTCCAGCACCATCATGAACCACGGCTGGAACATTGTGAAGGTCGGCGGAAAATACTACGAGCTCGACGCGACCTGGGACGCAAATCGCCGGGAGGGCGGCTCTGCGGATCTGCCGTACTTCTTTCTGCGCGGCAGCGATTGGTGGCTTGCCAACCACACACTCGATGGCAATCCCTACAGCACCGAAGGCGACCAGTTCCACCACGACTCTTATCAGCTTGTAGATGCGAATTATGAGCTTGCCCGAATGACATTGCTGGGCCAATACGAAGAATTTGACAATTACATTCTTTCGGCAACCGACTATGATCCCTCCGCTGCCGGAATTGCCGTCGACAGCGTAAACTTCCCGGATGAGACCTTCCGCGCCTACGTCTCCGCAAACTGTGACACGGACGGGAGCGGTTATCTCAGCGCTGAAGAAATCGCGGCAGTAACGACGATCGACGTCGCCTATCGCCCGCAGTTAGAGACTCCTGTGGATAATGAATACACGATTCTCACAGAGGTCGACAGCTTCAACGCCTCTGCGCCGTATATCGCTGATGATATAAGCAGCGCGTCGGGTGTTTCTTCGACGCTCACAGAGGCCGAAAGCTTTGGCGCAGCAACCGTCGGAAGCATCACCAGCATGAAAGGTATAGAATTCTTCACCGCGCTGCAGAAGCTGTACTGCTATGGAAATCAGATCACGGCACTGGATCTGAGCCGCAATACGGAGTTGGATACGCTTGCCTGCGGTCTCAGACTTGACGGTGTAAACTACGGCAACAAGCTGAGCAGTCTCAACGTCAGCAATAACAAAAAACTGCGTTATTTTGCCTGCGACGGCAATCTGTTGAAGACGCTGGATCTGCGCGGCAATACAGATCTGGAGATGCTGCAATGCATCGGCAACGAGCTTGAATCGCTGATTATCAAGAACTCACCGAAGCTGTCATGGCTTTACTGTTGGGACAACAAGCTGACCAGTCTTGACATCAGCGGAAACCCCAATCTGGAGTATCTTGACTGCTCCGGGAATGCGCTCACGAACCTTGATGTCAGCAAGAATACCATGCTGCAAAGGCTGTGGTGTTCTGATAACAAGCTCTCCGATCTCGATGTGAGCCAAAACAGTGAGCTGCTGCTCCTGTCCTGTTACAACAACTCGCTGAGCAGGCTGGATGTCACAGGGAATACAGCCCTGCGCGGCATTGCCTGTCAGAACAATGGTCTGAAAGCCCTCAACATCAGCCCCTGCGGTGTTCTGACACAGCTCATAACCGATGTCAATCCCGAGATCGAGGACGGCGTGGTTATTTACATGGACAATACAGAGAGCGATACCTTCCGGTGGCTTCTGTATGATGAAGCTGTGCTCCTAATCACCCCCGACACGGTGCCTGGCTTCGTTCTCCCGGCTGCGCTGACCCGGATTGAAGACGGCGCCTTTACCGGCATCCCGAATCTCATCACCGTCTATATTCCGAGCACCGTGACATATATCGACCCAAACGCCTTCGGCGCGGCCGATGAGCTGTACATTTTCGGTCAGGCCGGAAGCGCGGCGGAGACCTTTGCACAGAAAAGCAGCGCTTACACCTTCATTCCCGCCGCATAAGAAACCACAGAACAGGCCCCGTTCACTCGCTTGAATGAACGGGGCCTGTTCTTTTTTATGACGCTTACAGCAGATCCTTATGCTCCTCATAGAACTTGCGATAGTCCTTGAGCATGTACTTGAGGAGATTCGGAGTATCGAGCTGGTAGGGGCATTTGCTGGCGCAGCTGCGGCATTCGAGGCAGTCTTCGATTTTGTTCATCTTCGCCTGCCATTCCTCCGTCATGTACTGCTGCCAGGGGGAGCGGCGCAGCAGCCTGTCCATGCGGGCGCAGTTGCGGATTTCGATGCCCACGGGACAGGGCATGCAGTAGCCGCAGCTGCGGCAGAAGGAGCCGGAGAGCTCCTGCCGCTCCTTCTTGATAAAGGCGTCAAGCTCCGCATCCATCTTTGGGTCTTCCCTGTCGACTGCGAGCCACTGTTCCAGTTCCTCCATGGTCTGGATGCCCCAGATGGGAACCACATTGTCATAGAGCCCCATAAACGCGTGGCAGGCGCGGACATTTGTCAGCATGCCGCCCGCGAGCCCCTTCATGGCGATATAGCCCATGTCGGCCTCCTTGCATTTGGCCGCCAGGGCAAGATCCCGCTCGGAAGAGATATAGCTGAAGGGAAACTGCATCGTCTCAAAATATCCGGAAGCAATGCAGTCCTCGGCAACGTTTACGCGATGGGTGGTCACGCCGATGTGGCGGATCCAGCCGCGCTCCTTCGCCTCCAGCGCCCCGGCGTAGGCGCCGTCCGGATCGTTGGGGTCCGGGACTTCGGGCACCTGATGGAACTGGAAGAGGTCGATATAATCGGTCTTCATCATCTTCAGGCTGTTCTCGATGTGCTTGAGGACGCCCGCCATGTCGCGCGCGGCACTCTTGGTGGAGATCACGATCTGATCGCGCACATCCGCGAGGGCAAGGCCGATTTTCTCTTCGCTGTCGGTATAGGCGTTGGCTGTATCAAAATAGCGGATGCCGCCGTCGTATGCCGCCTGCAGGAGCTTTACGGCGTAATCCTTGTCGCAGCGCTGTACCGGCAGGCAGCCCATGGCGGTCTTGGTGACGACGAGGCCGGTTTTTCCGAGTGTAAGTGTTTTCATGCTGTCTTCCCCCTTTTTGTTTTCGTCATTGTCTAAATGCTCAGCCGTAATATGCCTTGTACCACTGCGCAAAGCGCCTTAGTCCCTCATGGATGTCAATACCGGGACGGAATCCGTAATCGTCCTCAAGGCCCTTGCTGTCCGCACAGGTCACGGGCACGTCGCCCGGCTGCATACCCACAAGCTCACGGTGGGCTTCAAAGTCGTAGTCCTCCGGCAGGATCCCGGCCCGCACCAGCTCCTCCTGCAGGGTAGATACAAAGTCCAGCAGGTTTTCCGGCTGGCCGCCGCCGATATTGTATACCGCATAGGGCGGGAGCGGCAGCCCGTCCTCACCGACGCCCTTCTCCGGCGCGCCCTTCATCACGCGCACGATTCCCTCGACAATATCGTCAATGTAGGTGAAGTCCCGCATACAATCGCCGTAGTTGAAAATCTGGATTTTTTCTCCGGCGGCGAGGCGCTTTGTCGCGCTGTAATAGAACATATCCGGGCGCCCCGCGGGTCCGTAGACCGTGAACAGGCGAAGCGCTGTGGAGGGGATATTGTAGAGCTTGGCATAGCTGTGGGCCAGGAGCTCGTCGCTCTTCTTGGTAGCGGCATACAGGCTGACCGGGTGATCGACCATATCCTCCGTGGAGAAGGGCACCTTTTTGTTCCCGCCGTATACGCTGCTGCTGGAGGCATAGACCAAATGCTCCACCGGATAACGGCGGCAAGCCTCCAGGATATTGTAAAAGCCGATGATATTGCTCTCAATATAAGCGTCGGGATGGTCGATGCTGTAGCGCACGCCCGCCTGCGCGGCAAGGTTCACGACCACGCCGGGGCGGTACGTCTCAAAAGTCTGCCTGACTATCGCCCTGTCCGCGAGGTTGCCCCGGATGAACACGTGCCTGACCGGGGAATGTGACGCCGCCTCTTCGATCTGTTTCAGGCGCCATTGCTTGAGGCTGACCTCGTAATAATCGTTCATGCTGTCGAAGCTGACGACTGCGCCGCCATTCAGCTCCTTCAAAAGCCGGATCACAAGCCAGGCCCCGATAAAGCCGGGAGAGCCGGTGACCAGGATCGTCTTGCCATCCAGCACGACGGGGGTTTTGCCCATCTCTCAGTCCCTCCCGAAAATGTCTCTTGTGTAGACCTTCTCCCGCACGTCGTCCAGCGCAGGGTCGTAGCGGTTGGCGATGATGCAGCCGCACATTTTCTTGAACTTCTTCAAGTCGTTGACCACCAGGCTTCCGAAGAAGGTGGAGCCGTTTTCCAGCGTCGGCTCATAGATCACCACGACCGCGCCTTTGGCCTTGATACGCTTCATAACGCCCTGGATCGAAGACTGGCGGAAGTTGTCGGAGTTGGCCTTCATGGTGAGACGGTACACGCCGACAACGACTTCCTTCTGTCTGCTCTCCTTGTCAACGGAGTAATCCTCGCTGCTGCCATAGGTCCCGGCAATCTCCAGCACGCGGTCCGCAATATAATCTTTCCTTGTGCGGTTGCTGTCCACAATGGCCTGGATGAGGTTTTCCGGCACGTCCCGGTAATTGGCGAGAAGCTGCTTGGTATCCTTCGGCAGGCAGTATCCGCCGTAGCCGAAGGAGGGGTTATTATAGAAGTCGCCCACGCGGGGGTCGAGGCACACGCCCTTGATGATCTTGGCGGTGTCAAGCCCCTTGATCTCGGCATAGGTGTCCAGCTCGTTAAAGAAGCTGACACGCAGGGCAAGATAGGTGTTGGCGAAGAGCTTGACGGCCTCTGCCTCGGTAAAGCCCATGAAGAGCGTGGGGACCGGATTTTTCAGCGCGGCCTGCTGAAGCAGCGCAGCGAAGATGCGCGCCTCCGCCTCCGTTCTCCCGTCGCAGCCGACGATGATGCGGCTGGGATAGAGATTGTCATACAGTGCCTTGGATTCCCGCAGAAACTCGGGGCTGAAAAGAATATTGTCCATGCCCATCAACGCGCGCACATGCACGGTATAGCCGACCGGGATCGTGGATTTGATGATAATCGCGGGCTTCGTCTCTCGGCCTGCGGTGCAGTCCCGGATCAGGCGCAGCACGTCCTCCACGGCGGAACAGTCAAAACAGTTGGTCCTGGGATCATAGTTTGTGGGAACAGCGAGAATAATGATGTCAGCGTCGGCGTACGCGGCAGTGCCGTCCGTCGTGGCTCTGAGATGGAGCACACGCTTTCCGGCTTCCGCCTCGGACAGGTACTTTTCAATATACTCGTCCTGAATCGGGGAGCGATAACCGTTGATCATTTCCGCTTTCTCCGGCTTTGTGCAGACGGCGGTAACCTCATGATGCCGGGCAAGAAGCACCGCGAGTGACAATCCCACGTAGCCCACGCCCGCGACTGTGATCTTATATGTCCGGTCAAGCGCAACGGCCTCGCCGCCCTGCTCGACAAACATTTCGGTCGGTTCAAAATTGAGCGCCGCGGCAAGGGCCTCGAGCTGGGCGACGGAAGGCGTATAGGCTCCGTTTTCCAGGTTGGAAAGGATGGAGCGGCTGATGCCGGTCTCTTTGGCAAGCTGCGCCTGCGAGAGCTTCCTTGCCTTCCGACGGGCGACAACGGTCTCGGCAAGCAGCTGCAAAGATAAGGTGCGCATGGAAAAACCCCCTGTATTTCTGATAATTGTCGTTTCACGCGACATCGTATTTTGGGCAAATATCGTCTGTCTGCATGATAGCGCATGAGGGGCATATTGTCAACGGCATTTTACAGTTCAAAAGCAAACTTGCTCGGTTGCGCGGTAAAATGTCGTTCAAAAAGACAAGCAGTCGCTTTACACAGCACCTGTCATCTTGCTGATCGCATAGAGAAAACAGAACAGCAAAACCCTCTTTTCCTTTGCGGGGATCTATGTTACAATACAGAAGAGATATCTTCTGTACCAATTAGGCGCAAGGCGGCGTTTTGAAAGAATAACACCCCGACAGATATGACGCGCTGCTCATGGCCGGGGCCTCATTTTGTCGATCCCCATGGAATATGTTAAAAAAGCAATAATACTATTCCTTAATAAGCTGAGCAAAAGGATTTCCGAGCAAAATTTGCGCCAGACAAGGCGGAGCCCGCAGCGAATAATGGAGATATTTGGCATAAATTTTACCGAAAAGACTTTGCGATTTCTATGAAGGAATAGTATAAGGCGCCTGTTTCAGACAGGCGTCAAATATAAGCGCAGGAGTGATGTATTATGAAAACACTGATTGCCTATTTCACCGCGGAGAATGGCACAACCGCGCGCGCGGCAAAGGAAGCGGCGGAGATCCTCGGCGCGGATCTGTTTGCGATCACGCCGGAGCAGCCCTATACGGCGGCGGATCTCAACTGGAAAAACCCGCTGGCCCGCTGCAACCGGGAAAAGATCGGCGGCAAGGACGTTCCGGTCGTCGGCAGGATCGACGATTTTGACAATTATGACGCGGTGCTGATCGGCTTCCCGATCTGGTACGCCTGTGCGCCCAACGTGATCAACACCTTCTGCCAGGGCTACAACTGGTACGGCAAGAAGATCGCGGCCTTTGCCACCTCCGGCGGCAGCGGCATCGGCAAGACGGCCGACAAGCTGCGCCCTTATGTTTCCGGCGGGGAGCTTTTGGGCGCAAAGCTGATCCATAACGGCGCGGAGCTCGCGGACTGGGCGAAGGAAATCCTTTAATCTGTATTGGAAAGGGAGCGGCAGGGATGCCGCTCCCCTTCTGCGCTATAGCTCCCGGAGGATGAGGTCGGTGTCGCCCGGGTTCAGCCCCAGCTCGACACGCTTTACTTTTGGGTGATTCCTGTAATGCGCGCGAACCGCGTCGCGCAGCACGGTTCCTCCGTGGTAGCCGTGAATCACGCGCAGTGTATACACCGCGCTGCCGCAGCGCCTGAGCTTTGCGTCGATCGCTGTGAACGCCTGCGCCTTCGTCATGCCGTGCACGTCGATCTCCTGAAACGCGTCATTCATCCCGCAGCGGCAGCCACCAGGTAAAGCCGAAGCACAGGCACATCAACAGTCCCGCCGCTTTGCCGATCCCCTTCTTTTCCGCGATCTCTCTTCCGACATGCAGATACTCAAACCCGTGCAGCAGCAGGAGCGTAAGCAGCGGCAGGGGTTTTTTCTTTATGGCAAGATACGCGAAAACGGCGTACAGTGCCGCGCAAATCGGCTTGCCGAACTGCCTTGTGAATTTCAGAAACATATTTGAAGCACCTTCCTTTCCCTGGAAGCGCTGATTAAATCGAAGCGTGCGGATTGGCGAGCAGGTTTTTCGGCTGACGAAGCCTGAAAAGCGCAGGAATACTTTGTGTATTTCAAGTTTTTCAGGCAAAGTCAGGCGGAAAATCCGCCGTCAAGACGTGCGAGGTGATTTATTCAGCGTTTCCCTTGTTATTGTATCGAATTGCGCAGCAGAAGGCAAGCCTTTTTGCTGTGCGTTCCAAATTCGTCAGGCCAGAATTCGACAGGAATTTATCAAACTTTTTCGCGCATACTTCACAAGCAGGCAGAAATGCTGTATAATGCAGAAAATAACCATTCTGAAAGGAGTGTTCCGCCCATGAACATAAACCCGGACGGCAGCTATTCCAGCGGCCCGTTCAAGAGCTCCGGCGATCCGGTGAAGAAGAGCCGCCCGAAGTTCAATCTCCCCGGCAAGTCGGCGATCATCGTGGTCGTGCTGGTGCTGCTCGTACTGGCCGTGATGGATTCCTACTACACGCTGAAGGAGGATCAGTACGCCGTCATCACCACCTTCGGCAAACCCACCATGGTTTCCACCTCCGGCCTGAAATTCAAGCTGCCCTTTATCCAGGATGTCACCAGGGTCTCCAAGACCATCCAGGGCTTCCCGCTCGGCTACCGCATCGGCAGCAGCCAGAGTGTCGACGAGGAATCACTGATGATCACCTACGACTACAACTTTGTCAACGTCGACTTCTACGTGGAATACCGCGTGACCGATCCCATCAAGTTCCTCTACAGCTCACAGGACCCGGTGGGCATCCTCAAGATGCTCTGCCAGAGCTATATCCGCGATACCATCGGCCTGTACAACGTCGATACCGTCATCACCACCGGCAAGAGCGAGATCCAGGCCGCCATCAAGGAGAAGGTCATGCAGCGTCTCGAGGAAGAGGACATCGGCCTGCAGCTGACCAACATCCGCATTCAGGACGCGGAGCCGCCCACCTATGAGGTGCAGCGCGCCTTCACCGCCGTCGAGACCGCCAAGCAGTCCGCGGATACCACCGTCAACAACGCCAAGAAGTACGCGAACGAGGTCATCCCCGCCGCGGCCGCCGACGCCGACCAGATCATCAAAAGCGCCGAGGCGTACAAGGCCAGCAAGATCAACGAAGCCAGCGGTCAGGCCTCCCGCTTTGCCGAGCTTTTTGAGGAATACCAGAAGTACCCGCTCATCACCAAGCAGCGCCTGTTCTATGAGGCGATGGAATCTATCCTGCCGAGCATGAAGCTCTATATTCTGGACAACGACACCGGCGTTCAGACCGCGCTCCCGCTCGAGCAGTTCGCCACCGTCAACATGGGAGGTGAGGATAAATGAAAAAGAGTCTGAAAATCGCAGTTCCGGTCCTTGTTGTGGTTCTGGCTCTCCTGCTGTCCTCCGCCTGCTTTGTCGTCACGCAGCCGAACGAGTATACCATTGTGCGGCAGTTCGGCGCGGTCAAGAAGATTGTGGACGAGCCGGGCCTGAGCATGAAGCTGCCTTTCATCCAGACTGCCAGCACCCTGCCCAAGACGGAGATGCTCTATGACCTCGCCGTCAGCGACGTCATTACCAGCGACAAGAAATCCATGGTTGCCGACTCCTTTGTCCTCTGGCGCATCAGCGATCCGCTGAAGTTTATCCAGACCCTCTCGGGCAATGTCGGCAACGCCGAATACCGCATTGACACGGTGGTTTACAACAGCCTCAAGACCGTCATTTCTTCCATGCGGCAGGAGGAGGTCATCTCCGGGCGCGACGGCCTGCTTGCCCAGCGCATTATGGACAATGTGGGCAGCGCCTTCGACAACTACGGCATCAAACTCCTCGCCATTGAGACCAAGCGCATCGACCTGCCGGACGAGAACAAGTCCGCCGTCTACGAGCGCATGATCTCCGAGCGCGACAATATCGCCGCCTCCTATGCCGCCGAAGGCGCGGCCGAGGCCAAGCAGATCCGCAATGAGGCCGACAAGTCCGTCCAGATTACCCTCTCTGAGGCAAAGGCCATGGCCGAAAAGCTCAAGGCCGAGGGTGAGGCCGAGTATATGCGCATCCTCTCCGAGGTTTACGACACCCCGGAGGAGGCCGATTTCTACGAGTTCATGCGCGCGCTCGACATGGCGGAAAAGAGCCTCGGCGAAGGGAACAAGACCTTGGTCGTTTCCGCGGATTCACCCATCGCCAAAATCTTCAAGAGTGTGGAGTAAACGTTTCCCTTGCCTCCCCCAGCCGCTTGCGGCGACTGGGGGAGGGGGACCGCTTCAGCGGCGGAAGGGGTCTGCGCGGTGCATGAGCCGCACTTTTCCATGTATAAATTTTTCGCCTCCCGGTGAGACTAAGTGCAGCACCCTACATAAACTGGTATGGGCGACTCTTCATCGGAGTGTGAAACAATCATGGTCAAACGAGGAGATATTTACTTTGCCGACCTCAGCCCGGTCGTCGGCAGCGAGCAGGGCGGCATGCGCCCTGTGCTGATCGTTCAGAACGATACCGGCAACCGGCACAGCCCCACGGTCATTGCCGCGGCCATAACAAGTCAACTGGGAAAGGCAAAGCTTCCGACCCATATCGAGCTTCACGGCCGCAGCGTCGGATTAAACCGCGACAGCGTCATCCTGCTTGAGCAGATCCGCACCATTGACAAATCCCGCCTGCGGGAGAGAATGGGCAGGCTCGACAAGGGGACGATGAGCGAGGTTGACAGCGCCCTCGCCGTCAGCTTCGGCCTGGGGTCATAATCATCATAGTAACGCGCTCCTGCCCATATAGTTGGGCAGGGGCGTTTTTCGCCTTTGGCTCCCTCTCCGAGGGAAAACACGCAGCGCTTGGAGGCATAACATGGAAATACCGGTTTACATAAATCAGGAAGAAGCGGGACAGCTCAGAATCATGCGGGACGGTCTGTACACGGTTTTCGAGGCCGAGGCAAAAGGCAGTTCGGGTCTTGTCCGGCTATGGACCCACGGGAGCGGCAAAAGCGCATATCTCGGTGTGATGCAGACATGGAGCGGCGGGCTCTGGCTGCGCCGTAAACTGAGCGCGCTGGAACTCAAAAGCTTTCCTGATCCGATCGAATTCGTCTCCGATCGTGAGGCGGCTTATCAGTTTACGGAAATTGATTTACATAATAATTTTTCCGAAAGTGAATCCACCATTTCCGACGAACAGTATGGATTACATAACTGTAATGACAAAACGGATAATTCAGAGAAAATCCAGGAGAATTTTTGTTTACATAATAATTTTGAAGGTTTGGAACAAATGTGCGAGCAGCCGTCTCAAGAAGATTTACATAACGCAGAAACAAATCTGCATGCCTGCCCCTGGCCGGCGGAGCCGCCGGAGGATGGGCTGCTCTGGTATTCCCGTCCCGACGGGAGTCTGGTCGCCTTTGACGGAATCAGCAGCCTGATCGCCCTGCCGGCCGAACCCGGCGCCAGGCTTCCGCGTGCGGCCGAAAGAGTGATTGAAGGGCAGAAATATCTGGTTTTTCGCTATTGAGAAAGGGAAAAAGCTGTAGTATAATATATTATCAAAGCTTATACGAAAGCGGAAAGGGGCCTTTCATATGCTGATGACCGATCTGATCGCCAAAAAGCGCGACGGCGGCGAGCTGAGTACCGAGGAAATACGCTTTGTTATCAATGATTACGTCCACGGAAAAATTGCCGATTACCAGATGTCCGCCATGTGCATGGCCATCCTTTTCCGCGGCATGACAGACCGGGAAACGCTGGATCTGACCATGGCAATGGTACACTCCGGCGACGTCGTCGACCTGAGCTCCATAAAGGGCGTAAAGGCGGACAAGCATTCCACCGGCGGCGTCGGGGATAAGACCAGCCTGATCCTCTGCCCGATGGTGGCAGCCTGCGGGCTGCGCGTTGCGAAGATGTCCGGCCGCGGCCTCGGGCACACCGGCGGCACGCTCGATAAGCTGGAGAGCTTTACAGGCTATAACATCTCCATCGGCGAAAAACGCTTTATCGACAATGTCAACCGCATCGGCCTTTCCCTCATCGGTCAGACGGCGGATATCGTCCCGGCGGACAAAAAGCTCTACGCCCTGCGGGACGTGACCGGGACCGTGCCCAGCATTCCCCTGATTGCCAGCTCCATCATGTCCAAGAAGCTGGCCTCCGGCGCGGACATCATTGTACTGGACGTCAAATGCGGCAACGGCGCTTTTATGAAGAACGAAAAGCAGGCATGGGAGCTTGCCCGCAGCCTGACC
Source organism: uncultured Eubacteriales bacterium (assembly GCA_900321275.1). Taxonomy (GTDB): domain Bacteria; phylum Bacillota; class Clostridia; order Oscillospirales; family Oscillospiraceae; genus Limivicinus. Next base: position 13,009 of record ONVI01000015.1, on the reverse strand, counting down.
CGCATCGGCAAGCTTGCCGGGAAAAAATGCGCCGCGGTCATCACCGATATGAATCAGCCCCTCGGCCGCGCGGTGGGCAATGCGCTTGAGGTCAAGGAGGCCATTTCCGTCCTGCAGGGTGAGACAAAGGGCGACCTGCTGGAGCTCTGCCTGACGCTTGGCGGCTGCATGCTTATAGGGGCCGACATCACAGAAGAGATGGAGGACGCGCAGAAAATGCTGCAGGAAGCCATTGACAGCGGTGCGGCGCTGGACAAGCTCGCCCAGCTCGTCAGCGCACAGGACGGCGATGCGCAGGCTGTCTACGATACCTCTCGCCTTCCCCTCGCGCCGGTGCAGCTGGAGGTACCTTCCAAGATTTCCGGATATCTGAGCCATATCGAATGCGAAAAGGTGGGCCTCATCTCCATGCACCTCGGCGGAGGCCGCGCCACGAAGGAGGATAAGATCGATCTCTCCGTCGGTCTTGTGCTGAACAAAAAAGTCGGCGATCATGTGGAGAGCGGGGAAAGCCTCGGCACCATCCACGCGCAGACAATGGAAAGCGCACAGGAAGCCGCGCAGCTTCTGCGCGATTGCTGCACTTTCTCGAATGCGCCTGTGGAGCCCCCCAAACTGATCAAAGATATCATCGTGTGATTTTTGTCGTTCTTTGCGATGGAAGAACGGCAACAGGGAAATACAACGGAAAAATAACATAAAGGAGTGCATTGCCATGCAGTACATTATGTCGCTCGATCAGGGTACCACCAGCAGCCGCTGCATCCTGTTTGACAAATCCGGAAACATCTGCTCTGTCGTGAACAAGGAGTTCCGGCAGATTTTCCCTCAGCCCGGCTGGGTGGAGCATGACGCCAACGAAATCTGGGATACAACGTATGAGGTAGCCCACGCCGCGATGGCGAAGCTCAACGTCAAGGCGAGCGACATCGCCGCTATCGGTATCACCAACCAGCGCGAGACCACCATCGTCTGGGACAAGGAAACGGGCGAGCCCATTGCCAACGCCATTGTATGGCAGTGCCGCCGTACCTCCGACATCATCGACCAGCTGGTAAAGGACGGACATGCCGACATAATCCGGCAGAAGACCGGCCTGATTCCCGACGCGTATTTTTCCGGCTCCAAGATCCAGTGGCTGCTGGACAACGTTCCCGGCGCGCGCAGGCGGGCCGCCGCGGGCAAGCTCCTTTTCGGCACCGTCGACACCTGGCTGATCTGGAAGCTCACCGGCGGGCGCGTCCACGTCACGGACTATACCAACGCCAGCCGCACGATGCTCTTCAATATCCATACCCTGCAATGGGATGAGGATTTATTGAAGCTTTTGAACGTCCCGGCGTCCATGCTGCCGGAGGTCAAGCCCTCCAGTTATCTCTACGGCAAGACGGACTTTGAGATGTTCGGCGGCGAGATCCCGATTGCGGGCGCGGCGGGCGACCAGCAGTGCGCTCTCTTCGGTCAGTGCTGCTTTGAACCGGGCACCATGAAGAACACCTACGGCACCGGCTGCTTCCTGCTCATGAACACCGGCAAGACGCCTGTGGAGAGCAAGAACGGGCTTGTCACCACCATTGCGGCCAGTACCAGCGACAAGGTGGACTACGCGCTTGAGGGCTCCATTTTCATTGCGGGCGCCGCGATCCAGTGGCTGCGCGACGAGCTTGGCGTCATCACCAGCGCGAAGGAGAGCGCCGAGTTTGCCGCGAAGGTACCCGACACGGCGGGCGGCTATGTGGTTCCGGCCTTCACCGGCCTCGGCGCGCCCTTCTGGAGCCAGCGTGCCCGCGGCTGCGTGGTCGGCATTACGCGCGGCTTCTCCCGCGCGCATCTGGTGCGCGCCACGCTGGAGAGCCTTGCCTACCAGACCCATGACATTGCCCGCGCCATGGAGCGCGACAGCGGCATTCCCATCGCGGAGCTGAAGGTGGACGGCGGCGCCAGCGCCAACAATTTCCTCATGCAGTTCCAGTCCGACCTGCTGGGCGCCGACGTCTACCGCCCCCGCTGCATCGAGACCACCGGCCTCGGCGCCGCGTATCTGGCGGGACTTGCCGTCGGCTACTGGGCGAATCTCGACGACGTCCGCGCAAACTGGGCAATCGACATAACCTTCCATCCCCAGATGAACGAGCAGTACCGCAAGGCCCTTATCAAGGGCTGGGACAAGGCGGTCAAATGCGCGCTTTTGTGGGGCGAAGAATAAAACGGAGATGACTATGGACTATACAAAACTGAAAAATACAGAGCTGTTCCTCTTCGACATGGACGGCACCCTCTATCTGGGCGACAATGTCTACGAGGGCGCGATCGAGCTGATGGAGGATTTGCCGCGGCTCGGCAAGAAATACATCTACCTGACGAATAATTCCTCCCGCGCGGGCGAAGACTATATTACCCGTCTGAGGAAGCTGGGCTTCCCCTGCGAGCGCGAGAACGTTTTCACCTCCGGCATGGCCACCGGCATGTACCTCAACCAGCGTCATCCCGGCGCGAAGGTCTACATTGCCGGGACGAAGGCCTTTTACCGGGAGCTCAAGAGCTACGGCGTCGACCTCGTCAACGATGAGCTGGGTCATACCGATGTGGATACCGTCGACGTGGTGGTGCAGGGCTTTGACACGGAGCTGGTATATGAAAAGCTCGACAAGGCCTGCCACTTCCTGCGCCGCGGCGCGGAGTTCATCGCCGCCAATCCCGACTGGGTCTGCCCCATGCCGCACGACGAGGTTCTGCCCGACTGCGGCAGCATCTGCGCCCTGCTCACCGCCTCCAGCGGCGTCAAGCCCAATTATATCGGCAAGCCCAACCGCAACATGATCGACGTGATCTCCACCATGACAGGCATCCCCAACGAGCGCATCTGCGCCGTGGGCGACAGGCTCTACACCGACATCGCCGTTGCGCAGAACGCGGGTTCCGTCTCCGTGCTGGTCCTCTCCGGCGAGACGAGCCAGGCCATGGTGGACGAGGCCGAACGCAAGCCGGATTACGTCCTGCGCGATGTGCACGAGCTGCACGAAATTCTAAGGAAATGCTGAATAAATCCCCACGCACATCCTGACGGTGTATTTTCCTCCTGACTGTTTCTGAAAAGCTTGAAGTACACATAGTATTCCTTCGCATTTCAATCTTCGTCAGACGAAAAATCCGCTCGTCAGTCTGCACATGTCGATTTCATCAGCGCTTCCCTGAAATCCATCTAAGAAAGAAGAACGCCCCCGGCTCTCCGGGGGCGTACTGAACGCCTATGTACGCAATCTCGAAATATTTTTTGCCGGCGGCCTGCTTTCTGCTGATCGCCGTCTTCTTTATGCTTCTGCCGGATCTGCGCGTGTGTACGCTTGAGGGCGGAAGCCGCCGCTTCCGGCGTGTGGACGCGCTGCTCATGTCGGCGATCACGCTCATCTACGCGGTCGTCGCCTTTACCGGTCTCGGCAATACCGAATCCCCGCAGAGCTTTGTGAATCTGGAGGGGCAGACCGCCATGATCAAGCCGGACTTAAGCGACGGCGCCGTCTCAAAACTGATGCTGTTTACAGGCGTGGGTATCGGGAGCTACAGCATCGACTACACCACCGACGGCAGCGACAGTTATCATCTCGCCGATTTTGAGCAAAGCCACGCGGAGGTGCTCAAATGGCATCCGATATCGCTGGATTATGAAGTCACCGGCGGCACGATTTTCATCCGCGGCAGCGGTAATGTCTGGCTGGGCGAGGTCGTGCCGCTGACCGAAGACGGGAGAGTCGTCCGCGCAGGCTCGGACAGGCCGGAGCTTACAGACGAACAGTCTCTCTGCCCGGATCGGCAGAACTTCATGAATTCCAGCTATTTTGACGAGATCTATCACGCCCGCACCGCGTGGGAGCATCTCAACGGCGTCTATCCCTATGAGATCACGCATCCGCCCCTCGGGAAGATCATCATCGGTCTTGGGATCAGGCTCTTCGGCATGACGCCCTTCGGCTGGCGCTTCTCCGGAACGCTGTTCGGGGTGCTGATGCTGCCGATCCTGTACTATTTTGCCAAGAAGCTTTTCGGCGGCTATCTGGTTCCCACGTCGTGTACGGTCCTGATGGCAACGGACTTCATGCACTTTGTCCAGACCCGCATCGCCACCATAGACACCTATGCCGTTTTCTTTATTCTGCTGATGTATCTGTTCATGCACCTCTTCATCACGGAGGAGCGGCTGTGGACGCTGGCGCTGTGCGGTATCAGCTTCGGACTGGGCGCGGCCGGCAAGTGGACCTGCTTCTATGCCGGGGCGGGTCTTGCGGTGATCTGGCTTCTGTGGGCGATCCACGGCTTTCGCTCCGGGACGCTGGATTGGAAGGGTTTTGTAAAGAATGCGCTCTTCTGCGTCGTGTTCTTTGTGCTTGTCCCCTGCGGGATCTATTATCTCTCCTATTATCCCTACGGGGTGGCCGAGGGAAAAACGAACATTTTCAGCCGGGACTATCTGAACATGGTGCTGAGCAATCAGCAATATATGTTCAACTATCACTCCCAGCTCATCGCCACGCACCCCTATTCCTCGGACTGGTACCAGTGGCTGCTGGACATCCGGCCCATCCTTTATTATCTGGACTATCTGCCCGACGGGCGGCATGTGAGCTTCGGCGCTTTTGTCAACCCCGTACTCTGCTGGGGCGGCCTGTTTGCGCTGTTCGTGCTGGGCTTTCTGGCCGTCGCGCGGCGTGATCTGCCCTCGGCCTATATCCTTTTGGGATATCTGGCCCAGCTGCTCCCCTGGGTGCTGGTGCAGCGCCTGATCTTTGCCTATCACTATTTTCCCTGTACGGTCTTCCTGGCGCTGGCGCTGGGCCGCTGCTTTGACGTGATGCTGCGCAATGACCGTCACGGGTGGGTCTATGTATGCGGCTTTGCGGCTATGAGCTGCGCGGTGTTCGTGCTGTTCTACCCGAATCTTGCGGGTCTGCCGGTTGCATCGGGCATCCTGCGCTCCTGGCTCCCGACCTGGCCGTTTTAAAAAACTTTTGGGCGAATACGCACTTCAAGATGTGTGCATATTCGCCCAAAAACGTTTTTTTCGAAATTATCCCTTCGCGATCATCTGGCTCACGATGGCAGCGCTGTGTTTTGCGGCGGCCTCCACAAACGCGCGGTAGTCCATATGGCCGGAGTCGTCGGCTTTGTCGGAGATGGCACGGATGATTACAAAAGGTACCTTATTCATTGCGCATACCTGTGCGATGGCGGCGCCCTCCATCTCACAGCACATCGCGTCAAACTCGTCGATGATCGCCTGTTTTCTCATGCTGTCCGCGATAAACTGATCCCCGGAGGCAATACGCCCCACGAACACGCGAATCTCCGGCGTAACTTCAAAGACGGCTTCTGCCGCGCTTTTCCACAGCTTCTCATCCGCCGGGAAAATGCTCACCGCATTGCCGGGAATAATACCCCGCTTGTAGCCAAGGCCCGTCACATCCATATCATGCTGCACGGCATCCGCAGAGACGACGATATCCCCAATGTCGATCGCGTTGTACAGCGAACCGGCAACCCCGGTGTTGATGATCTTCTCAGCGCCGTACCGGTGGATAAGCGTCTGCGCGCAGATCGCCGCGTTCACCTTGCCGATCCCGCAGCGAACCAGCACCACCGGGCGGCCGCCGATTGTGCCGCGATAGAAGGTCATACCCGTCAGGGTTTCCGTCGATTCCACGTCCATGCTGCGTTTCAGCAGCTCGATCTCATTGTCCATCGCGCCGATGATGCCGATGGTTCCCTTACCCATGTTTGCGCTCTCCTTTTTTTCTGTCTCAGCTGCCGCAGCCGCAATCGCAGCCGCCGCAGGCACCCTCCGTGGAGCAGCCGCTGCAGCCGGAGCAGGACCCGCCGCAGCCGCCCATAAAGGCGTCGTCGCCGCCGAGGATCGGGAGCTGGCCGAGGATCAGCAGATCCGCCGCGTCGTCGGCGGGGCCGGCAAAGCCCGCGACGGGAACAATGCCGAGACTCAGGAGTGCGGCCTTGGCCTCGCCGCCCATATTGCCGGTGATCACGGCGTCAACCTTCTCGTCCCGCATGAGCTCCGCCATCGCCTCGTGGCCGTGACGGTCGCCGGTCTCGACCAGGCGCTTGGTGCAGCGGTTGACGTCCGCGTCCTCATACTCATAAATGGCAAACATTTTGGCGTGGCCGAAATGCTCGCCGATCTGTCCGTCCTGATATGCAACCGCAATACGCATGTCAGCACTCCTCCCGGATCGCGTCCACAACAGGGGCGATATACTCGCCGCTGACGCTCTCGACCTCGCCCGCGTCGACCATCGCCGTAATCACGGGGTCGATGGGCAGACGGGCATAGTTCCTGATGCCGTACTGCTTTGCCAGAGCCTCAACCTTGCTGTCGCCGAAGATGCTGTATTTTTTGCCGCAGTCAGGGCATTTGAAGTAGCTCATATTCTCCACAAGGCCGAGCACGGGAATCTTCATCAGCTCCGCCATGCGGACGGCCTTCTCGACGATCATGCCGACCAGATCCTGCGGGGTGGTGACGATCACGATGCCGTCTACCGGCAGAGACTGGAACACGGTCAGGGGCACATCGCCCGTGCCGGGAGGCATGTCGACGAACATATAGTCCACATCCTGCCACAGTACGTCCGTCCAGAACTGCGTCACTGCGCCCGCGATGACGGGGCCGCGCCAGACGACAGGCTCGGTCTCGGTCTCGAGAATGAGGTTCATGGACATGAGCTGGAGCCCGGTGTGGGTGGTCACGGGCAGGAGGTACTCGTCCGTACCCATGCAGTGCTCATGGATGCCGAAGGACTTCGGGATGGAGGGGCCGGTGATGTCCGCATCCAGTACCGCGCAGTTAAAGCCGCGGCGCTGCATCTCGGAGGCCATCAGGCAGGTCACCAGGGACTTGCCGACGCCGCCCTTGCCGCTGACGACGGCGATCACCTTTTTGACGCTTGCGCCGGGGCGCAGGGGTTTGCGAAAGCTCTCCGCCGTGCGCTCAGAGCAGTTCTGGCTGCAGGTGGAGCAATCATGTGTGCATTCACTCATGTTTGTTTTCTGCCTTTCTTTGGTTGTGATTTAGCAAATATAGTATTGCCTGATTTGTTATATGCGTTGGTTCTTTCGGTGCAGACTTCATTCAACTCCGTAGGGGCGATTCATGAATCGCCCGGCAGCATGCCTTTTCGTCAAGCCCTCCGCCCGGGCGACTATATAAAACTGAGGTCGTACCGCGCGGGCCGTTCGTGAACGGCCCCTACAGTTGTGGGTTTTAGACTGTGCGTCTTCGTGATTTCACCAGAACTTCGTCTTTTTCAGCGCCTTCAGGAGAGCCTGCGCGGCGAGACCGGTAAAGATGCCGGTGATTACGCCCGATGCCGCAAGCACAGGCGCATAGGCAAAAACGCCCGGCGTCCTGACCACCAGCACACAGGCCAGAAGCTGCCCGGCATTGTGGGCAAGCCCCGCGAGCGCGGAGACGATCCAGAGCTGATTTTCCCCAAAAAGGTCTACTGTCAAACACATGACAAGATAAGCAAGCAGACCGCCCGCCGCGCTGAACAGGAGCGTGGAGGGACTGCCCGCGAACATGGCGCCCATCAGGATGCGCACCAGCAGCACCGCGCCGGCCTCCTTCTTGCCCAGGAGCTTCATCGTGATCAGCGTAATGATATTCGCAAGGCCGAGCTTGACGCCGGGGATCGGCACCGGCGCCGGGATCTGGTTCTCAATCACGAAGATCGTCAGCGCAATCGCCGTGAGCAGCGCCATCAGCGTGAGCTTTCTTGTTTTAGGCATCAAGATCACCGCCCAAAATCTCAATCACAAGCCGGTGAGGCATGCAGATGATAGGAATGCCGCTGCCGGTCAGCTTGCCCTGATGCACGCAGACATGATCCGGACAGTCGGCCGCGGTGACGGAAATTGCGCCCGGTTCGATATGCACGGTATTGTTCCCGTACTCGGTCGAGATTTCCAGGTCGTATTCCTTCCTGACTTTTGAGAGATCAACCCTTTCCAGTTCCTCTCCGTCGACAGAAATGAGCGCGACCGTCCCCTCGCCCCGGCCGAGACCGCGATACAGAAGGAGCCCGCCGATGACGATTACGGCAAAGAGCAGACCCCACATAAGCGATTTTGTTTTCATGGGTTCTATTTTAGTTGAGTTTGCCCCGGTTGTCAATACGGGGGCAAGTGTGTTATAATATATAGGTTACTGATCAAAGAGGCGCCGTACTGCCGCATAATTCTTTATGCGTTTTCAAGCAAACGAAAAAGGAGGTGACCCCATGAGCAGTCTGATGGACTATACGCTGGCGCTGAGCAAGTATGTGCTGATTCTCATCTCCATCGCGATTTTGCTGCGCTGCATCCGCTCCCTGCTCTCCGAGCATACCGAGCCCGAGATCTGGGGTTATCTCCGCTGGGAGGGAGAGAGCTATCCCCTCACCCACTGGGAAAACCTGATCGGCCGCTCCCTGAGCGCGGACGTGCGTGTGATCTCCCCGGGCGTCAAGCGCGCCCACGCCGTCATCCGGCGCGGGGGCAGCGGACACTGGCGCGTGTACGACGTTTTTCACAACGGCCGCGTCTGGATCAAGAACGCCAAGGCCGGCCCCGGCGGACTGCCGGTGGAGGACGGCGACACCATCAACATCGGCGGCGAAAAGGTACGCTTTCGCTCCGTGACCCCCGAAAAGCGCGGGAAGCTGGACTTAAAGCGCAAGCGCGCGGGCTATGGCGTCTCCCCGGCGGGTACGCTCCTTGATCTGACGCTGTTTCAGCTGACGCTGCTTTTACAGCACGCCATGACGCGCAGGCAGGAGAACATCGGCGCGGTGGCGTTGTCCTTTGTGGCGCTCATCGCGCTGGAGTGGAGCTGCTATCACTTTATGCGCTTTCTCAACCGCTCCGGCTTTGAGATTGAGACCCTCGCCTTCTATCTCACGAGCCTCGGCATGTCGGTTGCCGCATCCTCCGCGCCGAACGACCTGCTCAAGCAGCTGCTGCTCACGATCGCGGCGGTGCTGCTGTTCTCGCTGCTCGGCTGGTGGCTGCGGGATCTGGAGCGCAGCATGGCCGCCCGCTCCACCGTTGTGATCGGCACGATCATGCTGATGTTCGTCAACATCATATTCAGCGACGCGGTACTCGGCGCGCGAAACTGGCTGACCATCGGCGGGCTGTCCATGCAGCCGTCGGAGCTTATCAAGGTCGGCTATATCTACGCGGGCGCTTCCACGCTCGACAGGCTCTACCGCAGCCGAAACCTGTACTCGTTTATCTTTTTCTCCGCCTTCTGCGTGGGAACTCTCGCGCTGATCGGCGACTTCGGCACCGCCCTCATCTTCTTTGTCACCTTCCTCGTCATCTCCTATCTGCGCTCCGGCTCCATCGCCACGGTGATCCTGGCGGTCTCCGGCGCGGCTATGGCGGCTTTTCTGGCGGTGAGCATCAAGCCCTACATTGCCCGCCGCTTCTCCACCTGGGGACATGTGTGGGAGGACGTGTACGGCGCAGGCTTCCAGCAGACACGCGCCATGTCCGCCGCTGCTGCGGGCGGTCTCTACGGCAAGGGCGCGGGCGCGGGCTGGCTCAAGGACATCTTTGCGGCGAATACGGACATGGTCTTCGCCATGGTCTGTGAAGAACAGGGGCTCATCATCGGCGTCATCATGGTGGCGGCGATGCTGGTGCTGGCGCTGTTCGCCGTGCGCAGTGCAAGACACGGGCGTTCGGCCTACTATTCGATCGCGGCCTGCGCCGCGATGAGCATGCTGTTGACACAGCTTGCGATGAACGTGTTCGGTTCGCTGGATATTCTGCCCTTCACGGGCGTTACCTTTCCCTTCGTCTCCCGCGGCGGCACGTCGCTTCTCTCCTGCTGGATGCTGATGGCCTTTATCAAGAGCGCCGACAACCGCAGGGACGCAAGCTTCGCCGTCCGTGAGGCGTCCATGGACACGGACGCGGAGGAGGATCTTTCCGACTGGGAGGTGTGGCAGCCACGAGGAAAATAACAAACCGCGCCTTCTCGGTACTGCTCATCGCGGCGCTGGTGGTTTTCGGCATGAGCGTGTATCTGACGCGCTACATTGCGCACGGCGAGGAATGGGCGCTCTACTTCTCCCGGGCAAACTCCGGCGCGACCGGACATATCGTGGACCGAAACGGCATCACCCTCGCCTATTTTGACGAGGTACGCAGCACCTATTCCCCCGACCGCATCACCCGCGCGGCGAACTACCACGTCACCGGCGACTACTGGGGCCGCACGGGGACGGGTATTCTCTCCCGCCTCTGGGATGATGTGCACGGCTTCAGCCTGCTGACCGGCACGACGCATGTCGGCTCAAACAAGCAGCTCACGCTGACCTACGACGCGCGGCTGAACAACAAGATTTACGAATCCATCGGCGAGTGGGCCAGCGGCTGCATGATGGTGTGCAACTACCGCACCGGGGAGCTGCTGGGCATGGTGTCCACCCCCTCGGTCGACCCGTTGGACACCAACGGTGAGCAGCGGGACGGCGCGTTTATCAACCGCTGCATCTCAGCCTCCTTCACACCGGGCTCCATTTTCAAGCTCATCACCGCCGCCGGAGCGATCGAGCGCATCCCCGATATCGACAGCCGCATCTGGTACTGCGAGGACGAGTTCAAGATCGCGGGCGTCCCCTTTATCTGCGTCGCCAGCCATTACACGCAGAATTTTGAACAGGCGCTTGCCAACTCCTGCAACGTGGCCTTCGCGCAGATTGCGGTGTCGCTGGGGCAGAACACGCTGATCGAATACGTCAGCAAATACGGCTTTCTGGACGGCCACAGCATTGACGGCATCCCGACGGTCAAGGGCAATTTCCCGCTGGAATTTGTCGGCGACCCCGAGACCGGCTGGGCGGGCATCGGCCAGTCCACGGACATGGTGGTGCCCTATTCCATGCTGCGCTTCCTCTGCGCCGTGGCAAACGGCGGCATGCTGGTCGAGCCGCACTTTCTGGACGGGGAGACGCCGCCGATCACGGAGCTTGTAAAACCCTCCACGGCGGACAGGCTCAAGTACCTGATGCGCAACAACGCCGTCACGCATTACGAGGCGGATACGAACTTCCCCGGTCTGCCCATCTGTGCCAAGACCGGCACGGCGGAGCTGGGCGACGGAAGCTCCCACTCCTGGTTTGTGGGGTTTCTGGACGACGAGGCCCACCCCTACGCCTTTGTAACGCTTGTCGAGCGCGGCGGCTTCGGTCTGAGCAAGGCGGGCCGCATCACGAACGAGGTGCTCCAGTGGGCCGTTAAAAATATGTGATAGAGTATATTAAATCTATATAACAGGAAGGAAGAAAGAAATGTTTATTTTACAGCTTTTGAAAATGGGTACGATCCAGGACCTCCTCAAGTCCGGCCTGCGCATCGTCAAGCAGCATGGCATTCTGAAGGAGGGCCAGCATCGCATGACCGTCACCGTCATGATTACCGGCGAGGACGGCAAGCAGGCGAAGGCCGACATTCAGGTGAGCTATAACCAGGGGAAGCTTGCAAAATTCCCGCAGATTCTGGATTTGAGCAGCGAGGGCTGGAGCGTCAGCGAATAAGATAAAAAACAGGGACTCATTGTCATGACAGACTTATCCGTCAGCAATTTAATAAAATCCTTCGAGATCGGCAGGAATGTCCTCGACGGTCTCAGCTTCGCCGTCACCGAGGGGGAGCGCATCGGCATTCTCGGCCACAACGGCTGCGGAAAGACGACGCTCTTCCGTATTCTGACGGGCCAGCTGCGCCCGGACGAGGGTGAGATCGCCGTTGCGCCGGGAAAGCGCATGGGCCTCATCTCTCAGATCCCCGTCTACCCCGAGGGCTGGACGACCGAGATGGTGTTAAAGGACGCGCACCGCCGCCTGTACCGCATCAGCGAGCGCATGGACGAGCTGACCGAGCGCATGGAGCACGACCAGTCCCCCGCCCTGCTGCGGGAATATGACAAGCTGCAGGAGGATTTCCGGCGGCTGGGGGGCTATGAGATGGACGTGGACCGGGCGCGGGTCGCAAACGGTCTGGACATCTCCCCCGCCATGCTCGAACAGGAGTTTGCGTCCCTCTCCGGCGGGGAGAAGACGCGTGTCAACCTCGCACGTCTGATCCTGGAAAACACCGATATCCTCCTTCTCGACGAGCCGACCAACCATCTCGACCTCCGGGCCACGGAATGGCTGGAGGACTATCTGCTGCATTTCAAGGGCACAGTCCTCGCCATCAGCCACGACCGCTATTTTCTCGATAAGGTGGTACAGCGCTGCATTGAGATCAATGAGGGCAAGGCAGAGTTTTACAGCGGCAACTACAGCTTCTATGTGGAGGAGCGGCAGCACCGCTTTGAGGAAAAGCTGAAGAAATACGAGAAGGATCAGGCCAAGATCGAGCAGCTCACCCGCGCGGCGGAGCAGATGCATCTCTGGGCCTTCATGGGCAATGACAAGCTGCACAAGCGCGCCTTCTCCATGGAAAAGCGCATTGAAAAGCTCAGCCACAGCGAAAAGCCCAAGGAACAGCGCAAGCTGAATGTCAAGTTCAAAGAACGCGAATTTGTCGGCGACGAGGTGCTGGTCATGGATGGCATTGAGAAGGGCTACGGCGATCGGGTGTTGTTTTCCGATTTGGACGCCCTCGTCACCGGCGGGGAGCGTATCGCCCTCATCGGGGACAACGGAACGGGGAAATCCACGCTTGTCAAGCTCATCATGGACGTGGAAAAGCCGGACAAGGGCTGGCTCTATCTTGGCCCAACGGTGAGGACTGCCTATCTGCCGCAGCTTGTGGGCTTTACGAACGAAGAGCGCTCCGCCCTCGACACGATGCTGTGGGACTGCCGCTGCCAGCCGCAGGAGGCGCGGGATCGCCTCGCGGCCTTCGGCTTCCGGGGTGAAGATGTACTGACGCCGGTGGGTGCCCTCTCCGGCGGCGAGAAAAGCCGCCTGCGCCTGTGCATGCTCATGGGCGGGGACATCAACTT